>CP099863.1:3546794-3865605 GCA_024134725.1 Bacillus sp. 1780r2a1 | reverse complement strand
ATGTTTTATGGCCCTGGAGCAGGTAGTTTACCAACAGCAACTGCGGTTGTATCAGATCTTGTGGGTGTGATGAAAAACTTGAGACTGGGTGTAAATGGAAAGAGTGCCGTAACGCCTCAATTCCCAAAAAAGTTGAAAACACAAGACCAAAAGTTTTCGAAACATTTCTTACGTATTCACGTAAAAGACCAAGTAGGCGCATTTGCTAAATTAACAACACTATTTTCTGAACGCGGCGTAAGTTTTGAAAAAATTATTCAATTACCGGTTACAGGCAGCGAGCTTGCAGAGATTGTTGTCGTAACGCATAAAACATCTCAAAAGGATTATGAAGAAATTTTACAACAATTAAGAGACTTACCAATTGTTGAAAACGTAAAAAGCAGCTATCGAGTAGAGGGAGTTGGCATCGTATAATGTGGAAAGGTTTATTACACCAATATAAAGAGTTTTTGCCAGTAACAGAAGAAACGCCAATGTTAACACTTCATGAAGGAAATACGCCACTTATTCATCTTCCGTATTTATCAGAAGAACTTGGTATTAACTTGCATGTGAAAGTAGAAGGCCTAAACCCTACAGGTTCATTTAAAGATCGTGGTATGGTTATGGCCGTTGCAAAGGCAAAAGAAGAAGGCAGTAACACAGTCATTTGTGCATCTACTGGTAATACTTCTGCAGCGGCAGCGGCTTATGCATCACGTGCAGGCATGCGCTGTATCGTTGTTATTCCTAATGGGAAAATTGCGATGGGTAAGCTTGCTCAGGCTGTTATGTACGGAGCGGAAATCGTAGCTATTGAAGGAAACTTTGATCAAGCACTTTCAATGGTTCGAAAACTTAGCGAAACGGCACCTGTATCTCTTGTAAACTCTGTGAACCCCTACCGAATTGAAGGGCAAAAAACAGCAGCTTTTGAAATCTGTGAACAGTTAGGAAAGGCACCGGATGTTCTAGCCATTCCTGTTGGAAATGCCGGTAATATTACAGCCTATTGGAAAGGTTTTAAAGAGTATAATGAACGTAATCAGAGCGGTTTACCACTAATGCATGGGTTTGAAGCAGAAGGAGCAGCTGCAATCGTTCGAAATCAAGTAATTGAAAATCCAGAGACAATTGCAACAGCAATTCGTATTGGTAATCCAGCGAGCTGGGACTATGCGGTAAATGCAGCTAATGAATCAAAAGGAAAAATTGATGAAGTGACAGATGAGCAAATTTTAGACGCATATCGCTTAATTGCTAGACGAGAAGGTGTTTTTGCAGAGCCAGGTTCTTGTGCATCAATCGCTGGTGTAATAAAAGACGTCAAATCAGGAAAAATTGCTAAAGGTTCCACAGTAGTAGCAGTGCTAACTGGAAACGGATTAAAAGATCCGAACGTAGCAATTGACGCGCATGATGTTAAGCCAGTTGTATTGCCAAATGAAGAAGAGAAAGTGTTTGAATATATTGAAGGTGTTGTCGCTTCATGTTAACTTTTGATCGCTTTAAAATCACAGTGCCAGCGAGCTCTGCTAATTTAGGACCCGGGTTTGATTCTATTGGAATCGCTCTTGGGCGCTACTTAATTCTAACGGTAGAGCCAGCTGAACAGTGGCTGTTTGTTCCAGAGACAGATGATGTTAAAGGAATACCAACAGGCAAGGAAAACTTAATGTATCAGGTAGCTGAGGATGTAGCGAAGCAATATGAAGTAACTCTTCCAGCAGCAAAAGTATACGTATCAAGTGATATACCTTTAGCTAGAGGACTTGGAAGCAGTGCTTCTGCCATTGTTGCAGGTATTGAATTGGCTAATCAGCTTGCCCAGCTTAATTTATCACAAAAAGACAAGCTGCGTATCAGCAGCTTAATGGAAGGACACCCAGATAATGTAAGTCCTTCTATTTATGGGGGCGTCGTTATTGGATATCATCATGAAGAAGAAACGTATATCAATCATATTCCCGACTTACAAACTGAAGTAATTATGATTATTCCGAGATACGAATTGAAAACAGCAGATGCTCGCAATGCTTTGCCGAAGGTAATTGATTATCGAACAGCAGTAGAAGCGGGAGCAATTGGTAATATGCTTGTGTCCGCACTGATGAATCGTGATTTTAAAGCGGTAGGTACATTTATGGAAAAAGATTTATACCATGAGCCTTATCGAACAAAATTGGTGCCAGAACTAGCTATAGCAAGAGCGGAAGCCAAAAAGCTAGGAGCTTATGGAACAGCGCTAAGCGGGGCAGGACCAAGTGTTTTGTGCTTAGCACCTGTTGGAAAAGGTAAAGATATTGCCAAGCATTTAGCCGCAAAGTTATCTCATTGTGAAGTAGAGATAGTAGATATTGATACAAAAGGTGTATATGTAGATGCTCAAGTCGTAGCAAACTAAAGCAAAAACCCTCAAGCATCGCTTGAGGGTTTGTTATATAAGGGATTATTAGAAAACTTGTTCAACTTCTACAACACCAGGTACTTCTTCTAAAAGAGCACGTTCAATACCTGCTTTTAGTGTGATTGTTGAACTTGGGCAACTGCCACAAGCGCCTAGAAGACGTAATTTTACAATGCCATCTTCAACGTCGACTAATTCACAATCTCCACCATCGCGAAGTAAAAATGGACGAAGCTTATCTAATACTTCTTGTACTTGTTCATGCATTTCCATTTCAGCCATGATTATCGACTCCTTTCCTTCTCTAGTTCTATTATAAACGCTCTTACATAAAAAATCTATTCAAGAATCTTTGATTACGTTCGTTCAATTTGAAAAACGATGTCCTTTAAATGATTTTTGTGTACAATAAAAGTAAGGTAGGGTGGAAGCTTTCTTTATTGAAGGAGTCACGACAAGGGAATAGGGGGAACAAATGTGGAAAAAAACAGCGTTGAAATCTGTGTATATGGAGCAGAAATTATTTGTGCAAGCTGTGTGAATTTACCGTCTTCAAAAGACACACAAGAGTGGCTTGAGGCAGCGCTCAGTCGAAAATACCCAAATGAATCATTTAACATACGCTACATTGATATTTATAACCCGCCTGTAGATGAAAAAGAGAAGCAAGAGTTTTCACAAAGAGTAATTGATGAGGATTTATTTTATCCGGTTATTTTAATTAACAATGAAATAGTGGGAGAAGGGAATCCTAAGCTAAAGCGCATTTTTGAAGAATTAGAGAAATATGGATTTGTATCTGCATAAAAAAAACGCCCGTTAGGCGTTTTTTTGATTAACCATTATGGTACTTATACATCCACAAAATTCCTGACTTTAATAAGCGAGCAACTCGACCTGTAATGGCGCGGTCATTTACTAATCCAAATCCGTGCTTTTTACCTAAAGAACCTAATACGCCTTTAAGTTTAATAGTAGGTAGCTCAGCAGGTAACTCTTCATTTTTCCATCGTGCTGTTAACACTTGAACAATCTGCTCAGCTTGCCCCTCGGCTAATTGAGCGCTAGGAGCATGTGGTAAGCTAGCACAGTCTCCCAATACATAGACATTCTCATTGTTAGGCAGATTATGATATTTGGTTAACACTACGCGACCTTGAGGGTCTTTCTCAACATTTAAATCCCTAACAACTTTGTTTGGTTGAATGCCTGCTGTCCACACAATCGCATCACTTTTTATTGGCTCATCATGATTGTACAAGATATTCTGCTCTACTCTCGTGATATTAGCACTGTTTACAATTTCAATACCGTTAGACGTAAACCATTCTTGCACATAATTACTCAAACGTTCTGGGAATGAAGATAAAATTAATTTTCCTCTATCAAATAGCATGATATTTAAATCAGAACGACTTTCTTTTAGCTCACTAGCTAATTCAACACCGCTAAGGCCAGCTCCGACAATCGATACGGTTGCATTAGCAGGTAAATTGTTTAACGCTTGATATGTAGCGCGAGAAGCATCAATGGTTTGAATGCTATACGTATGTTCTGGTGCGCCAGGCACGCCGTGATATTTATCTTCACATCCTAGTCCAATAATTAAATCATCATAATGGAGAACTTCGTTATCTTCAAGGTGAACTTGGTTATTTTCAAGATCAATGTTTGTAATGAAGCCATAGCGAATAGATAAACGAGGATGCTCTGGGAAAGAAACACGAACGTGCTGATCTGAAATTGTTCCAGCTGCTAACGCGTAGAATTCAGTCTTTAATGAGTGATAAGGTGCTTTATCAACCAGTGTTACATGTACATCCTCTGGTAGTTGATTTGGAAAAAGTCGCTGTAGGACACGCATACCACCGTATCCTCCACCGAGTATCACAAGGTTCTTCATCTGGATTTCCCCTTTACGTTTAGACATTGTATTCTCTCTATACTAATTGAGTTACTTAAAACATATAGGCATACAAAACGAAACCGATACGTCAATCGCATTCGATTTTGCATAGCATATTTTACTTAAATAATAATTTAATATAACCTGTTTTGTTTGTATTCACATAAAAGTATAACTAAATTGAATAAAAACCACAATATGTTTCAACATAATTTCCTTATAAGCATGCAGTTTGAACATTTGACGTCCTTTTAAAAACAAGGTAGGATAAACAATTAGTAGAGAGGTGAGAATAGTGATTCAACCAATTATTGAATTTTGTATCAGCAATTTAGCTAGCGGTTCTCAGCTTGCTTTGGAAGAGTTAGAAAAAGATCCAAACTTAGATATTGTTGAGTATGGATGTCTGGGCTATTGTGGCAAATGTGCACAATCTCCTTTTGCTTTAGTGAACGGGGATGTTGTAGTTGCGGACACACCAGAAGAATTAGTAGCAGCTATCTACACACATTTGGAAGAGAACACAATGTTTTAATATAGAATAAAAACGGAAGCGACAATGCTATTAGTATTGTCGCTTCCGTTTTACTATGAAATGCTACGAATCTCATGCCATCTTTCTTTAGTTCGCTCAAATGTTTTCCGATCGGGATGATTTTTGTGCTTATAGATAATTTCTGAAAAATAGAGGAGCGCCTGCTGTTGGAACCCAAGCCGATAGTTTAGTTCTCCTATAATATATAGCAATCGAACTTCGCTGCTGTTAGAAGGAAATGTTTCTTCTAAATATGCTGTGGTGTAGAACTTTAATGCATGTAAAGCGAAAGCTCTTTCTTGTTGTTTGTCATCAAGCATTCGATATAGCCAGCTTAATCGTAGAGTAAGGCTTGCAAGCACAGAAGACTTTTCTTTTTTTATGTTGGCACAATAAATAGCCAGCTTGTAAGCATTTATCGCTTGTTGCAACGTTCGTTCTTGATCATAGGGCTGGTATTTCCAATTTTTCATGACCTTTTCCTTAACTTGATTTTCACTGCCTGGAGGAAAAAGTTTTGAGAACTGTTCAGTGCTGGCATATCCACACTTTGGACAGATTACGACATCATATACAATAGGATGGAACTGTGGATTTTCATAATCAACGAAAAAGTCAGTATCGTATCTTTGAGGCTTTAAAAAGCGAGACCGAACTTTTTTAGAATAAAACCTGTGGCTACACAAAGCACAAGAGCTTTTTTTATCATAAAGAGGATGTAAAGCTTTCAATGAACTTCCTCCTTTTAAAAATATATAAATCTTTTTAACTATATTATACACGGGTAAATTTATTTTGTGGGTCTTTTGTAATGTTTTTTGGAGCTTTTTCTTTGTAAATAAAAAACTCCTTAACCAATTTGGCTAAAGAGTTGGGAAACGGGGGATGTTCTTATTGTTTCCTACATTCAATGCTTTTATACTAAGACCATACTAAAAAATGATGGGTGATTAAATGAAAAAATTTGCTTTTACAAAAATGCATGCGCTTGGAAATAATTATATCTACGTCAATCTATTTGAAGAACATATCGCGGAAGAAGATTTAGCTTCTGTCGCGATTAAAGTATCAAACGTTTACACAGGTATTGGGTCAGATGGAATGATTTTGATTTGTCCTTCTACTAGAGCGAATGTTAAAATGCGCGTATTTAATAACGATGGTTCAGAAGCAAAAAATTGCGGAAACGGCTTAAGATGTGTAGCTAAGTATGCATATGAGCATAATTTAGTAGAAACAGAAGAGTTTACAATCGAAACATTATCAGGCCTTGTCTATGCAACTGTTCATTTGCAGGATAAAGAAGTAAATGAGGTAACAATTGACATGGGTACACCAAAGCTAAAGCCAGCTGAAGTTCCAATGCTTGGATTTGAAGGAAACAGCATTGTGTCAGAAAAAATGAAATTTGGTGATAAAGAGCTTATAGGTACGGCTGTATCAATGGGAAATCCTCACGTTGTATTTTACGTAGAAGATATTGAAAAAGCACCTCTTCATACATTAGGGCCAGTGGTTGAAAAAGATCCACGTTTTCCAGAAGGTGTAAATGTCGAATTTGTAGAGATTATGAATGAATCGGAAATGCATTTCCGCGTTTGGGAACGGGGTTCAGGTGTAACGCAAGCTTGTGGAACTGGTGCTTGTGCTGCAGTTGTTTCTTCTGTTTTAAATAATCTTACGCAAAAAAATACTCCCACAATTGTTCACTTAGCAGGTGGAGACTTAACCATTACATGGAAAGAAAATAACCATGTACTAATGAAAGGTCCAGCAGTTGTTATTTGTGATGGAGTTTATTACTATTAAGAACTGAAAGCAGAGTAGTTGTTCATCATTTACTCACAGCGTATACTTATAGGTAAAAGGAGGTCATCTAATTATGAGTCAAGATATCCTAGAAATTACAGAGGCGGCTAGCTTTCAAATAAAAGATATGATGAAAGAACATGAAGAAGAGAATGCTTACCTTCGCGTAACGATTAATGGAGGAGGCTGTTCAGGTTTATCATACGGAATGGGCTTTGCACATGAAGTTAGTGAAAACGATATGCAGTTTGAACAACATGGCATTCAAATTCTTGTTGATAAAGAAAGTGCCCCAATCTTAAAAGGAGTTAAGATTGATTACAAGCAGTCTATGCTTGGTGGAGGGTTTACAATTGATAACCCGAATGCCATTGCATCATGCGGCTGTGGATCTTCATTCCGTACGGCAGCGAACGCTGGTACACCGGAAGAGTGTTAACAAGGTACTAAAAACAGCTCTATTCTAATGAATAGAGCTGTTTTTTATTTTGATATTTTGACTTTGTGTGAATAACGTCAGCTTAGCTATTTCAATTTTTTTGTTAGGAATTCTAATTCTGGTGAGTTGTATAAAGGATATACGTATATGATGGCGCATAGAGTATGAAATAACGTGTGATGAAACATAACACAAGATGTTATTCTAATTGACTTAATTGTCAGAATTATTTATAATTTTATATAAGAAACCCAGTTTTATTTAGACTGGTTTTTAAGGGGGTGCAAAGTTTGGTAGAAGAAAATAATACACTACGAACAAATGCCTATAGTTACGGAAGCTTTTTTAGAAAAAATCGTTTAATAAAAATGATTCAACAACTAACTGCATGGTTTATTCCGATAAAATCTCAGAAGCAAGATAAAATTGAATCGATGCTTTTTATCCAACATATCCCCACACCATTGCCAATAAAAACTACACTCCTATTTTTGGATTCCAACAAACAGATATCAATTCTATATTTAAATACTCAAGAGCAAGAAGTGGCGCAGCTCATTTTTCAAAGTGTGGGATCGCCATTTAACCTGTTGCCGTACCACACTTATATAAGTGAATTGAAGAATTATCAGGTATCGACTAACTTAATTCGTGAAGAAGAGCTTAAATATGAAGTCCAGTTACAGACGAACGATAAAAAAGGGCTACATGCATTAGCTGAAACCCTAAAAAAAAGCGAATAACCATTCAAATGGTCATTCGCTTTTTGATTACGAGAACATTGATGTACTATGCATTGGTTGTAGGCGAGCTTTTGGATCAATGTATGCTTTTGCATTGTTAACGGCTGTAGGACCTTCACCGAACCCTGCAACAATTAGCTTTACCTTTCCTTCATATGTACAAATGTCTCCAGCTGCATAAATTCCAGGGATATTTGTTTCTTGCTTAGAGTTAACCACAATTGTATTCTTTTCTAATTCTAACTCCCACTCTTTAATTGGACCTAACGATGATACAAAGCCAAAGTTTACAATAACATCATCAACGTCTACCACAATTTTTTCTTCACCTTTTGTATTTTCAAGAACGACTTGCGTAATGCGCTCTTCACCAATAAATTCTACTGGGATGTAAGGTGTTTTTATATCTACTTTGGAGTTTTTTAATTGTTCTACGCTGTGCTCGTGCGCGCGGAATTTATCACGTCTGTGTGTCAGCGTAACTTGCTCTGCAATCGATTCAAGCATTAATGACCAATCTACTGCAGAATCACCGCCGCCGCATACTAATACCTTGCGTCCTTTAAAGGCATTCATATCATCAACAAAATAATGTAAGTTTGCTTTTTCAAATTGCTCTGCATTCTCTAGCTCGATTTTACGAGGCTTAAAAGCACCGTTTCCAGCTGTGATAATAATTGTTTTAGAATAATGAACTTCTGAATTAGTCGTTAATCGAAAAACACCGTCCGCTTGCTTTTCTACTTTTTCAACCGCTTGTTCTAGCGCAACAGTTGGGTTAAACTGCTTCATCTGTTCTTTTAAATTATTAACAAGCTCTTGTGCACGAATTTTGGGGAATCCAGCAACGTCATAAATATATTTTTCAGGGTATAAAGCCGAAAGTTGACCGCCTAATTGAGGTAAGCTTTCAATAATCTTCACACTTGCTTGGCGCATTCCACCGTAAAATGCAGTAAATAGCCCGGTAGGTCCACCACCAATAATGGTGATATCGTATACTTGTTTATCTTCTTTCATAATTTAGTCACCTCATTCGTTAATTTAGGTTAAAGAAGTCTACTGTTATGATAGCACAATTAAAAGATAAAAATTTATTATAAAGCACTGAAGGAGAAAGAAAACTTTTTAGCACTTCTATAAATATGGAAAAAAGAAGAATATAGCTTTCGAAATTCTATTATTTAATGAAGAGATTGAAAATTAAAAAGCTTATAAATCAATCGATAGGTATTGAAAAATAACGTGAAAAAGCATAATATGTTTTTAGATATAATATCGTTTCAGTAAGGGTTCACTATGTCATTTTACGTGAAATGGTTCACAAACTATTAGGAATACTATGAGGTAAAACCGGGAAAAGAAATGGATAGCAATCGCTTTTCTTGTTTACACTAACATAAAAAAGTAGACCTTATTTATAACTTTATGACTTTTAATCCAAATATTTGATAACTATAAACTAAAAAAAGGTGGATGACCATTCAATGAAAAAGCCGAAAATTGTTGTCTTAGGTGCTGGCTACGGTGGAATTATGACAACCGTTCATTTACAAAAGAAATTAGGTACAAACGATGCTGAGATTACGCTCGTTAACAAAAATGATTACCATTATGAAACAACATGGTTACATGAGGTTTCTGCAGGTACATTACACCACGATCGTTCAAGATTCCCAGTGAAAAGTTTAATTAATACAGGAAAAGTCAACTTTGTAAAAGACACTGTAATGGATATTAATACTGCAGAAAAGCGTGTTATTTTAGAAAACAGTGAACTTGAATATGATTACTTAGTTGTGGGGTTAGGGTATGAATCTGAAACCTTCGGAATTAAAGGGTTAAAAGAATATGCATTCTCAATTGCTAATATTAACGCTGCGCGTCAAATTCGTGAACATATTGATTACGTATTTGCAACGTACAATAATGAACCTGTAAAGCGTGATGAGTTATTAACAATCGTTGTTGGTGGTGCAGGATTTACTGGAATTGAGTTTGTTGGCGAGTTAGCCAACCGCGTCCCTCAGCTCTGCAAAGAGTTTGATATTCCGCGTGAAAAAGTACGTATTGTGTGTGTAGAGGCTGCACCAACAGCTTTACCAGGGTTCGATCCAGAATTGGTTGAATATGCAGTAACACAGCTTGAGAGAAAAGGTGTCGAATTTAAAATTGGCACAGCAATTAAAGAATGTACAGAAGAAGGCATCTTAGTTGAAAAAGATGACCAAGTTGAAGAAATTAAATCAGCAACTGTTGTATGGGCAGCTGGAGTACGAGGAAGTCATATTATTGAAAAAGCAGGATTCGAAAATAATCGTTGTCGTGTTAAGGTAAGCAACTCCCTTCTGGCACCAGGTCATGACGATGTATTTATCGTAGGAGATTGCTCATTTATGATTAATCCTGAAAATGATCGTCCATACCCTCCAACAGCTCAGGTAGCTATGCAGCAAGGTGAAACATGCGCAGAAAACATTTCACGCTTAATTCGTGGTGAAAAAGAGCTTAAAGACTTTAAAGCAGATTTAAAAGGTACGGTATGTTCTTTAGGGCATGATGATGCGATTGGCGTTGTATACGGCCGTAAGCTATTTGGTTCAAGCGCATCATTTATGAAAAAAGTTGTTGATAACCGCTCTTTATTCTTGCAAGGTGGAGCTGGTTTAGTTCTTAAAAAAGGGAAATTTAATTTCTTTTAAATAAATTAGAGCAAGGAGATTCTTATAGAATCTCCTTTTTTTTGTGCAATAAACGAAAAATTCTGTTATTGACGCTATTTGTTGACTTAAGTACACTTAAAGAAAGAAGGACGGGGAGATGGATCAAAAATGGCAATGAGTGTACCAGAATTAATTATTTCGATGTTGTTATTCTTTGTGTTGTTTTTTGGAATCGGTTTCTTATTGAATATGCTCTTAAGAATGTCATGGATTATGGCGATTACGTATCCGGTTATTGTGATTTTGATTGTAGATGAAGTACGAGCAGTTAAGTATGTTCAAGAACCTTTAACATCAATTGCTCAGCTAGGTGAACGATTTCTTTCATTAGCTACCGCAGATATCGTTATTTTACTATCTGGATTTTTAGGTGCTCTTATGGCAGGGATGGCAATCAAAATGCTTAGGGTAAGAGGATATCAAATGTTTTAAGTGGATAATATTGAATGCACCCTTTCTCATGAGAAAGGGGTTTTTGCTCTTTCTACGCATAATTTAACTTTCCTTTGGAAACAAATAGATTCGTGGGAGGAGTTGGAAAGAGTCATATGATTAAAACATTAATAAAGCGTATTGGTATGTCTTTGCTTGTTGTAGGAGCATTGCTGACAACCTATGAAGCTGTCACAGGAGTACCCGTTACCGTCTTATTTGAAAGTCTGCTAAGGGTTGATTCTACACCTGTTAATCATAGTCTTCGAGCGGATGCTTCTGAGAAGGAACCATTAGCAATTGAAGAGGCTTTTGATTGGTCAGCGTATCCAAGCCATACGGTGTTAGCCACAGGGTATACAGCAGGGTATGAGTCAACGGGTAAAAACCCTACAGATCCAAGTTACGGTATCACATATTCAGGTGTAAAAGTAAAACGAGATTTATACTCGACAATTGCTGCAGACTTATCAATATTCCCAATTGGTACAATTTTATTTATTCCTGGATACGGATACGGCGTCGTAGCGGATAAAGGTGGAGCAATTAAAGGTAATCATTTAGATTTATATTTTGAAACAGTAGCTGATGTCTATGAAATGTGGGGTAAAAAAGAACTTAGTGTATACGTAGTTGAAAAAGGTAAGGGAACCCTGTCTGAACAGCAACTAACGGCTCTTAATGAAAACAAATCGATGCAGGTATTTAGGCAAAAAGTTAATTTAGTTCGCTAACACCCATATGCTATGGGTGTTTTATTTTGGTTGCTATAAATTAGACGTAAGTGAATATATTCGTTATTTATAATTGTTCATGAGACAATATTACATATAAAGAGCTCTATAGCTTTTAAAAGGTTTTACTATGAAAGGATGATTGTAGATGATTCAGTTACATACTAATTTAAATTTAGAGAGAGAAACAGAAGCACTAGTAGTAGGGATTTTTCATAGAAATGATTCATTTGAAGGCCCTTTAGAAAAGATTAATGCGACATTTGATGATTATCTTTCGCAGCTTGTAAAAGCGGGAGATATAAACGTCAATGAAAAACAAGTCTCCACCATTCCAACGTTTAATAAGATTGGGGCAAAGCGCCTAATTTTTATTGGTTTAGGGAGAAAAAGTGGACTTACTGAAGAAAGCCTAAAAGAAGCCTACGGCAATCTCTTTCAACAACTGAAGAAAGCTCAATTTAAAGAGATAACGATTGAACTTTCAACGTTTACCACGGATGCTATTAGTGAGGAAACGACGGCTCGTTTATTAGGTGAAATGAGTCAACTATCTACATACGAATTTGAACATTATAAAAAGCGTTCTAACGTGCCAACTGTTCAGTTGGAAAAAATCAATGTCATTGCTTCTGATAGCGTGGAAGATGCTTTTGAGCATGGCTATGTGTATGGTAAAGCTACCAACTCAGCACGTACGCTTGTTAATTTGCCAAGCAATATGTTAACAGCAACAGACTTAGCAGAATATGCTCAAAAGTTAGCTAATAAGTATGGATTTGAATGCGAAATTCTTGAAAAAGAAGAGATGGAAACGTTAGGGATGGGAGCTTTGCTAGCCGTTAATCAAGGGTCCATAGAACCCCCTAAGATGATTACATTAAAATATCAAGGGAAAAGTGAGTGGAAAGATGTTATTGGCTTGGTAGGGAAAGGTATTACCTTTGATACAGGTGGTTATTCAATCAAATCAAAATCCGGGATTGTTGGGATGAAAACGGATATGGGTGGAGCAGCATCAGTATTAGGGGCAATGGAAGTGATTGGTGAAACAAAACCAAAACAAAATGTTGTAATGGTCATTCCATCTACGGATAACGTAGTTAGCGCAACAGCATTTAAGCCAGATGATGTTATTACAGCTATGAGCGGAAAAACCATTGAAGTATTGAATACAGACGCAGAAGGAAGACTAGCACTAGCAGATGCTATTACGTATGCAAAACATCACGGGGCTTCGTATTTAGTAGATGTAGCAACATTAACAGGTGGTGTGATTGTAGCTTTAGGAACAGATACAACAGGCGCAATGACGAATGATTCTACCTTTTATGAGAAGCTACAGGTTGCAAGTCAGCATACAGGTGAGACGATTTGGCAACTTCCTATTACAGAAAAAGATAAAAAGAAAGTAAGAAGCAGTAAAGTAGCAGATTTAAATAATTCGCCAGGGCGAGAGGGACATGCTATTATGGCAGGAACCTTTTTGTTGGAATTTGCAGAAAATACACCTTGGATTCACTTAGATATTGCTGGAACAGCTACAACAAATGCTGGTGGTGCATATGGTCCTTCTGGTGCAACAGGGGTCATGGTTCGAACGTTAGCTCAATTAATTCGTGATTTCTAAACAGGATAATCGTGAATAAAAAGCGTGGATAGTTCATTCATCCACGCTTTTTGTATAGTAAAAGTAATTAATCAAACGTTTGTTTAGATTTTCCATTGACATTTGATTGTAAGGCATTATAATGAGTGTATCGTTTTAATTCTCTAATTGTTTAATACACTAAAGTACGGAGGTTTCAAAATGAATGCAGTTTTAGTAGCTGTAGCTGTTATGCTTGTACTGAGTTTACTTCGTATTAACGTTGTTTTCTCTCTAGCTATCGGTGCTCTTATCGGAGGGCTTGTTGGAGGAATTAGCTTAACAGATACAGTCAACATATACACAGAAGGGCTAGGAAATAGCGCGTCTGTAGCGTTAAGCTATGGATTGCTCGGAGCGTTTGCCGTTGTGATTTCAAGAACAGGTCTTCCAGACGCAGTAGTAGCAGGCGCGCTCAAGATTGTTGGGCGTGAAGGAGATACAAAAAGAAAAGCACTTTCTAAAGTACTTATGTTATTAATTATCTTAATTATTTCATGCTTTTCACAAAATGTAATTCCTGTACACATTGCGTTTATTCCATTGTTAATTCCACCGTTATTAACAGTATTTAACCAACTGGAAATTGATCGTCGTCTTGTGGCAACTGTCATCACATTTGGATTAGTAACACCATACATGTTTCTGCCAGCGGGGTTCGGGAAAATCTATCATGATATTCTCGCAGCAAACATACAAGAGAACGGTTTAGCAGTACACAGCGGTGACATTGTTAAAGCAATGGCTCTGCCTGCGTTAGGAATGGTTATCGGTTTACTTGTAGCGGTCTTTATTTCATATCGTAAGCCTCGTATTTATAAAAATAGTAATCTCACGATGAACGAAGAAACTAGTAATACTGAACCTTCTTATACACGTAAAGGTATTATCGTTTCATTGATAGCTATTGTTGTTGCATTAGCTGTGCAAATTCCATTAAGCTCAATGATTTTCGGTTCACTTGCCGGCATTATAGTCGTATACCTAAGTGGCGTTGTGAAATGGAACGAAGCGGATACGGTTTTAACTGATGGTATGCGTATGATGGCATTTATTGGTTTTGTTATGCTGTCAGCTTCAGGCTTCGCTAAAGTGATTCAAGAAACGGGGGACGTGGAAACACTTGTTCAAGGTTCGGTTAATTTAATTGGCGGCAATCAAGTACTAGGAATATTATTAATGCTTGTAATTGGTTTATTGGTTACGATGGGAATTGGGTCATCCTTTTCAACCATTCCAATCATTGCTACAATTTTCGTGCCACTTTGTTTAGAATTAGGCCTTAGTCCTTTAGCAACTATTGCAATTATTGGAACAGCGGGTGCGTTGGGGGATGCTGGTTCTCCTGCTTCAGATAGCACGTTAGGACCAACTTCAGGTTTATCGGTAGACCGTCAGCACAATCACATTTGGGATACATGTGTGCCAACCTTTTTACATTATAACATTCCGTTAATTATTTTCGGATGGATTGCTGCACTTATACTATAAAGAAAAAAGCGGTTGAGCTATGGCTCAACCGCTTTTTCTTTAAACTTGTGATAATGTTGAAGCCGTTGAGTCACATTGGCCTAAAGCAGTTTCAACAGCCTGTAAAGACTGCTCAATACGCTCACGATTTGAACCTTTTTCAACAGTTTGAAGAGCTTGCTCAAGGCTAGCCTTAGCAGCTGTTAATGATGTACATGAATCTTGTACAAATCCTCTAGCATTTTTTTGCATGATATGTACCTCCTTTGTAATTTAGAATCCTTATGTAGTATTTGCGAATATATGGGAAATATAAGCTTTATTTTTGCACATAAAAAAGGATTAACTTTCAATAGAGAAGTTAACCCTTTTAACCTAGTTGCTTAAATTGTTCTGACCCAAGAATTCGTTCCACATTCTGATCAAGCTCTTCAATTTTTTTAACAGCTAAAGCATAATCCATTTGACGATAGTGATGCTTTCCACCGGGTTCTTCATCCGCTTCATCTGCCAATTTGACCACTTTCTGTAGAGGACGTTGATGAATGGTTCCTTCTGGTAAGTAAGAATCAGTGTGAAGTAAAATAGCTAAAGCAATTTCTTTTGCTGCTTGAGGTTCTTCTCCAAGGCGTATTAATAACTTGTGGGCGCGCTCAGCTCCCTTAATTGCATGAATATCATTCTTTTTATATTTTTCATAGTCCCACTGACCATTTGTATACCATTCATAGTGACCAATATCGTGAAGTAGGGCCGCTTTAGTTGCTAAATCTGGATTGACGTTGTACTGAGTGGATAAACGAAAAGCATGATACGCCACAGAAACTGCGTGAGCAACTCCAGATCTTGTTAAATATTTTTTAGCAATTGGGTGTGTGAAGATGTCTAGCAAAGTAACATGTCTCATCATATAATCCCTCCTAAAAAAAGACAGTAAAAAATTATTTCTAACAACAATAGCATATTTGAATAGAAAAAACAACGATAATGTCAGGTGAATAAACATAGAAAACACGTTGTATATTAGTTTATTCATATCGTGAAAACATGTACGTAATATTTTATTAAAATAGAAAAATGGACAAGAGGGGTCATTTGAAAGGAAAGAGTTTTAAAGCTTTTATGAAGAAGATAACCATTGTAAAATAAAAAGTATGAAGGTGAAATGATATAGCGGAGGGATAAGATGAATACCGATAATACGTTATTAAGTACACTAGGCATTGAAATAATTTATGCTAGCAAAGATCAAGTAGAGGCGACAATGCCAGTAGATGAACGAACAAAGCAACCTTTTGGTTTACTACATGGTGGTGCATCGGTTGCATTAGCAGAGACAGTTGCGAGCTTGGGAGGGTTTCTAAGTATAGATCAAGAGAAGGAAATATGCGTGGGCTTAGAAATTAATGCAAATCATATTAAAGGAAAAAGAGATGGGCTAGTGACTGCTATTGGTAGACCTATACATAAAGGAAAAAAAACAGCTATCTGGGAAGTTAAGATTACGGACGAGAAAAATGAACTCATTTGTATTTCTCGCTGTACGTTAGCAATACTGCCCAAAAAATAGGAAAAGACAGTCTGTAGAAGTAAAAATAAATTGTAAAAGATATGGCGGATATCCTAATCATAGAGACATGCTTTGGAATATAGTAATAACAAAGCATTCTTTTTTTATTGTCCAAAAGAATATTCATAATATTATAAAATATCAATAGAAATAAACCTATCTTTTGCATAAGCGTGCTATAATTATAATAGCAGTCTCGTAGGCAGGTTTATCTAAAAAGGGGTGATAAAGATGAACAATTATGAACAATATGTCTTTATTGACTTTGAATTTACAATGCCCGAATACAAAGGGTATCCCAAAGGCTTTTTTCCTGAAATTATTGAAGTAGGGTTAGTTGCTGTAAGAAACCAAGAAATACAAGACCGCTTTTCTTCATATGTTAAACCCACTAGTTTTCCAAAGTTAACGGATCGCTGTAAAAGCTTTCTTCACATTCAGCAAAAACAAGTAGATGATGGAATTACATTTGAACAATTAATTCAGCAGCTAGCTCAGTATGAAAACAGTACAATTATCACTTGGGGAAATATGGATATGAAAGTACTCAAGCAAAACTGTCAAAAGCAAAGTTTGAAATTTCCTTTAAAAGGAAAAGAAGTAGATTTATCTATGGAATATAAGCGTTTCTTTGGCGACCAAAACCAAACAGGTTTATGGAAAGCTGTTCAGGAATATGGAAAAGAAGGAACAGGTAAGCATCACTGTGCGCTTGATGATGCTATGACTACTTTTAATATTTTTAAGTTAGTAGAAAAAGACAAACGTTATTTACAAAAGCCTGAACCTACTACAATTGGCGATCGGGTCGACTTCTCAAAGCTGTTAAACAAATTTGCATTATAAAAGCCAAGTCACCGTAATGTGAATTGGCTTTTTGTTTAAAGTGCATAATCCTTTTGAAGTTGTTCGAGGCATTCAATGCTTCGTGTTGCGTAAGGATTATCTTTTAAAGAGAGCTCATTTATCAGTGATGTTAAAGCAGTCTTTAATGAATCTCTGTATGGTGGAATTTCACTTGTATATGCTTTAACCATTGGTTTGGGAATATTAGCTTGCTCGTTAAAGGCTAGTGCACGACGTTCATGAAAGAATGGAACATCTACTTGTTGAGGGTTATGTAAATCTCCTTGTTGAGGATGTTTGATAACAGCTTTTACTCGCACTACGTAGTGCTGGTCACGTACTTGTGTAATTTCCCCAATGTATTTTCCAGTCTTGTATAAAGCAGTTACGGAATCACCGATTTCTAAACTCATATTTATCTCTCCTTTAAGTAATGTTCTACTCATTATTATAAGTCATTATAGTTTAAAGTTCATAGGGAAAGGATGAAATTGATGCAAGCATTAATCATGAATCTATATCTTTATTTTCCAGAAGATAAAACAGAGTATATTCCAGCATTTATATGGATGTTGGTGTTTTTTATAGGAGCATTTCTGACATGGAGGTTTGTTATTAAAATTTCAAAAAAAGAAGAAGAGAAAATAAAAGAGCAAGAGCGAAAACATTCAGCAGAGTAACTGTTTGCTCGGATCAAAATGAAAGCGTTTAAAAATGAAAGTTGCTGGACAATCTATGGGAAGGTAACCATAAGGGAATCTGAGATTGGAGGGCAACATGAAGAAGTTACTACTAATTGGCTGCATACCATTAGTAATGTTAGTGGGGTGTGGTGAAAAAGACATTTCGAATAAAGAAGTAAAAGTATATAACGCTGATGGAGATAGCTTAGGTAACATAAAGTTAAAAGAGGTATCTGACGGCGTAGAGATTACGTATAAATTAAAAGGATTACCTCCTGGTGAACACGGTGTACATATACATGAAAAAGGCGTGTGCAAAGCCCCTGCGTTTAAGACAGCAGGTAATCATTTAAATCCAGACGATAAAAAGCATGGATTACTTCATCCAGATGGTCCAGAGGCAGGTGACTTAAAGAACATTATCGTAAAAGATGATGGAACTTTTGATGGGACAGATATGGCGCCTGAAGTCACTTTAAAAGAGGGAAAAGGTTCCTTAATTAAAACGATGGACGGCTCTTCAATCATTATTACGGAGAACAAAGATGATGGTATGTCTCAACCATCTGGAGATTCTGGTACGCGAATTGCTTGCGGTGTCATTGCTAAGAAACAAGAAAAATAAACTGAAAGGACGCAATCAAGCGTCCTTTTTTAGGTTAAGATAGAGCAACCTGTAGTTTCTTTAAGCCTTCTTTTAGTTGTTCTCGAGGACAAGCAATATTTAACCGAATAAAGCCTTTCCCTTCAGCTTCACCGTATTTCATACCGCTTTCAACAGCAATTTTCCCTTTCGTTAATAATAGATTGTGCAGGTCTTCATCAGGTATATTTAATGTTCGACAATCAATCCATAATAAGTAAGTACCTTCAGGGTTAATTAACTTGAGCGCAGGTAGATTTTCTTTAATAAAGCTTCTAGTAAAGTCAATGTTCTCTTTTAAATATGCTAAGAGTTCTTCTAGCCAACTTTCTCCATGTGTATAGGCAGCCTCTAGACCAATCGTACCGAATGTATTTAATGCGAAAAAGCCTTGTTTATGCTGCTGCTGTTGATATTTTTCACGTAATTCATTATTTGGAATAATAATAGCTGAAGCTTGTAAGCCAGGAACATTGAATGTTTTGCTTGGTGCTATGCACGTAATAGTACGATTTTTAGTATCTTCATTAAGAGAGCTAATTGGAATATGAACAGACGGTGTATACACTAAGTCCGAATGAATCTCATCAGATAAAATTAATACATCATACTTTTTGCAAAGATCAGCAATCTTCTCTAGTTCACCACGAGTCCATACCCGACCTACAGGGTTATGGGGACTGCACAAAATAAACATTTTCACTCCAGAAGCAAGCTGCTTTTCAAGAGCTGAAAAATCAATTGAGTAGCAATCTCCCTTTAAGAGCAGAGGACTTTCTATCAATTTACGTTCGTTTACTTTCACCATTTCAAAGAAAGGTGTGTATACGGGCGGTTGAATCAAAATTGAATCTCCTTTTTGTGTATAAGCCTGTATAGCCATACTAATAGCAAAGACAATTCCTGGACTGTATGTAATCCAATCTGTTTCAATGCTCCACTGATGGCGCTTTTGGACCCAAGAACGAATAGATTCATTTGTTGATTCAGTTGGCGTTGTATATCCAAAAACGCCGTGCTCTACACGCTTAGTGATTTCGTTAACCACTTTTTCTGGAGCTGCAAAATCCATATCAGCTACCCAAAATGGTAATAGATCTTTTTTACCAAAGAGACGTTCCATCCCGTCCCACTTTACGGAGTTAGTGTTCATGCGGTTAATTCTATTGTTAAAGGAATAGTTCTTCATAATATAAGCCTCCATATAAACTGATTTTTAAATCTATAAGAGAGAATTTAATTACCTGTATGATATCTTTTATTTTGAACATTTTATGTTTAAAAAGTCAAAGATGTTGCTGTTTAAAGAGTAAGGGAAGAACAAAAATTATTATATTCCTTTTTATAAATGATAATAGTCCTGCCTCTTTGACAGGACTATAGTTTGTTGCAGAAAATTAGCTTGTTAAGAAATCCATCATATAATTTCGAATATCGTCCGGGCATTCTTCTGGTAACAGATGCCCAGTGTCTTTTAATGAAATAAAAGTAGAGCTTGGCAAATCTTGTTGAAGCTTTTTTCCTAAATGAAGAGGAACAACTCTGTCTTCTTCTCCCCATATTAATAAACTTGGCTTATCAATTGCTCTCAGGTCTTTTTCTGTTAGGTCTCCTTCACGATCACGAATCATCTTTGATAATGACATGAAGATACGATCATCTAAAAAAGGAGCAGTATAGCCTTCAATCATTTCTTCATCAATGAGATCGTGATTAAATACGACATTCTGAAGGTTAGCTTTAACACCTTTACGAGCTAGCCAAGTCTTGACCCACAGATAGAAAAAAGGTAAATGTGACGACATGACGAGGCCAGAATGCAATCGTCCTAGGTAAGCGGAGCTACAAAGTAAAACTAGCTTAGATACGTATTGGGGCTGCAACTTTGCGATATTCAGGCAAATTTGACCACCCATTGAGTGACCAGATAAAATGACTTGTTCTAACTTCAAATGTTCGATAACTTCTAAAACAGTTTTTGCTAAATTTTCATAAGAATAATGAAAGGTTAATGATTTTTCACTTCGTCCAAATGGTGGTAAGTCTATTGCAACAATTGAGAATTTCTGTTTCAATAATGGAATGAGTCTTCTAAAGCTAAAGCTAGATGATAGAAATCCGTGTATGAATACAATTGTTGGCTTTTTAGGATCAAAATGATGTAATTCATAATATACGTGTACATTGTTAAAAGAACGATAGTGTGCAGTCTCTATTTGAATCATTGGTTTCTTCACTCCAGCAATCTTTTTTAACAGTTTGCCCAGCTATCTTATTTAGTTACATGCAAAATATAGAAGATGAATATGAAATCTCAATGACTTATGAAATTTGTTATAATGTAAAAAGTGAGAATATTTGATCATTTTCAGGAGGTTATTTACATGTTTTTAGATGAAAAAGAATTAGAAATACTTGAGATCTTAGAAAAAAATAGTCGAATCTCAATAGATACAATTGCTAAAATGGTTGACTTACCCCTAGATGAAGCGACGCTTATTGTGAAAAAGTTAGAGCGTGAAAAAGTAATTGTTCAGTATTCTACTGATATCAACTGGCGTCGAGTGGATGGACATGAAGGCGTAACGGCTATGATTGACGTGAAGGTTGCTCCTAAAAGAGGTGTCGGATTTGATGAGATTGCTGAACGAATTTATCGATTTCAAGAAGTTAAATCTGTTTATTTGATGTCTGGAGCTTATGATTTATCTGTTATTATCGAAGGGAAATCAATGTCTGAAGTAGCATTCTTTGTTTCAGAAAAGCTGTCAACATTAGATTCCGTATTGTCCACAACGACGCATTTTATTTTGAAAAAGTACAAACACGACGGAACGATTTATGAACAAGGTGATGAAGACCGTAGAATCGTGGTGTCTCCGTAATGAAAGAACGCTTGTCTAATACAGTACAAGAATTACAACCATCAGGAATTAGACGTTTCTTTGATTTAGCAGCTAGTATGGATAACGTTATCTCCCTTGGTGTTGGAGAACCAGATTTTGTTACATCTTGGTCTGTGCGTGAAGCCAGTATCTTATCCCTTGAAAGAGGCTATACATCCTATACAGCGAACGCAGGCTTGCTTGAGCTTCGTCAAGAATTAATGAACTATATGAAGAAGCAGTTTGGTGTTTCTTATGATTATCAAAATGAGATATTAGTTACAGTTGGAGGTAGCCAAGCATTAGATGTGGCAATGCGTGCTATTATTAATCCTGGGGATGAGATTATTGTGGTAGAGCCAAACTTTGTCTCATATAGTCCGCTTATAACTTTAGCTGGAGGAGTTCCAGTTCCTGTTGAAACAACAGCCGACACGGAATTTAAACTACAGCCAGAACAAATTGAAGCAGTTATTACCAAGAAGACAAAAGCACTGTTGCTTTGTTCTCCCAATAATCCAACAGGTAGTTCATTAACAAAGAAAGAGCTTGAAGCCATTGCTGATATTGTCATAAAACATGATTTGCTGGTGATTACAGATGAAATCTATGCAGAGTTAACCTATGATGAACCATTTACATCGATTGCTTCAATTAGTGAAATGAGAGATAGAACAATTATTGTCTCGGGTTTTTCCAAAGGTTTTGCAATGACAGGTTGGAGATTGGGGTATATTTGTGCCCCGGTAGACTTGTTACAAGCCATGTTGAAAATTCATCAATACACTATGATGTGTGCACCAACAATGGCCCAATACGGGGCAATTGAAGCATTGAAAAACGGGTCACAAGATGTAGAAGAAATGAGAAAAAGTTACAGACGAAGACGAAATTATATGGTCAAATCATTAAATGAAATTCAGCTTTCGTGCCATACACCAGGGGGAGCTTTTTATGTGTTCCCATCCATTAAAAAAACAGGCTTAACTTCTGAACAATTTGCTGAACAGCTTCTCTTAGAAGAGAGGGTGGCAGTCGTGCCTGGTAGCGTTTTTGGATTAGGAGGAGAGGGGCACGTACGCTGTTCTTATGCTTCTTCTATGGAATCTTTAGAAGAAGCTATAAAACGTATTGGCCGTTTCATGCAAAATAAGTTATAATAGAAAGACCATGCTAATGAGCCATGTCAAAAGTTAGCATGGTTTATTTTTTGCGGATAGAATCAATTTTCTATTTATAATTTAAGGGAAATATGGGAAATAATAAAGTATAATAAATATAACTAGTTTTTGATTCAAAACGTGAACTGTGCTATAATTTTAAATTGGCTATAAAGATGAAAATAAAAGGTATTTAGGAGTGTTCATATGTCAAAATTTGAAATCGGTACTGTTACAAAAGGAAAAGTAACGGGCATTCAACCATACGGTGCATTTGTTGCATTAGATGAAGAAACACAAGGTCTAGTTCATATCTCAGAAGTTAAACATGGCTTCGTAAAAGATATCAACGAGCACCTATCAGTTGGAGACGAAGTAAACGTGAAAGTTTTATCAGTAGATGAAGCAACTGGCAAAATTGGTTTATCAATTCGTGCTACAGAGCCTGCTCCAGAAAAAACAGAAGCAGCGCCTAAAAAGCAAGTAGCTAAAAAGCGTCAAGCAACTGTACAACACACTGAGTCTACTCAAGGATTCAACACATTAAAAGAAAAATTAGAAGAGTGGATTGAGCAATCAAACCGCGAAGATCTAATTAAAAAATAATGTTTAAAAAGCGCACTGCATTCTGCAGTGCGCTTTTTTCTTAGTGAGTTGTTCTTGGTTCAGTACGCTCTACTTCCGCAGATGGTTTAAATAATAAGCCTAGGTTAATTAAACCAGCTATTCCTACTAATCCGTATACAATGCGAGAAAGGGCAGCTGATTGTCCACCGAAAATGGCAGCTACTAAATCGAATTGAAAAAATCCAATAAGTCCCCAGTTAATTGCCCCAATAATCGTTAATACTAACGCAAATCGTTGAACACCACTCATTTATTCTCCTCCTTTCTTTTTGTACTCACTCATTAGCTTTAGATGTTTAAGAAAAAATATTCGTGGAAAGAACCAAAGGTGAACATAGGAAAAAACGTCAGATAAATGAAGAGTGAAAAAAAGGGTTTTCGGAAATAATCTGTGAGAAGTCACTTTGCTTTACATCTTATATATCGTTGTTCATAATGATGATTGTCAGGAGGTTTTTTTATGAAAAATTTCACTTTTTACAACCCAACAAAATTAATTTTTGGTAAAGGTCAATTAGAACAATTAAAAACAGAAGCAGCTCGCTTCGGTAAAAAAATATTAGTCGTATACGGTGGCGGAAGCATTAAGCGAAACGGTTTATATGACCAAGTAATGAATGAATTAAAAGAAATTAATGCAGAAGTATATGAATTAGCAGGTGTTGAACCTAACCCTCGTTTAACAACTGTAAAACGCGGAATTTCACTTTGCAAAGAACATGATATCGAGTTTTTATTAGCAGTAGGCGGAGGAAGCGTAATCGATTGCACTAAAGCGATTGCGGCTGGAGCAAAATATGATGGCGATGTGTGGGATATTATTAATCGTGATGCTGTAGCAAAAGAGGCTCTTCCTTTTGGAACAGTTTTAACTCTAGCAGCAACAGGGTCAGAAATGAATGCCGGTTCTGTTATTACAAACTGGGAAACAAATGAAAAATACGGATGGGGCAGCCCTGCTACATACCCGCAGTTTTCTATTTTAGATCCTGTTAACACATTTACAGTACCACAAAATCAAACTGTTTACGGTATGGTTGATATGATGAGTCACGTGTTTGAACAGTATTTTCACGATGCAACAAATACACCGCTTCAAGATCGTATGTGTGAAGGGGTTCTACGCACTGTCATTGAAACAGGTCCAAAATTAATAAATGATCTTGAAAATTATGAACTTCGTGAAACCATTTTATATAACGGTACAATCGCTTTAAATGGCATGTTACAAATGGGGCACCAAGGTGACTGGGCAAGTCATAACATCGAGCATGCAGTATCGGCTGTATATGATATCCCTCATGCAGGTGGTTTGGCTATCTTATTTCCAAATTGGATGAAGCATGTGATGGATGAAAATGTAGAACGCTTTAAGCAAATGGCTGTACGCGTATTCGACGTTGATACAGAAGGTAAAACAGATAAAGAAGTCGCTCTAGAAGGTGTTGATAAGCTTCGTGAATTCTGGTCAAGCTTAGGTGCTCCAACGCGCTTAGCTGATTATGAAATCGGTGAAGATAAATTAGACCTTATGGCTGATCGTGCAATGGCGAAAGGTGAATTTGGTCGCTTTAAAAAGCTAAATCGCGATGATGTAATGGCAATCTTACGCGCTTCTTTATAATAGAAAATGCCCTGTGCTGACTAGCACAGGGCATTTTTTTATTCAGACATGCTTCGTTTTTTTTGCTTGTCTTTTAGGTCGTCTCGAACAGTACCTTTCCAAACTGGAGATCCACTGTAATAAGCAGCTCTTCCTAATAGATGTCCGGCAACTGGCGATGTAATAAATACAAAAACAATACCTAATAATAGCTGTCCGTTAATAGAACCGTCCTTAATCCAGAAAAATAGTAAACACCCTACCAGGATAAGCAGTACACCAAGCGTAGCGCTTTTAGAAGCCGCGTGGCTTCGTGTATAGGTGTCAGGTAGCCTAATGAGGCCAATCATTGTAACAACAGTCAACAGAGCGCCCATTAGAATAATAATACCGATAATTAAATCACTGATCGCGGTCATATTCAATAATCGCTCCTTTTTCTAAAAACTTACCAAATGCAACAGTACCAACAAAAGCGATAATTCCGATTAAAAGAATTACTTCTACAAATGATGTTGTACGTAGCATAATAGATAAGATGGCCGTAACGGCTATAATGTTAATACCAATTGCATCTAAAGCCATAGCGCGGTCACCCGTTGTAGGGCCTTTAACGATGCGGTATACAAAACCAATCGTTGAAATTGAAATTAAAAGAAGCGATAGATTTAGCAACATTTCTAGCATATTAGCGGCTCACCTCCATAATAGCTTTTTCAAATGAATGTTGAATATCCTTAATTACCTCATCAATGTCATCCACGTTCATCGCATGAATATAGAGCGTGGAGTTATCGTCTGAAACATCAATTACTACTGTTCCAGGCGTTAAGGTAATCAGTAGTGAGAGAGTGGTAATCTCCCAATCTTTTTCAAGCTTCGTTGGCATGGCAAAGATTGCCGGCTTTATATTTAATTTCGGACGCAACACGTCTTGAATAACCGCAATATTTGCTTTAAATAGCTCGACGAGAAAGATAAGAAGCAGCTTAATAACCGCAAATATTTTCTCTAGATAAAACCTTTGCGGGAAAAATCTTCGAAGGACAAACAGCATAACTGCTCCCCAAAAGAAACCAATAAGGAAAGAAGGCCCTGTCCAAATACCTCTTAAAAACATCCATGTAACGGCAATTACTACGTTTAATAATAGTTGAAATGACATGCAGATCTACTCCTTTAACACCGATTCGATATAAATAGAAGGGTCCATGAGTGTTTCAGCTGCCATTGAAATATAAGGGAATACAACCTCCGCACCTAATCCTAAGAACACTGAGATCGCAAGTAGAATAGCTGCTGGATACAGCATTCCTTTTGTAGACCCTTTTTCTTGCTCCTCGGTTAATTTTGGTGCGCGCCAGAAGCAGTTCATAAAGATCTTCATCGCAGAATATAACACCATTAAGCTTGATACAAGCAATACCGTAACAAACGTATAGCTCTGTGATTCTAGTCCACCTTGGACAAGAAGAAATTTACCAACAAACCCACTTAGCGGAGGTATACCAGCTAGCGAAACGACAGCCACAAAAAACATCCATCCCAACTTAGGGTGCCGCTTAATTAATCCGCCCATCTCTTTTAGCTTAGCTGTCCCTGTAATAGCAACGATGGCTCCGCCTAATAAAAACAGTGCCGCTTTGATGACCATATCGTGAATCAAGTAATAGATTGCACCTTCGATTCCGGCCTGAGTTGTTAAAGTGATACCGTATACGATAACACCAACTGCAATGACAATATTATAGATTAAAATCTTATTCATATCGTTATAAGCAATAGCGCCCACTGTACCGATGACGATTGTTAGCAGCGCCGTATAGCCAATAAGTTGATGAGTGACCTCAGGCTGATGATAAAAAATTAGCGTGAATGTACGGAAGATAGAATAAATTCCAACCTTAGTTAATAGTGCACCAAAAAGGGCTGTGACAACGGGAGGTGGTGCATTGTAGGCACTAGGTAACCAAAAATACATTGGGAATAATGCGGCTTTTAGACCGAACACAATAAAGAATAAAATCCCAATTGTTGTCAAAATCCCAGGTTGATTAACTTCCGCAACCTTTTGTGATAAATCAGCCATATTGAGGGTACCTGTAACAGAATATAGATACGCTACAGCTATAACAAATAAAGCAGAAGAAATAACGTTAATGAGTATATACTTTAACGATTCTCTAAGTTGTGCTCGTGTACCTCCGATCACAATTAAAGCGTATGAAGACATTAACATTACTTCAAAGAAAACGAACAAGTTGAAGATATCTCCAGTTAAAAAGGCGCCAAATACTCCGACCATTAAGAAATGAACGAGTGGATAGAAATAGAATCGTTCTCGTTTTTCCCCGATTGAGCGAAAAGCAAATAGTATACAGCAAAGTGCAACAATGCTTGCTGTTAATACAAGTAAAGCAGCTAACATATCAGCAACTAAAATAATTCCAAACGGAGGTTCCCAGTTCCCAAGTTTATGAGTTAGAACTCCGTTTTTATATACAAGTTGTACTAAATACGCTGCAAATCCAGTTGTAGCAATTAATGATATCGTACTGATTATCCTTTGAAGTTTAATATTGTCTTTGAAAAATATAAGCACAACACCTACAACAAACGGGATAAGCAGCGGAATGATTACAAAATTATTCATCATTTTCATGTCCCCTTAACTTGTCCATATCGTCTGTTCCAAGTTCTTGATACGCACGATAAGCTAATACAAGAAAGAAGGATGTAACCCCAAAGCTAATAACAATTGCTGTTAAAATTAATGCTTGTGGTAGGGGGTCTGTGTAAGCAGGAGCATTTTCACCAAGTAAAGGAACTGTTCCTGCTTTCAATCCTCCCATGGTTAGTACTAGCAGATGCACGCCATGACTTAGTATTCCTGTCCCAATAATTATGCGCAATATACTGCGAGATAACATCAGGTAGACGGCTACTGTAAATAAAATCCCTGATACAATTGACATTAATATTTCCATTATTCACTCTCTCCAATCGTTTGAATAATGGTCATCGTAACACCCACAACTACTAGATAAACACCGAGGTCAAATAAGACAACCGTCGCTAAAGCTGTTTTACCTAATATAGGAAGGTAAAAATAGTCAAATGTGTGAGTTAGGAAAGGAACTTTAAAAATAAAAGCTCCTAATCCTGTTAATATTGCTAAAAGCAACCCCGATGCTGCTACTTTTTTATGATCAAACGGAATTACTTTAGATACCGTTTTTATATCAAATGCTATTAGTAGCAAAACAAGAGCAGCTGCAGTCGTAAGACCTCCTATAAATCCTCCGCCTGGTGTGTAATGACCTGCAAAGAAAAGGTGAATAGCAAAAATGATAATGATAAACGTTACGACTTTAGTCGTTGTTTGCAAAATTAAATCATTTTTTTTCATTATCTATTTTCCTCCTTTGCTAAGCGTAATCTAATCATGCTGTAAATTCCAAGCGCGGCAATACATAGTACAGCAATTTCAAATAACGTATCAAAACCACGGAAATCAACGAGAATAACGTTAACCATATTTTCTCCACCGGCTTCTTTGTAGCTATTGTTAATAAAGTATTGTGAAATTGAATCGAATAGCTTTGTGCTACTAGATGCAATTCCAACCAGCGTTACCGTGACTCCTACGAGTAAAGCGATAATCAAGTTTGGTAAATGGAATTTAACTCGTACTTTTTTCGGTTTAAATTCCGGTAGGTGATAGAAACACAGTAAAAACAATGCAACAGATACTGTTTCAATTACTAGCTGTGTTAATGCTAAATCAGGTGCTCTAAATAACACGAAGAACAGAGCAAGGGTGTAGCCAACAACACCTAATGAAATGATTGCTGTTAGACGTGACTTTGCAAAAACTGTTGTAATAGCTCCTAGAACCATAATTACAGCTAGGATTGCTTCATAAATACCGATATCCGCCATATTACTAGTGTCTACTTTAAATCCACCTTGTGTAAATAAAGTGATTAAAATAGCAGTACTAATAAAGGCGAAGATAACCAATAAATAGTCACGAATAAAGCCTGTCATCATAAATTTCATAATTCCATTTGATCCCTTTTCCATACCGGCTAATCCGTTATTATACGCATTGTTTAACGTAATAGACTCAGGGAACAAGTGATAGATTTTCGTCCATTTGTGTAAGGTTAAGAATAATAGTATACCTACAGCAATGACACCAATTGTCATAAAGAGTTCAGGCGTAAAGCCATGCCAAAATGTAATGTGAACATGGAACTGTTCACCAGCATCTAGCAAGCTTGGCGCAACTGAAGCCATGGTAGGTTCAATAATGCTAGACTCTAATATATTTGGAAATAATCCAAAAATAACGACCAGTGAAGCTAAAATAACAGGTGAAATTAACATACCTACAGGAGCTTCATGTGGTTTTTTCTCTAATTTTTCAGGTTGGTATTTACCGGTAAATGTTTTAAATACCAAAATCATGCTGTAAACAAACGTGAATATACTTGCAATCCAAGCAACAACAGGGAACAAAATTCCCCATGTTTCCATGTTGTAAATATCCATCTTTGTAACGTTGACCATTCCCGTAAAGAACATTTCTTTACTTAGAAATCCATTAAAAGGTGGAAGACCAGCCATTGCAAATCCACCAATTACTGCAATTGTGAATGTTACTGGCATAAGGGTCATTAGCCCGCCTAGCTTGCGAATATCACGTGTTCCCGTTTCATGATCCACAATCCCAACAACCATAAATAGACTACCTTTAAATGTAGCGTGGTTAATAAGGTGGAATACAGCTGCTGTGATTGCGACAACATAAATGTTATCGTCTAAGAATTCATAGTGTAAAGCTGCACTTCCTACACCAAGCAATGACATAATCATTCCAAGCTGACTGATTGTTGAGAAAGCTAGGATTCCTTTTAAGTCTGTCTGCTTTACAGCCGAGAAAGAGCCCCAGAAAAGGGTTATAATCCCAACAGTTGATACGAGCGTAAACCACACTGCGTGATCTGCAAAAACCGGACTTAGTCGTGCAACTAGGTAAATACCAGCTTTAACCATTGTTGCAGAGTGTAGATAAGCACTAACAGGTGTTGGTGCTTCCATTGCATCTGGTAACCAGATGTGGAATGGGAATTGTGCAGATTTCGTAAAGGCACCAAGCAAAACAAGAATCATTGCGGGGATAAAGAGTGAACTTGACGTGACAACATCTAAGTTTGCGACAATTTCTCTAATACTAAATGTACCGCTTGGAATTGATAGTAATACGATTCCTGCTAATAAAGCCAAGCCACCAAAAACGGTAATAAGCATTGACTTTTGAGCTCCATAGCGTGACTTCTCTCGTTGATACCAATAGCCAATCAGTAGGAAGGACGAAAGACTTGTTAATTCCCAAAAGCTATAAAGAACAATTAGGTTATCAGACAAGACCACTCCAAGCATAGCTCCCATAAACATTAAGAGATATACATAAAAGGTATGAAGTGACTCTTTCGTTTTTGATAGATAGTAGATGGAATACAGGACAACTAGCGTTCCAATCCCTGTAATTAGCAAAGCAAATAATAAGCCCAGTCCATCAATATAAGCATCAAAATTAATCCCTAAGCTAGGTATCCATTTCAATGAATATAAATACGAATTTCCGTTTGCAACCCCGCTTATATACTTCGTAAAGTAAATGAACAGCACAAGCGGTAATGGCAACACAAACCACCCTGTATGAATCTGTTTAAATGATTTATACAGAAGTGGAATAAGGAATGCTAATAAGAATGGTGAGATGATCACCAGATGTAACCAAGACAAAACACAAACCTCCTTGTGACATCCAATAGATTAGATTTTCTATGAATGATTATATAATACTTTAACAGTGCGTGCATCCTTGCTACTCAGTAGTATCAACGTTTTTTACCTGTCTTATTAAATAAATAGAAACTCGTCCACACAACCGTAAAAAAATTTTTTTTTTGAATAAAACTCGTCGAGTTTTGTCACCCTAATAGTGAGGTGATAAATGTGTATCTCAGACAAATTATAGCGAGTGGCTCAATATTTGGAATTTTAGTCACTGGAGGGTATATGGTGAATAATCATCTAACGGTTAAAGAACAGCAAAAGTTCAACATGTCTCCGGTTCAATATGAACAAATGTCTACATCCGCTGATACGGCTATTATTGAAAGGCCGGTTGAGCTACCAACTTATAAGCCAAGAGAATATGTAAAGATTGGGGCAACCAATTATGTCATTTCTGAAGGGAAATCAATTCTTGAAGAAAATGAATAAATATTGAATAGGGAAGAATTGAAAACGGTTTTAAGAATACGCTCTTTAAACCGTTTTTTATTGTGATGAAAAATGGTATTATGAAAAGCAAAAATCTTCTATTAGAAGGTTGTTTTATGAAAGAGAAAAAGTGTATAGTGAAAAAAGAATTGTAAAAGACTGAGGTAACAACATTTTTATTGATGTCTTTTACTTGAATTCATGGCATCCTTTCGATAAAGTGGAGGGAAAGAACAATTTAATGGAGGAAAAGAATATGACACATGTTCGTTTTGATTATTCAAATGCTTTATCTTTCTTTGGTGAACACGAACTTACATACCTTCGCGATGCTGTTAAAGTAGCGCATCATTCAATTCATGAAAAAACAGGGGCAGGTAACGACTTTCTAGGATGGGTAGACCTACCAACTAACTATGATAAAGAAGAGTTTGCTCGCATTCAAAAAAGTGCTGAAAAAATTAAAAGTGATTCAGATGTTTTAATTGTAATTGGAATTGGTGGTTCTTATCTAGGAGCACGCGCTGCAATTGAAATGCTACAACACTCATTTTACAACACGCTATCAAAAGAACAGCGCAAAACTCCACAAGTAATTTTTGCTGGAAATAATATTAGCTCAACATACATGAAAGACTTAATGGATGTCCTGCAAGATAAAGATTTTTCTATCAATGTTATTTCAAAATCAGGTACTACAACAGAACCTGCTATCGCTTTCCGTATTTTCCGTAAACTATTAGAAGAGAAATATGGTAAAGAAGAAGCACGTGGACGTATTTATGCTACAACAGATAAAGCACGTGGAGCATTAAAAACGCTAGCGGATGAAGAAGGATATGAAACATTTGTTATTCCTGATGATGTTGGGGGACGTTATTCTGTTTTAACAGCAGTAGGTCTTTTACCGATTGCAGCTGCTGGTTTAAATATTGAAGATATGATGAAAGGTGCAGCAGCAGCACAAAATGATTTTGCAGCTTCTGAACTTGAGCAAAACCCTGCATATCAATATGCAGTTGCTCGAAACGTTCTTTACAATAAAGGTAAAACAATTGAAATGCTAATTAACTATGAGCCAGCTCTTCAATACTTTGCAGAATGGTGGAAACAGTTATTTGGCGAAAGTGAAGGAAAAGACCAAAAAGGTATTTACCCTTCTTCAGCAAACTTCTCTACTGATCTTCACTCATTAGGGCAATATGTACAAGAGGGTCGCCGTGACTTATTCGAAACAATTGTACAAGTAGAAAAGTCGCGCCATGAGTTAACAATTGAGTCTGATGCAGCAGATTTAGACGGCTTAAACTACTTAGCTGGTGAAACAGTTGATTTCGTAAATAAAAAGGCGTTCCAAGGCACAATGCTTGCTCATACTGATGGTGGTGTACCAAACTTAGTTGTAAGCATTCCAGCTTTAGATGAGTATACGTTTGGCTATTTAGTATACTTCTTCGAGAAAGCTTGTGCGATAAGCGGCTACTTATTAGGTGTAAATCCATTTGATCAGCCTGGTGTAGAAGCATACAAGGTAAATATGTTTGCACTTCTTGGTAAACCAGGGTTTGAAGAGAAAAAAGCAGAGTTAGAAAAACGCTTAAAATAATGTAGCAAGTAAAAGTGCGGAATTCATTTCCGCACTTTTTTTGTGGATAATTTATAGTGAAAAGGAGATGTTAACAAATGAGGAGGCGAGGTAATGATTGAATTAGCTTCAAAATTAGAAGGCGAACTATTTAAACTATACGTGTTGGAACAAACATTAAAACCGTTAGGATACGTTATAGGAGGAAACTGGGATTACGATCACGGTTTTTTTGATTATAAGATAAATGATGAAGTTGGATATCAGTTTTTACGAATTCCCTTTCAAGCTATGGATGGTCAGCTAGATTCACAAGGGACAACAGTTCAAATTGGAAAGCCCTATTTGCTTTCACACAAATATCAAATTGGGCTAGATGATAATGTTCACGTAGGAAATGCTAATGCATCCTTTAACCAATTTGCAGAGCCTCAGGACCCAGATGCACAATTTCCTGAAGAATACATTTCGTTAGGAAAAGAACTGTTAAAAGAAGCAGAAGCAGCCTTACAAAGCTAAAAGAAGATAGCAGACGCTCATTACTCTTTTAGCTTTGTAACAAAAATATTCTCATGCATTAATTGGCTGATGATTTCATTCGTTTTAATAATTTCATTAACCCCAATTGTTTCTGCATTCCGGATATGCTTTTCAGTTAAAAGCTCAGCAATGAGATAGACGGAAGGATGAACGCCTTTAATTGCTACTAGTGTCACAATTGTTTGCATATCAGCTTGTTCTTCTGTTGTATGTTGGTCAGCAGTAATTAATACTTTTTTGGCGTTTGAAAGATTGGCTAAGGATAACGTATTAGAATCAGAAGCGCTGCCTTTAATGAAGTGTAATCTGTCACAAATCATTGGGTTTTTCTTTAGGCTACTATCAATTAAGACAATAACTTCTTCGTGAAAAGCCTTCTTATATTCTTCAATAACCAATCTAGCTCTTTCATTCCAGCCAATAATAATAAGGTGACCTTTACCTAAAAACTTTAAATTTCCTTCTAGATAGGCGTTTTCCTTTGACACTGCGATTGTAGCTAGTGAGACAAAATAGGTAGTAATAAAACCTGTACCAATCAAAATTAAAAGCATAGCAATTAACTTACCAATAACCGTGTCGGGTACAAAATCTCCATAGCCAATTGTTGAAATGGTAATGACTACCCACCAAATCCCATCAAAAACTGTAGAAAAGGTTTGCGGTTCAGTTATATGCATAATAGTGCCAAATAAAATAACTAAGCACGTAATAATAAATAGTAAACGTGTTATGACAGAACGGCGAAAAAAACGAAACAGAAGCCAATCGACCATAAAAAAACCTCCAAGCATAAGGGTCTAGTTACTAGTATGACCAACTTATGAAAGAGGTATAAGAACTTATCTTGTTTTTACTTCCATATATTCAATCCATTCACCGTCAGGCCCGTAAAAGAACAAATATTTTGCCCCGTTAGGCAACGTCACAATTTCTTCGTCTACAAAGGAAACGTTAAGTTTCTTTAAGCGAGAACGCTCTGCTTCAATATCATCTACTGTCAGTGCAAAGTGGTGAACTTTCCCTTCTGCTGGTAGAGTAGAGTTATATCCTTCAATTAATTCAACAATGATGTTGTTGTCTATTCCTAAAAAAGCTAGCTTTAAAGAAGGATCTGTATGTGGAAACTTGTCTAAAAGTTCTAATCCAACAATTTCTGTATAAAATGTAATCGATTTTTGAATGTCTTTTACCTGAATACCTACGTGCTCAAACCCTAGAATTGCCATAAATTATCACCTTTTCTTATTAGTTTCTGTATGATAGTTTAAATTTTCTGTTAAATATAGTCAAATAAGAAAGCAGCATAATAGCTGCTTTTTTATTATTTATCGATTTCTCGAGAACGCTCCCAGAAATCTAAATTATCTAACCCTTTAACAGAATCTTTATAGAAAACCGGATCTTTTCCTGCTTTACGCTGAGATAGGTAATCGTTCAGGACTGCAATTGCCACCTTACCTAATAAAATAATTGCAACTAAGTTTGTAATTGCCATTAGAGCCATAAATAAGTCTGCAAGTCCCCAAACAACGCCCAAGCTTGCAACTGAACCGAATAATACCATTAAGATAACGCCGAATCGGTAAAGGTTTAACCAAATTTTATTTGATGTTAAAAATTCAATGTTTGTTTCTCCATAATAATAGTTAGCTACTAATGAGCTGAATGCAAACATAAATAAAATGATAGCAATGAATTGAACAGCCCATCCACCGATATGTGTACTTAACGCAACTTGAGTCAATTGAATTCCTTCAAGTCCAGGCGTTGCGTATGCACCAGATAATAACACGATGAATGCAGTACAGCTACAAATGATTAGCGTGTCGTTAAAGACAGCTAAAGCTTGAATGAAACCTTGTTTAGCCGGGTGACTAACAGATGCCGCTGCGGCCGCGTTAGGTGCACTACCCATACCAGCTTCGTTAGAGAACAATCCACGCTTGATACCATTCATGATGGCAGCACCGACAGCACCGGCAAATGCTTCTTCAAATCCAAAAGCGCTTTTTATAATTAATGCAATCATATGTGGAATTTCTGTAATATTAATAGCTAGAACCACTAATGCTAATCCAATATATACAACGGCCATTACTACTACAATTAATTCTGATGCTTTGGCTACTCGTTTAATACCACCAAAAATGAGAACACCCACAATGGCTGTAACGACAATACCAACAATTAAGCGATCAACGCCAAAAGCTTCTTCGAATGCAAGTGAAATCGTGTTTGCTTGTACAGAGTTAAAAACTAATCCGAATGAAATGGTGATTAAGATAGAAAACAAAACGCCCATCCAACGTTTGTTTAAACCTTTTTCCATGTAATAAGCAGGACCACCACGAAATCCGTCTTTATCTTTTACTTTATAAACTTGAGCAAGTGTACTTTCAATAAAAGCTGATGCTGATCCAACTAAAGCAACAACCCACATCCAAAATACTGCTCCAGGTCCCCCGAGAGCAATTGCAGAAGCAACACCGGCAAGGTTTCCAGTACCTACACGAGCTGCTGTACTAATAGCAAAAGCTTGAAAGGATGTAATTCCTTTTTTATCGCTTCCGTCGGTCTTAGCGCCTTCACCTAACAAGCGAACCATTTCTTTGAACTGACTAAATTGAACGAATTTTGTACGAATTGTAAAATATAATCCAACTAATAAAAGAAGCGCAATCAATATGTAAGTCCATAAAAAATTATTGGCCTCATTCACAAAGTTGCTGAATAGAGTCGATATGGTTTCCATCCTAAAAGTTCTCTCCCTTAATTAATGATTAACCTTAGCTGTTCATAAAAAGTGTCATTTTAATAATGATTTTTCAAATGTGTAAGGTTTTCTGACATTAGTGATTATAGCGCGTTAGACGTATAAAAGGCAACCTGTAATAAGTTTTTTTTATCGTTTAATCTCTTTTTTTATAACTATAAGGTATGATGTCAGACAGGTGCAGCCGCTTACAAATTATTTTTACTGGAATGAATTGGATATAAACTTCCATCTAAAGCAAAAGAGATTCGACCGCTTTCTTCCGATACTACTAAGATAAGTGCGTCGCATTGTTCAGACATGCCAAGAGCGGCACGGTGACGTGTTCCAAGTTTTTTTTGCAGTACCTTTGTGGAGAGTGGTAATACGTTAGCTGCTGAAATGATTTGATTCTTTCTAATTACAACGGCACCATCATGCAATGGATTTCCAGGATAAAAGATGGTTTCAACGAGCGTCGAGGTAACAGGAGCATGGATAGGAATTCCTTTTTGAATTAGATGCTCCACGGAGTCATCCCTCTCAATAACCATTAAGGCTCCGTGATGTTTCTCAGATAAATTATGTATCGCGAGTGAAAGAGCTGCGTATTCGTGAGTATAAGGAGACAAGTAGTGTCTTAAATAATAAGATGCAGCTGTGGACTGGACGCTTTGAAATAATTTTCGTAAGTCTTCAAAATCACATAAAACACAGTGGTCACTGCTTTCTAGATGTTGCTGAATTTTCATTGCTTCCGCTGCTATTTGATTTAAATGATCTTGTAAACTTTGTTTGATTACATCATCTAATTGAAAAGAGTGACTTTCTATCATTGAACATAGCTCCAATCTAAAATAATCATTATGTTTTAATGTGTACGAAAGATATAAATCTATACTATAGGGATTTGAGTTAAGAGTGACGCCCAAAAAAACTGTGCATATAATAAAAAAATAATAGATATTTCTGTTAATTTAAAGTATAGTTTTCTTATCGGATAAATAATTTTTTTGTTGTTGACAAATATTCTAAATATGCTAAAATTTTTAAAAAATACTTATCCAGAGTGGTGGAGGGAACTGGCCCTTTGAAACCCAGCAACCTGCACATTGTGCAAGGTGCTAACTCCAACAAAATGATTTTCATTTTGAAAGATAAGGTGAATTTGTTGCCTAATCAGTCTTTCAAGTGTGAAAGACTTTTTATTTTTTATGAAAAAACAGAAGCCTGTTGAATATATTGTTAACAAATAAGGAGGGACTGTGATGGCACAAAACTCTGACTTAAATTCTGTTTTTGCAAGTGTAGAAAAAATGCTAAGCGACATGAAGTTTGGTTCAATCACGCTTGTGGTTCAAGATGGGAAAGTAGTTCAACTTGAGAAAAATGAAAAAGTAAGAATTAAATAAATAGCTGACTAGACAAACTAGAGGCGGTTTTATCCTTCACCACTGGGATAAAACCGTCTTTTTTGATTGGATAACAAAGTATTGGAGTGAAAATCATGAGTGTATATACGTATGAGAATTGGCCAAATCAATTTCCAAATTTTGATGAGCAAGATGAAACAAAAGGAGCTTTAAAGGCTTTAGAGTGGGCATATAACCACTACGGTGATTCTCTTATTTATGCATCTAGCTTTGGAATTGAAGGAATTGTATTAATTGATTTAATTTCAAAAGTGAAAAAAGATGCGCATATTGTTTTTTTAGATACAGGTGTTCATTTTAAAGAAACGTACGAAGTTATTGAAGCAATTAAAGCGAAATTTCCAGACTTACGTATCCAAATGAAAAAACCTAACCTATCGCTACAAGAGCAAGCTGAAAAGCATGGTGATGAGCTTTGGAAAACTGAGCCTAACCTATGCTGTCAAATTAGAAAGATTATCCCCTTAAAAGAATCACTTGCGCCTTATGATGCTTGGATCTCAGGGTTAAGAAGAGAACAGTCTGAGTCAAGAAGTAAAACAGAATTCTTTAATAAGGATGAGAAATTTAAGAAGGTTAAAGTTTGTCCATTAATTCACTGGTCTTGGAAAGAGATTTGGCGATATGTATATAAGCATAACTTGCCTTATAACAAGCTTCACGATCAAGGATATCCAAGCATTGGGTGTGAGCCCTGTACGCTACCTGCCTATAACATGGATGATTTGCGATCTGGAAGATGGGCAGGTACTAAGAAAGTAGAATGTGGCTTACATGAATCTTAAATGAAAGAGCTGAAAATTTATGCTTGTTTACATTGCTTTTGCGATCGCTCTCTTTTTTGCAATGAATATTGGTGCAAGTGGTGCAGCAGCTGCTATGGGAGTTTCTTACGGTTCAGGTGCTATTAAGCATCGCAAAGTAGCACTAGCTATATGTGCATTAGGTATTTTACTAGGTGCTGTTATTGGCGGAGGAGAAGTTGTTAAAACAATTGGTTCTGGTATTATTCCAGAAAGCATCCTAACAGTTGAGCTAGTTATTATTATTTTAGCTTCTGCAACTCTATCATTATTCTTTGCTAATTTAATTGGAATACCTCTATCAACTAGTGAGGTAACAGTAGGGTCAGTTGTAGGTGTTGGAATTGCCTATCAATCTGTTTATATCCAAAAGCTATTGGTTGTTATGAGCTTTTGGATTATTGTACCGATTGTTTCGTTTGTGATTGCCTTTGTATGTGGGTGGCTATTAAAAAAGAAAAAAAAGCCTACTCAACAAAAGTGGAAAAAACCACTTGCAGCTTTAGTAATAGCTACTGGCTTTTTTGAAGCTTTTTCAGCGGGTATGAACAACGTAGCAAATGCTGTAGGACCACTTGTTGGGGCTGGTATGATCAGTACATCAACTGGTGTTATAGCAGGGGGATTAGCCGTTGCAATAGGCGCCTTACTTTTAGGAGATCGAGTAATTGAGACAAATGGAAAGAAAATTACGGATTTCACAGTGGGTGAAGGGTGTATTATTTCTGGGACAGGAGCATCGTTGGTTACCGCAGCTTCCATATTTGGGCTTCCTGTTCCCCTAACACAGGTTACAACCTCTTCTATTATTGGCATAGGAGCAGCTAAATCTGGTTTTACTTCGGATCAAAGACGGGTTATTGTTCAGATGTTAAAAGTATGGGTTGTATCCCCAGTCTTTTCTCTTGTTATCTCTTACGGTTTAGTGAAATTAGTGGTTGAAACAGATTTTTATGCATTTGTGGTATTAATGAGCGGTTGTATTGCAACTTATGGCATTCTTAGTTTAATTAAAACAACAAAACAAAAACAAGAAAACCAAAAGATGACTGCTTAAATATAAATATTAGTTATTCATTGAGGAGGAATTTTAGGATGAGTTCAATTCAAGCACATGGTGGAGAATTAGTTAATTTGTATCAACCTGACTATGATTATACAGGTGTTACTAAAGAGATTGAATTAGATAATATTGCATTAAGTGATTTAGAGTTAATTGGAATCGGCGGATATAGTCCTATTAAAGGCTTTTTAGGACAGCGTGATTATGAATCTGTTGTGGAAAGCATGAGATTAGCTGATGGTACAGTTTGGAGTATTCCAATTACTCTTCCAGTTACAGAAGAAAAAGCGCAGGAGCTACAAGTAGGAGATCAAGTCAAACTTGTGCAAAATGGTGTGGTTTATGGTGTCTTAACAGTATCTGAAACGTACAAACCAAATAAGGAAAAAGAAGCAGAACACGTTTATCGTACAGCAGAACTAGCTCATCCAGGCGTGCGCAAATTATTTGAACGTCCCAATGTATATGTAGCAGGTTCGATTATACTTGTAAATCGTACGCAAAAAGATAAGTTTGAAACGTATTATTTAGATCCAGTACAAACGAGAGCAATCTTCAAAGAGCGTAACTGGAAAAAAGTTGTAGGTTTTCAAACTCGTAATCCAGTTCATCGTGCTCATGAGTACATTCAAAAATCGGCTTTAGAAATTGTTGATGGACTGTTTTTAAACCCACTTGTAGGAGAAACAAAATCTGATGATATCCCAGCGGATATTCGTATGGAAAGCTATGAAGTATTGCTTAAAAACTACTATCCAAAAGATCGTGTATTTTTAGCTGTTTTCCCAGCAGCGATGAGATATGCTGGACCTCGAGAAGCAATCTTCCATGCATTAGTGCGTAAGAACTTTGGATGTACACACTTTATTGTAGGTCGTGATCATGCTGGTGTAGGTGACTACTATGGAACATACGATGCGCAATTAATCTTTAATAACTTTACAGAAGATGAGCTTGGGATTACACCACTATTCTTTGAACACAGCTTTTACTGCAAGAAGTGTGAAGGGATGGCTTCAACTAAAACATGTCCACATGAAAAAGAAGACCATGTCATTTTATCAGGAACAAAAGTACGTGAAATGCTTCGGAATGGTGAAGTTCCACCAAGTACGTTTAGTCGAAAAGAAGTAATTGAAGTGTTAATAAAAGGATTACAGCAAACAGTAACTTCAAATTAAGGAGCGGTTGAATTGAGTAAATCAACAAATATTACATGGCACGAGTCAGGGATTGATAAAAAAGCAAGAAGGCAACAAAACGGACACTACAGCTTTGTACTATGGTTTACTGGCTTATCAGGTTCGGGTAAGTCAACCGTTGCAAATGCAGTAGCACAAGCATTGTTTGAAAAAAATATTCGCAACTATGTATTAGATGGAGATAACATTCGCTTTGGTTTAAATAAAAATTTAGGTTTTTCTGCTGAAGATCGTACTGAGAACATTCGTCGGATTGGAGAAGTTTCCAAGCTGTTCGTTGACAGTGGGCAAGTTGTATTAACAGCGTTTATTTCACCTTTTAAAGAAGACCGTACACAGGTGAGAGAACTCTTAGAAGCAGATGAATTTGTAGAAGTGTACGTAGAGTGCCCACTGGAAGAGTGTGAAAAACGAGATCCTAAAGGCCTTTACAAAAAAGCTAGAAGTGGTGAAATTCGTGACTTTACAGGTATCGATTCACCTTATGAAGCTCCGGAAAATGCTGAGCTGGTTGTAAATACATTTAATCAAACAGTCGAAGAATGCGTTGAAACAGTTTTAGCTTATTTAACAAATAAAAAATTCATTTAAAAAGTAAGAAATAAGGGCCCTCACATCGCAAAAGCAAAGCTGTGCTTTGCATAGTGAGGGCCTTTGCTTTATTCGTTAATAAGAGTAGATTAACAGTATTGAGAGGGTGAATTGGAAGAATGGGCAAAGTGTATTTGGTTGGGGCAGGTCCGGGAGATCCAGAATTGGTTACGGTTAAAGCAATAAAAGCTATTCAAAAAGCAGACGTAATCTTATACGATCGCTTGGTGAATAAAGAGTTGTTAGAGTATGCTAAATCAGAAGTAAATATCATTTATTGTGGTAAATTACCTAATTATCACACGTTGAAGCAAGAAACAATTAATAGTTTTCTAGTGAAATTTGCTAAAAAAGGTAAAGTTGTCGTGCGTTTAAAAGGGGGAGACCCTTTTGTATTTGGACGAGGAGGAGAAGAAGCAGAGGCGTTGGTAGAGAATAATATTGATTTTGAGATTATTCCTGGTGTTACATCGGGAATTGCTGCAGCTTCGTATGCGGGAATACCTGTTACACATCGTGATTATAGTGCGAGCGTCGCTTTTATAACAGGACATCGCCAAGACGAGCCTTGTAAAGCTGTTAAGTGGGAGCAGTTATCAACAGCTGTTGATACATTGGTGATTTATATGGGGGTTAAAAATCTTTCTTATATCTGTGAATCGCTTATTGAGCACGGGAAATCAAAAGATACGCCCATTGCACTTATTAATTGGGGAACGTATGGTGAGCAGCGCACAGTTAGTGGTAAACTAGATACAATTGTTGATATTGTAAAAAAAGAGAAGATAGGAAACCCAAGCATAATTGTTGTAGGCGAGGTTGTCCGCTTTCATGAAAAACTAAATTGGTTTGAACAGTTGGCTTCTACACAATATGCTTGTGTAGAAGAAGCTTAATAAAGAGGTGAATGATATGGATGCAGTATTGTATATTTGTCACGGTAGCCGAGTGAAAAAAGGCTGTGATCAAGCCATTGAATTTATTGAAAGAAGCAAAGTGAAAGTTGATGTTCCAATTCAAGAAGTGTGTTTCCTGGAGTTAGCAAATCCTACAATTGAACAAGGTTTCAAGAAGTGTGTGGAGCAAGGAGCTACTAGAATTGCAATTGTTCCTGTCTTATTGTTAACAGCGGGTCACGCTAAAGTGGATATTCCAGAAGAAATACACAAAGTTTATCAACACTATCCACATGTCAAAGTCGCTTATGGTACCCCTTTTGGTGTTGATGATCAAATTGTGGATATCTTATTAGAGAGAATTAAGGAGACTGAAGTCCCCATTCAAAAAGACGCAATGGTTTTATTAGTAGGCCGTGGAAGCAGCGATCCTGAAGTCAAAAACGATTTCCGTGAAATTGCCAAACGCTTGGCATATAAAGGTGGATTTGAGCATGTAGACACTTGCTATTTAGCTGCCACAACACCCAAGCTTTTAGATGGCTTAAAACAAGCAAGTGAATCTGGATATTCACAAGTGTTTGTATTACCATATCTTTTATTTACAGGGATTTTGATGAACGAAATTCGAACAGAGTTAAAAAGATGGAATAAAGCTGACCAAGAATTTATCTTAGCAAATTATTTGGGTTATCATAATGCCTTAAGTAATATTTTACAAGATCGAGTGAATAGCTTATTAAACAGTAAGGGAAATGAATACGATGTTTACCGTTACTCTTAATCTAGAAGGGGAAACGGTCCTAATTGTTGGGGGAGGAAAGGTGGCAGTTAGGCGTGTTCGAAAGCTGCTGGAACAAAAAGCGAAGATTATTGTCGTATCGCCACATGTGGAAAAAGATATCTATGAATGGGAAGAACAAGGAAAAGTAAAGGTGAAAAATCGCTGTCTGCAAAAAGGAGATTTAGCCAACACATTTCTTATTATAGTGGCTACTCATCAAGTTGATGCTTTAGAGATAATAGAAAAAGAAAAGAGTGAGAATCAGCTTGTCAATGTGGCTAGTGCACATAAAAAAGGAAATGTTTATATTCCTGCAAATTTCTCTAGGGGAGAATTGTCTATCGCTGTATCCACAAATGGAGCAAGTCCGTTGTTAACAAAGAAGATTATTAGAGATTTGCAAGTTCAGTTTGACGATAGTTATACACAATACACATATTTTTTGAAGCAGTGCAGAGAAATTATTCACAGTATGGACTTGCCATATGTGGAGAAGTATGAGTTATTAACAGAAGCGACAAAAGATGAGTTTCGGTTATCTGAAAAGTCTCGAGAGTGGTTTTTAAAACATTTAAAAAATGTCTAAAAGGCATTGTGCCTTTTAGACATTTTCAATTTCGATGCTTCGAATACCTGAAATCTTCTGTATTTCGTAATAAACTTCAGTGGTAGGGCGCTTTTGGTGAACAGACACTTTCATTCGAATATATAGTTGCCCCGTATCTAAATCTTTAATACGTATATTCTTTATCGTAATATCTTTTTCTTTAATACTGGCTGTTGTCTCAACAATATTATGTTTGTTCGCCAGTTTCAATTGAAGGATGAGATCTTTTTCACGCAGCTGTTTTGGTCCGAAAACGGTAATTAAAAACGGGAGGAGCTCAACGCTAATAATGAGCAAAATAACCCCTACAAAGGCCTCCATATAAAAGCCTGCGCCTACAGCAATACCAATACCGGCAGCTCCCCATATAATAGCAGCCGTTGTTAACCCTGAGATACTGTCATTTTCTTTGCGTAAAATAACTCCTGCACCAAGAAATCCAATACCAGACACAATTTGTGCTGCTAAACGCAATGGATCCATAGTAATGTTATCACCATCATTAAGGATATGGGAGGATTCGATTGAGACAATGGTTAACAAGCAGCTGATAATTGAAATAACAAGGGAAGTCTTTAAACCTACAGGCTTACGCTTTAATTCTCTCTCTAATCCGATAATAAGTCCTAATAGAGCAGATATACCAAGCTTTAATAACATTTGATGATCCATTTTATTCACCTATTTCACTAAACTGTGTTGTTTATATCTGTATGATAAGGTTTGAACAGATATGTATAGTTAGTATAGTAAACTATTTTTAGTGTTTAGAGGCGAAAAATATCATTTTTTATGAAAAATTTTGAAGTTGTTCCCGTAATTTGTATTTTTGGATTTTTCCAGATGCAGTCATTGGAAATGTTTCTACGAAATAGATAGATTCAGGTATTTTAAAGTGTGAAAGTTTGTTTTTACAATATTCTTTGATTTCAGATGCTGTTGCTTCTATACCTGGCTTTAACTTAATGCAAGCCACAACTTTTTCTCCGTAATGTCTATCAGGGACACCAATCACTTGAATGTCTTCAATTTTTGGGTGAAGATATAAAAACTCTTCAATTTCACGTGGATAGATATTTTCTCCACCCCTAATAATCATATCTTTTAAGCGACCGGTAATTTTAATATAGCCTTCATTATCAATGACGGCTAAATCACCAGTATGAAGCCACCCATCATCGTCAATGGTATTAGCCGTTTCCTCTGGCATTTTGTAATATCCCTTCATAATTAAGTAACCTTTTGCGCAAAGTTCCCCCTGTACACCTGTCGGTAACGCATGTCCATTTACTGGATCGATAATCTTTACTTGTACATAAGGGTGAGCTTTGCCTACAGTTGTTACCCGCCTTTCTAAGGAGTCGGTAGTAGTTGTTTGAGTAATAACAGGTGAGCTTTCAGTTTGTCCATAAGCAATGGTGATTTCATGAATTCCCATATCATTCATTACTCGTTTCATGACTTCAGTAGGGCAATTTGATCCAGCCATAATTCCTGTGCGTAAACTTGATAAATCGTAATTGTGGAAATTTGGAAGGTTTAATTCAGCGATAAACATAGTTGGTACACCATGTAAAGCGGTGCATTTTTCTTTTTCAATAGTTTCTAATACAGCGGTAGGATTAAACTCAACAATGGGCACCATGGTTGCTCCAACACATACTGATGCTAATAATCCCATAACGCAACCAAAACAATGAAAAAAAGGTACTGGGATGCAAAGTCTGTCTTGGTGAGATAACTTCATTGCGTTAGCTACTAAAAGAGCATTATTGACTATATTATTATGACTGAGCATAACACCTTTCGGAAATCCTGTAGTGCCAGAGGTATATTGCATATTAATTACTTCTTCAGGATAAACGTCTTGCTCAGCAAGAGCGAGTGCTTGATCTGAAATGTTCATGCTATATAGTAGAAATTGGTTCCAGTCCATTTGGTGTTTTTTATTATCAATGCTAATCAGATGTTGTAGTCTTGGAAGTTTATGAACAATAGATGAAATGATTGATGAATATGAAGTTGTTTTAAAGGAATCAATATAGAAAAGGGCAGTTGTATCAGAATGATGTAAAAGGTATTCTACTTCAGCTTCTTGATAACTTGTGTTTACCGTAACTAATACGACACCAATTCGAGCGGAAGCAAGTTGAAGTAAAATCCATTCCAAACGATTAGTAGACCATACTGCAATATGTTCTCCTTTCTTAATCCCTAATCCTAGGAGAGCTTTTGCAACTTTTGTTGTTTCGTTATACAATTCGTTATACGTATAGTGAATATTCTCTTGAGAGTAGATAACCGCTGAATGATCTTTAAATAAAGTACTGGTTTCTTTTAATAATTGGCCAATTGTTAAGTTTTTTAGCATCAGTATTGGTTCCCCCTAACTTAATGATTGCGCTTACATTTAATATTGTACCAGCACTTTCTTTATGTTTCATAAAAAAACTTCGACAACCTGCCTGGGGAGGTTTGTCGAAGTGTAGAGAAATTTGTTAATAGAGTAACTGATAAAAATAAGAAGTTAAAAGAGTAAATACTAAGCTGAAGGATGAGAGAAAAACGAAAGGGATTCCTTTTACCTTTCCTTCAGAGTTCATTAAGCGCAAAGATTCAAAATACGCTTGAGAAATTAAAAAGATGGACATAATAAAGGATACGTAGAGAGCGATTGAAATCCATAGGTTCATTACATCAACTTCCTATCTATTCAATGTTATTACTAGAAGATATGTGAGAGTAAAACGTTCTATTCCTATAAAAGTTCAAGCATCTAGTAAAATGGTTTTTTTACTATAGTTAACTTTTTGAAAAAAATATTAAAAAAATAGTTGCTATATGAATAATATGATGATATATTATTAAATGTCGCTGAGATAACACAGCAGACGCGCTGAAAAAAACGAAAAAATTATTTTAAAAAAGTTATTGACTTTATGAAGATAACTTGGTAACATTAAAAAGTCGCTTAAGAGCGGCGGTTGAACTTTGAAAACTGAACAAAGCGACAAACGTCAACGTTAATTTTTTAAAACTTTTATGAGCAAGTCAAACATTTCTTCGGAGAGTTTGATCCTGGCTCAGGATGAACGCTGGCGGCGTGCCTAATACATGCAAGTCGAGCGAACTGATTAGAAGCTTGCTTCTATGACGTTAGCGGCGGACGGGTGAGTAACACGTGGGCAACCTGCCTGTAAGATTGGGATAACTCCGGGAAACCGGAGCTAATACCGGATAACATTTTCTCTTGCATAAGAGAAAATTGAAAGATGGTTTCGGCTATCACTTACAGATGGGCCCGCGGTGCATTAGCTAGTTGGTGAGGTAACGGCTCACCAAGGCAACGATGCATAGCCGACCTGAGAGGGTGATCGGCCACACTGGGACTGAGACACGGCCCAGACTCCTACGGGAGGCAGCAGTAGGGAATCTTCCGCAATGGACGAAAGTCTGACGGAGCAACGCCGCGTGAGTGATGAAGGCTTTCGGGTCGTAAAACTCTGTTGTTAGGGAAGAACAAGTACAAGAGTAACTGCTTGTACCTTGACGGTACCTAACCAGAAAGCCACGGCTAACTACGTGCCAGCAGCCGCGGTAATACGTAGGTGGCAAGCGTTATCCGGAATTATTGGGCGTAAAGCGCGCGCAGGCGGTTTCTTAAGTCTGATGTGAAAGCCCACGGCTCAACCGTGGAGGGTCATTGGAAACTGGGGAACTTGAGTGCAGAAGAGAAAAGCGGAATTCCACGTGTAGCGGTGAAATGCGTAGAGATGTGGAGGAACACCAGTGGCGAAGGCGGCTTTTTGGTCTGTAACTGACGCTGAGGCGCGAAAGCGTGGGGAGCAAACAGGATTAGATACCCTGGTAGTCCACGCCGTAAACGATGAGTGCTAAGTGTTAGAGGGTTTCCGCCCTTTAGTGCTGCAGCTAACGCATTAAGCACTCCGCCTGGGGAGTACGGTCGCAAGACTGAAACTCAAAGGAATTGACGGGGGCCCGCACAAGCGGTGGAGCATGTGGTTTAATTCGAAGCAACGCGAAGAACCTTACCAGGTCTTGACATCCTCTGACAACTCTAGAGATAGAGCGTTCCCCTTCGGGGGACAGAGTGACAGGTGGTGCATGGTTGTCGTCAGCTCGTGTCGTGAGATGTTGGGTTAAGTCCCGCAACGAGCGCAACCCTTGATCTTAGTTGCCAGCATTAAGTTGGGCACTCTAAGGTGACTGCCGGTGACAAACCGGAGGAAGGTGGGGATGACGTCAAATCATCATGCCCCTTATGACCTGGGCTACACACGTGCTACAATGGATGGTACAAAGGGCTGCAAGACCGCGAGGTCAAGCCAATCCCATAAAACCATTCTCAGTTCGGATTGTAGGCTGCAACTCGCCTACATGAAGCTGGAATCGCTAGTAATCGCGGATCAGCATGCCGCGGTGAATACGTTCCCGGGCCTTGTACACACCGCCCGTCACACCACGAGAGTTTGTAACACCCGAAGTCGGTGGGGTAACCTTTATGGAGCCAGCCGCCTAAGGTGGGACAGATGATTGGGGTGAAGTCGTAACAAGGTAGCCGTATCGGAAGGTGCGGCTGGATCACCTCCTTTCTAAGGATTTTTATAAGACGTACGTTTTGAAACTTTGTTCAGTTTTGAGAGTTCAATCTCTCATTAATAGAAAGTACATCACTTTCTTCTTATCTAATAAGAAGAATTTTGAGTGCGATTGTTCTTTGAAAACTAGATAACAGTAATAGCTGAGGAAAAGTGAAACTTTTCTTTAATCAAACCAATAAATAACGCAACGCAAGTTGCACCATTTATTCGCTAATGGTTAAGTTAGAAAGGGCGCACGGTGAATGCCTTGGCACTAGGAGCCGATGAAGGACGGGACTAACACCGATATGCTTCGGGGAGCTGTAAGTAAGCTTTGATCCGGAGATTTCCGAATGGGGAAACCCACTGTTCGTAATGGAGCAGTATCTTTATCTGAATACATAGGATATTGAAGGCAGACCCGGGGAACTGAAACATCTAAGTACCCGGAGGAAGAGAAAGCAAATGCGATTTCCTGAGTAGCGGCGAGCGAAACGGAATTAGCCCAAACCAAGAGGCTTGCCTCTTGGGGTTGTAGGACACTCTATACGGAGTTACAAAGGAACGAGGTAAATGAAGAGGTCTGGAAAGGCCCGTCAAAGAAGGTAACAACCCTGTAGTTGAAACTTCGTTCCCTCTTGAGTGGATCCTGAGTACGGCGGAACACGTGAAATTCCGTCGGAAGCTGGGAGGACCATCTCCCAAGGCTAAATACTCCCTAGTGACCGATAGTGAACCAGTACCGTGAGGGAAAGGTGAAAAGCACCCCGGAAGGGGAGTGAAAGAGATCCTGAAACCGTGTGCCTACAAGTAGTCAGAGCCCGTTAATGGGTGATGGCGTGCCTTTTGTAGAATGAACCGGCGAGTTACGATCCCATGCAAGGTTAAGTTGAAGAGACGGAGCCGTAGCGAAAGCGAGTCTGAATAGGGCGTTTAGTATGTGGTTGTAGACCCGAAACCAGGTGATCTACCCATGTCCAGGGTGAAGTTCAGGTAACACTGAATGGAGGCCCGAACCCACGCACGTTGAAAAGTGCGGGGATGAGGTGTGGGTAGCGGAGAAATTCCAATCGAACCTGGAGATAGCTGGTTCTCTCCGAAATAGCTTTAGGGCTAGCCTCACGTAGTGAGAGTCTTGGAGGTAGAGCACTGATTGGACTAGGGGCCCCCAACGGGTTACCGAATTCAGTCAAACTCCGAATGCCAAAGACTTATCCGTGGGAGTCAGACTGCGAGTGATAAGATCCGTAGTCAAAAGGGAAACAGCCCAGACCACCAGCTAAGGTCCCCAAGTATACGTTAAGTGGAAAAGGATGTGGAGTTGCTTAGACAACCAGGATGTTGGCTTAGAAGCAGCCACCATTTAAAGAGTGCGTAATAGCTCACTGGTCGAGTGACTCTGCGCCGAAAATGTACCGGGGCTAAACGTATCACCGAAGCTGTGGATTGACATCTTTGATGTCAGTGGTAGGAGAGCGTTCTAAGTGCTGCGAAGCTAGACCGTAAGGACTGGTGGAGCGCTTAGAAGTGAGAATGCCGGTATGAGTAGCGAAAGACAAGTGAGAATCTTGTCCACCGAATGCCTAAGGTTTCCTGAGGAAGGCTCGTCCGCTCAGGGTTAGTCGGGACCTAAGCCGAGGCTGAAAAGCGTAGGCGATGGCCAACAGGTTGATATTCCTGTACCACCTCCCCGCCGTTTGAGTAATGGGGGGACGCAGGAGGATAGGGTAAGCGCGCTGCTGGATATGCGCGTTCAAGCAGTTAGGCTGATGAGTAGGCAAATCCGCTCATCATAAGGCTGAGCTGTGATGACGAGGGAAATATAGTACCGAAGTTCCTGATTCCACACTGCCAAGAAAAGCCTCTAGCGAGGCGGGAGGTGCCCGTACCGCAAACCGACACAGGTAGGCGAGGAGAGAATCCTAAGGTGATCGAGAGAACTCTCGTTAAGGAACTCGGCAAAATGACCCCGTAACTTCGGGAGAAGGGGTGCTCTGGTAGGGTGTATAGCCCGAGAGAGCCGCAGTGAATAGGCCCAGGCGACTGTTTAGCAAAAACACAGGTCTCTGCGAAGCCGCAAGGCGAAGTATAGGGGCTGACGCCTGCCCGGTGCTGGAAGGTTAAGAGGAGGGGTTATCCTTTGGGAGAAGCTCTGAATCGAAGCCCCAGTAAACGGCGGCCGTAACTATAACGGTCCTAAGGTAGCGAAATTCCTTGTCGGGTAAGTTCCGACCCGCACGAAAGGCGTAACGATCTGGGCACTGTCTCAACGAGAGACTCGGTGAAATTATAGTACCTGTGAAGATGCAGGTTACCCGCGACAGGACGGAAAGACCCCGTGGAGCTTTACTGTAGCCTGATATTGAATTTTGGTACAGCTTGTACAGGATAGGTAGGAGCCTGAGAAGCCGGAGCGCTAGCTTCGGTGGAGGCGTCGGTGGGATACTACCCTGGTTGTATTGAAATTCTAACCCGCAGCCCTGATCGGGCTGGGAGACAGTGTCAGGTGGGCAGTTTGACTGGGGCGGTCGCCTCCTAAAGAGTAACGGAGGCGCCCAAAGGTTCCCTCAGAATGGTTGGAAATCATTCGTAGAGTGTAAAGGCACAAGGGAGCTTGACTGCGAGACCTACAAGTCGAGCAGGGACGAAAGTCGGGCTTAGTGATCCGGTGGTTCCGCATGGAAGGGCCATCGCTCAACGGATAAAAGCTACCCCGGGGATAACAGGCTTATCTCCCCCAAGAGTCCACATCGACGGGGAGGTTTGGCACCTCGATGTCGGCTCATCGCATCCTGGGGCTGTAGTCGGTCCCAAGGGTTGGGCTGTTCGCCCATTAAAGCGGTACGCGAGCTGGGTTCAGAACGTCGTGAGACAGTTCGGTCCCTATCCGTCGTGGGCGTAGGAAATTTGAGAGGAGCTGTCCTTAGTACGAGAGGACCGGGATGGACACACCGCTGGTGTACCAGTTGTCTTGCCAAAGGCATCGCTGGGTAGCTATGTGTGGACGGGATAAGTGCTGAAAGCATCTAAGCATGAAGCCCCCCTCAAGATGAGATTTCCCATAGCGCAAGCTAGTAAGATCCCTGAAAGATGATCAGGTTGATAGGTCAGAGGTGGAAGCACGGCGACGTGTGTAGCTGACTGATACTAATCGATCGAGGACTTAACCAAATTAGAAAAGCGAAGGCGACTGTTCAATTGTGAAAGGCGTAGGAGCCGTAGTTAGACAGTAAACTTAGTACTCAGCAAATTGTTATCTAGTTTTGAAAGAACAAGATAAAAAAAGTCTTGCTTTTTTTCAAAAGTATTATATAATATAATATGTCTGGTGGCGATAGCAGAGAGGTCACACCCGTTCCCATGCCGAACACGGAAGTTAAGTTCTCTAGCGCCGATGGTAGTTGGGACTTTGTCCCTGTGAGAGTAGGACGTTGCCAGGCTTTTATATAATGGAGGATTAGCTCAGCTGGGAGAGCACCTGCCTTACAAGCAGGGGGTCGGCGGTTCGATCCCGTCATCCTCCACCATGAATATGTTGCCGGTGTAGCTCAACTGGTAGAGCAACTGACTTGTAATCAGTAGGTTGGGGGTTCAAGTCCTCTTGCCGGCACCACTTTCGAGCCATTAGCTCAGTTGGTAGAGCATCTGACTTTTAATCAGAGGGTCGAAGGTTCGAGTCCTTCATGGCTCACCATTTTAAATACACACACATGCGGGTGTGGCGGAATTGGCAGACGCGCTAGACTTAGGATCTAGTGTCTTTACGACGTGGGGGTTCAAGTCCCTTCACCCGCACCATTTAATTTCATAATGCGCGGAAGTAGTTCAGTGGTAGAACACCACCTTGCCAAGGTGGGGGTCGCGAGTTCGAACCTCGTCTTCCGCTCCACAAATAAGTCCTGCCGGGGTGGTGGAATTGGCAGACACACAGGACTTAAAATCCTGCGGTAGGTGACTACCGTGCCGGTTCAAGTCCGGCCCTCGGCACCATTTTAATAAGCGCCCGTAGCTCAATTGGATAGAGCGTTTGACTACGGATCAAAAGGTTAGGGGTTCGACTCCTCTCGGGCGCGCCATAAACGGGAAGTAGCTCAGCTTGGTAGAGCACTTGGTTTGGGACCAAGGGGTCGCAGGTTCGAATCCTGTCTTCCCGACCATTTATGGGGCCTTAGCTCAGCTGGGAGAGCGCCTGCCTTGCACGCAGGAGGTCAGCGGTTCGATCCCGCTAGGCTCCACCAATTTAATACATTTCTGATAATATGGCGGTGTAGCTCAGCTGGCTAGAGCGTACGGTTCATACCCGTGAGGTCGGGGGTTCGATCCCCTCCGCCGCTACCATATATAATATACGGAGGAATACCCAAGTCCGGCTGAAGGGATCGGTCTTGAAAACCGACAGGGGTGTTAAAGCCCGCGGGGGTTCGAATCCCTCTTCCTCCGCCATTATATTATTATCAAATTATCGCGGGGTGGAGCAGTCTGGTAGCTCGTCGGGCTCATAACCCGAAGGTCGCAGGTTCAAATCCTGTCCCCGCAACCAAAGTGGTCCCGTGGTGTAGCGGTTAACATGCCTGCCTGTCACGCAGGAGATCGCGGGTTCGATTCCCGTCGGGACCGCCATTATAAAAAGGCTCGGTAGCTCAGTTGGTAGAGCAAAGGACTGAAAATCCTTGTGTCGGCGGTTCGATTCCGTCCCGAGCCACCATCTATATGGCGATTGTGGCGAAGTGGTTAACGCATCGGATTGTGGTTCCGACACTCGTGGGTTCGATTCCCATCAGTCGCCCCATATAATTAAGCGGGTGTAGTTTAATGGTAAAACCTCAGCCTTCCAAGCTGATGTCGTGAGTTCGATTCTCATCACCCGCTCCATAATGGGCCTATAGCTCAGCTGGTTAGAGCGCACGCCTGATAAGCGTGAGGTCGGTGGTTCGAGTCCACTTAGGCCCACCATTTATTATTCCACAGTAGCTCAGTGGTAGAGCAATCGGCTGTTAACCGATCGGTCGTAGGTTCGAGTCCTACCTGTGGAGCCATTATATTGGGGAAGTACTCAAGAGGCTGAAGAGGCGCCCCTGCTAAGGGTGTAGGTCGCGTAAGCGGCGCGAGGGTTCAAATCCCTCCTTCTCCGCCAGTCGATTTTAATACTGGCCCGTTGGTCAAGTGGTTAAGACACCGCCCTTTCACGGCGGTAACACGGGTTCGAATCCCGTACGGGTCATATCTGAAAAGGTTTGCATTTATGCAAACCTTTTTTATTTATTTGAAAACCATCTAGTAAATAGATAGTTTTTTTATTTTCATAAAAATATTCAGAAAAGAAGGAAAAAATAGATGCTTTATGGAATGTAAATTAGATAATAGAAATGAAAGAAGAAAGGTTTATTTACTAGGTTAGTCGTTAGAAAAGAGGGTATAGTAAATAATGGAAATAAAAAAAGAGGAGTTTATTTACTAGGTTAATTGTTATCAAGGAGGGGTATTTTTGAATTCGATTGTTCAACCTACTGATTTTGACATCCATCTTTATCATGAAGGAAATTTGTTTCATAGTTATAAGCTCTTTGGGGCACATAAGTTAACACTAAACGGCATAGAGGGAGTACGATTTTCTGTTTGGGCTCCTAATGCTTCTGCGGTAAGCATTGTGGGTGATTTTAATGAATGGGACGGTTTAAATCATCCGTTAGAGAGATTAAACTCTCAAGGGATATGGACAATATTTATCCCAAATCTTGAAGAGAATATGATTTATAAATACGAAATTACAACTCATAATGGAACCAAAATATTAAAAGCGGATCCATATGCTTTTCATAGCGAAGTAAGGCCTAACACTGCTTCTAAAATTTATTCTTTAGAAGGATACAAGTGGGGTGATCAGTATTGGAAGCGTAAAAAGAAGCAACACGCTGTTTATGAAAAGCCTATGTGCATTTATGAGCTACACGCGGGTTCGTGGAAGATTCACGAAGATGGTGAACTATATACGTATCGTGAACTAGCTGAAGAATTAATTCCTTATGTACTAGAACAAGGTTTTACCCATATCGAACTATTACCGCTCGTTGAGCATCCGCTCGATAAATCGTGGGGATACCAAGGGACTGGCTATTTTTCTGCAACAAGTCGATACGGTTCACCACACGACTTAATGTATTTTATTGATCAATGTCATCAAAGCAGCATAGGCGTTCTTTTAGATTGGGTTCCCGGCCATTTTTGTAAAGATGCGCATGGGTTATATATGTTTGATGGTTCACCCACGTATGAATACAAGAACGAATTAGACCGTGAAAACTATACATGGGGCACGGCTAATTTTGATTTAGGTAAGCCAGAAGTGCAAAGTTTCTTAATATCGAATGCATTGTTTTGGCTAGAGTATTTTCACGTTGATGGCTTTAGGGTCGATGCTGTTGCCAATATGTTGTATTGGCCGAATTCGCATGAATTGGTTGAAAATCAATATGCTGTTCAATTCTTAAGAAAGCTCAATGAAGCGGTTTTTGCCTATGATTCAACTATTTTAATGACGGCTGAAGATTCAACAGATTGGCCACTAGTTACAGCTCCTACATATGATGGTGGGCTAGGTTTTAATTACAAATGGAATATGGGCTGGATGAACGATGTCTTAACCTATATGGAAGCAGACACTCATCAAAGAGCGAATCTTCATGAAAAGATGACTTTCTCTTTAATGTATGCCTTTAATGAAAATTTCATTTTACCATTCTCTCATGATGAAGTCGTTCATGGGAAAAAATCAATGTTAAATAAAATGCCTGGAGACTATTGGCGAAAATTTGCTCAGCTGCGATTATTATACGGCTATTTTATTGCTCATCCGGGCAAGAAACTACTATTTATGGGTGGAGAATTTGGTCAATTCGATGAGTGGAAAGACGCAAGTGATTTAGATTGGCAGCTATATGACTTTGACATGCACCAAAATTTAAATAGTTATTTTAAAGAGTTACTTAAAATTTATAAAAGAAGTAAGCCACTTTATGAATTAGATCATAAAGAAGAAGGTTTCTCTTGGATTGATGTGAATAATCGAGATCAAAAAATCTTTTCGTTTATTCGAACATCAACAAATAGTCAGGATAAGCTTGTAGTGGTATGTAACTTCTCAGATGTTCCATATCATGCATATAAAGTAGGTGTTCCTCTAAACACAGAATATGTTGAGGTCATCAATAGTGATCATGTTGATTTTGGAGGTTCTGGAGTTGTTAACTCAAAACCTTTAAAAGTAGTTGAGGAAGGGTTTCACGGTCTACCGTTTCATATTGAAATGGATGTACCACCCTTTGGGATTAGCATCATGAGAACAAAGAAAAAACGGGGGGAGAGAAAAAAAAATGTTAAAAAAGAAGTGCGTAGCGATGTTATTGGCAGGAGGAAAAGGTAGTCGATTAAGTTCACTTACAAAAAATTTAGCAAAGCCAGCTGTCCCATTTGGTGGAAAATATCGAATTATTGATTTTGCATTAAGCAATTGCTCCAACTCTGGGATTGAAACAGTTGGAATCTTAACACAGTACCAGCCTTTACTTTTACATTCTTATATTGGTATTGGAAGCGCTTGGGACTTGGATAGGAGAGACGGAGGCGTTACGGTATTACCTCCTTATTCAGAGTCATCAGGGGTAAAGTGGTACAAAGGAACTGCTAGTGCAATTTATGAAAACTTAAACTACCTATGTCAGTATGAACCTGAGTATGTGTTAATTTTATCCGGAGACCATATTTACAAAATGAATTATGAGAGTATGCTAGATTACCATATTGAAAAAGAGGCAGATGTATCTATCTCAGTGATTGAAGTTCCTTGGGATGAAGCAAGTAGATTTGGAATCTTAAATACAAACGAAGCTTTAGAAGTTGAGGAATTCGATGAAAAGCCACAGCATCCAAAGAATAATCTAGCTTCTATGGGTATTTATATTTTTAAATGGAATATTCTTAAAGAATATCTAGAAATGGATGCACGTAATCCTTATTCTAGTCATGACTTTGGGAAAGATGTCATTCCTCTATTGTTAGAAGAGAAGAAGCGCTTAATAGCATATCCATTTACAGGGTATTGGAAAGATGTTGGTACAGTTAAAAGCTTGTGGGAAGCGAATATGGACTTATTAGACGAAAGTGATGAGCTCAATTTATTTGATTCTTCATGGAAAGTATATTCAGTAAATCCTAGTCAACCTCCTCAGTATATTGCTCCAACAGCATGCGTAGTGGAATCGTTAGTAAATGAGGGCTGCGTTGTTGAAGGTAGTATTGAACGCTCTGTGTTGTTTCCAGGAGTACAAATTGGCAGCGGTTCAGAGGTCAAACGAAGCGTTGTGATGCCATCGGCTAAAGTGGGAGTAAACGTATATATTGAAAATGCTATTATTCCGTCAGATGTAATCATTCCAGATGGAACTATTATTAAGCCAACACAGGGAAAAGAAGAAGTCATTTTAGTGACTAATGAACTTTTAGAATCAATTTCATAATGCATTTAATTAACAGAGAGGATGAACTACATTGAATAATCAAATGCTAGGCATTATTGATGCTTGCACAACTATGAGCTCTTTACAACCATTAACTTTTTATCGTTCAATTGCGGCTGTTCCATTTGCAGGACGCTACCGCTTAATTGATTTTATGCTGTCGAATATGGTGAATTCTGGCGTCCAAAGCGTGGCTATATTTCCAAAGGACCGCTATCGTGCTCTTACTGATCATATTGGTTCAGGAAAAGAGTGGGATCTAGACCGAAAAAGAGATGGACTATTCATCTTTCCACCTGTAAAAAACGATTTAAAATTAGAAGACCCATCGCTAATTGCTCAATTCCGCTATCATATTGATTATTTCCTTCGAAGTAAACAAGATTACGTTATTATTGCAAATAGCTATACCATTTGTACCATTGATTTCAGTCAAGTATTAAAGCGTCATGTAGCTCAAGGTGCAGTTGTAACGTCAGTAGTGAGTGGTAATACTCCTCTAAACATATACATTATTAATAAAAAAACGTTACTCGATATCCTACAAAATGAAACCCAAGATTTTGATACGATTACAGAGCTTGTGCACTATCTTTCAGAGTCATCCAAAGTGATTACGTATGAGCATAATGGATACCTTTCTCAAGTGGATTCGCTAGAAGCATATTATAAAGCTAGTATGGATATTTTATCTCCAGACACGTGGAAGCAGCTATTTCTAAGAACTCGTCCAGTTTATACAAAAACAAAAGATGAACCTCCAACGCGCTATGCAAAAACAGCTGTAGTGAAAAATTCAATGATTGCTAACGGATGTGTTATTGAAGGGCATGTTGAAAACAGTATTATTTTCCGAGGTGTAAAGATAGGAAAAGGCGCAGTTGTTAAAAATAGTATTGTGATGCAAAAAGGAGCTATTCTTGAAAATAGCGTATTAAACTATGTTGTTTTAGATAAAGATGTAAAAATAGGTAGTCATGAAGAGTTGAATGGTGAACCTAATCTACCAAGAGTATTAGCAAAAGGAACAGTTCAAGGAGCGTTGATGAATTCGTGAATGTATTATTTGCAGTGTCAGAATGTGTACCGTTTATTAAAACAGGAGGATTAGCGGATGTAGCTGGTGCTTTGCCTAAGGAATTGAAGCAGCTGGGCACCAACGTATCTGTAATTATGCCCAAGTATAGCTTAATTCCTGAACAGTACAGTGAGCAGATGACTTTAGAAAAAGTCATCTATGTACAAGTTGGATGGAGAAGACAATATTGTGGGATTTATACGCTAGAAATGAATGGTACTCAGTACATTTTTATTGATAATGAATACTATTTTAAAAGAGATAGTCTGTACGGTCATTATGATGATGCAGAACGCTTTGCCTTTTTCTCTAAAGCAGTACTAGAAGCTATTCCAACTTTAGTAAATGAGCCGGATATCATTCATTGTCATGACTGGCATACAGCCATGATTCCTTTTTTATTAAGAGCGCAATATAATATGTATGACCATATTGAAACGGTATTCACTATTCATAACCTACAGTTTCAGGGGGTCTTTCCAAAGCAAAATTTATATGAGCTACTAAACTTAAATGATTATCACTTTACGTCTAATCAATTAGAGTTTTATGGCAATTTAAATTTTATGAAAGGCGGTCTTGTCTCTGCGGATAAAATTACAACAGTGAGCCCAACTTATCGAAATGAAATTCAAATGCCTTATTATGGTGAAAAGTTAGATGGATTACTAAGACAAAGAGACCAGGATTTGATAGGGATTGTAAATGGTATTGATGATCAGGCCTATAATCCAGAAGTGGATGAGTTAATTGCATTTAACTATTCAGCACAAGATTTAGCAGGTAAGAATAAGAATAAAGAAGATTTACAAGCATACCTTGGATTAGATGTGAAAAATAATGTCCCACTTGTATCAATGGTAACGCGGTTAACAAAACAAAAAGGGTTAGATCTTGTAAAGCATGTTTTTCATGAAATAACTCGTTTAGGTGCGCAAGTTGTTATACTCGGGACAGGTGAAGAAGAATTTGAATCATTTTTCAAAGACATGGAGTCTCAGTATCCCAATCAGGTAAAAGCAATCATTGGTTTCAATGAAGCGCTAGCCCATAAAGTGTATGCGGGATCAGATTTATTTTTAATGCCTTCAAAGTTTGAGCCATGCGGATTAGGTCAATTGATTGCGTTGCGCTACGGTGCAATCCCAATCGTCAGGGAAACAGGTGGGCTAAATGATACGGTCCTTTCGTATAATGAGTCTACTCACGAAGGAAATGGATTTACTTTTGCAAATTATAACGCTCACGATATGCTTTACACAATTGAAAGGGCAATTTCCTTTTACAATGATAAGGACGTATGGGAGAAATTAATGCGAGATGCTATGAGTCAAGATTATAGCTGGGCGCAGTCGGCATTTAAATATAATCAACTATATGCGAACTTAACATCTATTTCATCTTGAAAGGGTGATAAGCTTGTTCTCTAATAAAGAAAGCTTTCAAAAAGTATTTTTAAAAAAGTTAGAAATGACTTATGGGAAAAGCTTCAAAGAATCGACGGTACAAGATCAATACCATACGTTAGGAAATATGGTCAGAGAGTATATTAGTAGTGATTGGATTGCTACTAATGAGGCTCAGAGGTCAAATCATTCAAAACAAGTGTATTATCTCTCGATTGAATTTTTATTAGGCAGGCTATTAGGACAAAATTTACTTAACCTTGGAATAAAAGAAGTAGTTGAAGAAGGGTTAAAAGATTTAAATATTTCACTAGAAGAAATTGAGGAAATTGAGGCAGATGCTGGGTTAGGCAATGGTGGGTTAGGCCGTTTAGCTGCTTGTTTTTTAGATTCTTTAGCTTCTTTAAATTTACCAGGGCATGGATGTGGAATTCGATATAAACATGGGTTATTCGATCAGAAAATTGTGGATGGTTTTCAAGTAGAATTGCCTGAACAGTGGCTTCGTCATGGTAACTCTTGGGAAGTGAGAAAAGTTGATCAATCGATTGAAGTAAACTTCTGGGGAGAAGTTGAATATTACAATGATAATGGCAAACTAGCATTTCGACATATTAATGGAGAGTCTATTTTAGCTGTGCCGTATGACATTCCGGTAGTAGGCTATGATACGACTACGGTGAATACGCTTCGACTTTGGAATGCAGAACCTGCCTCATTTCCAGTACATAAAGACGTAATGCAGTATAAGAGAGAAACAGAAGCAGTATCCGAATTTTTGTATCCAGATGACACCCATGAAGATGGTAAAATTTTAAGATTGAAGCAGCAATATTTTCTCGTATCCGCTAGTTTGCAAAGTATTATTCGTTCCCATCGTATTGTGTACGGGACGCTTGCCAATCTACATGAAAAGGTAGCGATTCATATCAATGACACTCATCCTGTATTAGCTATTCCAGAATTGATGCGCATTCTCTTGGATGAGGAAAAGCTTAGCTGGGATGATGCGTGGCATATTACTACACAGACCATTTCATACACCAACCATACGACGTTATCTGAAGCTTTAGAAAAATGGCCAATTCACTTGTTTAAACCGCTTCTCCCTCGTATTTATATGATTGTGGAAGAAATTAATCAGCGCTTTTGTGAAGAGTTGTGGAAAAAATATCCTTATCAATGGAAAAGAATTGAGGATATGGCCATTATCGCGCATGATATGGTGAAGATGGCTCATTTAGCGATTGTAGGAAGTCATAAAGTAAACGGCGTGGCAAAAATACACACCGACATTTTAAAAAAGCGAGAAATGAAAAACTTCTTTGATTTCTATCCACAGAAGTTTATTAATAAAACAAACGGTATTACTCATAGACGATGGTTGTTAAAGGCGAATCCAGAATTATCAATGCTTCTCAATGAAACTATCGGTGATGACTGGGTGAAAAATCCTTACGCATTAAAACAGTTGGAGCCTTATGCTCAAGATAACAATTTTAAAGACCAATTAAAACAAGTAAAGCAACAGCGGAAAGATATTTTAAGCGAAGTTATCAAAAAGCAAACTGGTATTGAAATAAATCCAGAGTCAATCTTTGATGTGCAAGTGAAAAGGTTACATGCTTATAAGCGACAGTTGCTAAATGTACTTCATATTATGTATCTATACAATCGTTTAAAAGAAGACTCTAACTTTAAAATTATACCTAGAACTTTTATCTTTGGAGCAAAGGCTTCGCCAGGATATTACTATGCTAAGAAGGTTATTAAGTTAATTAACTCAGTGGCTGATGTAGTAAACAGTGATCCAATCACATCGCCGTTTTTAAAAGTTGTTTTCCTTGAAAACTACCGCGTTTCTTTGGCTGAAGATGTTTTTACAGCAGCCGATGTTAGCGAACAAATCTCAACTGCCAGTAAAGAAGCATCAGGCACTGGGAATATGAAATTCATGATGAACGGTGCTTTAACTATTGGAACAATGGATGGAGCAAACGTAGAGATTGCGGAAGCTGTTGGAGAAAACAATATGTTTATCTTTGGTTTATCATCTGAGGAAGTTTTACACTATCAACAAAACGGTGGGTATCGCTCATTTGATTATTATCATCATGATCAGCGAATAAAAAAAGTGATAGAACAGCTTATAAACGGCTTTTTTAAGAATACTTACGATTTATTTGAACCAATTTACGATTCGTTGTTAATGCAAAATGATGAGTACTACGTACTGAGAGACTTCGCTTCCTATGTTCAAGCACAAGAAAAAGTAAATCAAGCATACTGTGACAAAGAGAAGTGGTTTGAAATGAGCGCGTTAAATATTGCTCAATCAGGTTATTTCTCTAGCGATCGCACAATATCAGAGTATGCAAAAGAGATTTGGGAAATTAATTCATCAAAACAAATATTGTCATATTAAAAAAGGAGCCTCTAGGCTCCTTTTTTATCTATTATCACTAAAGAAATTATGGGAATTTCTTTATACATATATTTTATACAGAATAACAGCCGTATTACGCTACTCCTGTTATTCTGTATAATGCTCTTTTTCATGAGGTGGTAGGTCACCAAAAGTTGTCATAATACCTTCTTCATCTAAGGTCTGCTCATATTCTTCATGCTGTTTGGACGGGTATACAACAATTTCTTTTCCATATAAATCAGTACCTACGAAGTTCTCATAGTCTTCTACATATCCAACGTTTTCATCATGTTCAATGTATGTGTCGTTATAAGAAGAGATATCTCCTTCGAAGTCAGATGGTGATTCAGACGTTCCATATCTTTCGACGTCTTGCCAAGAATCTTCCGCGTCATATTCAGTTGCTCCGGAAGTATCCAAATCGTATTGTCCAAATGGATGACGAAGGTTCAATTCTTCGACGGGTCGTTGTCGTGATGTTTCTTGCGACGGACTATGCTCTTTACAGTACAAGGTGGTAGGAACTGCTTGGAGACGTTCAAAGCTAATATCTTTTCCACAAGTTTTACATTTTCCATATGAGCTTGTTTCCATAGCATTTAAAGCAGCCTTAATTTCCTTTAGCTCTTCGCGTGTATGTTCATATAATGCAATATCTTTTTCACGTTCGTAAATTTCACTGGCCATATCTCCAGGGTGATTATCATAACTTGATAATTCTCCGGTTGAATCATGTAAACTTTGGGATCTTAACCCAAAATCATTATTGTCTTTTAACTGATGCATTAGGCTTTCTTGTTCAGTTAATAATGCTTCCCTTAATTGATTTAGTTGCTTATTGGAAATCATAAGACTTCTCTCCCTTTTCCCTTGAATTACTCAATTCCACATTATTATGTGTTAAATGATTTAAAAAAATTAAGTTCTATCGTGTTTCACATGTGAAATGATTGGTATTTATGATGAAATGTGTAACGACTTCTTCCCTTAGTTATGGAAAAACTAGTCGATAAATACTTTCATTGCTGAAGGAAAGTAAATATTTTTTTAAGTTATATAATGCAACTTGGAAACAAAGAGCACAAAATCGGTAACTTTTGTTGAGATATGATACAATCTTATCAAGGGAATTCAGTTGTCAAACTAGATTTTTTTACAGCGAAAGTTTATAATAAATTGGTTAAAGACTTACGACATTATAAACGGGGGGACGTAGTGTGATTGCAATAACTGAACAGTTAATACATGATCATTTATCAGAGGCAATTGAATGTGCCAAAAATGAAAGTAACACAAAACTTGTCAGCGTAGTCAAAAAAGTAAGACCTATTGACCCCCTTATTTTTTATGCAAACGGCTATAGACAGTTTTGTAAAGAACGTTTCTTTTGGAGAGATCCGAACCAGCAGTATACGTTCGTTGGGTTAGGAAGAGCTTATACGCTGTCTTCCAAAGAAGGGTCTGAGCGTTTTTTTGATACAGAAAAACAATGGAAGCGCTTTAAAAGAGATATTTTGTATACAAATGACGTAGAGTTTCCAAATGGTACAGGTCCTCTGCTTTTTGGAGGATTCTCATTTGATCCTTATCAAAAAAAGGACAACCATTGGAACGATTTTTCCAATAGTAAATTTGTAATTCCCTCTGTTCTTTATACAGAGACGGAAGGGAATGGATATCTAAGTATAAACATTAAAGTAAGTGGTGAAGACAATATACAAGCTCATCTTAATCGTATTGAAGAGCTTGAAGGATTGTTAGGGAACCAAGAATATGACGGTAGTAGCTATTCATCGCCTTTACTATTAACAAAAGAAGAAATTAATGTACAAAGGTTTAAAAAAAATGTTCAAAATGCTACTTCGTTAATCCAACAAGGAAAAATTGAGAAAGTGGTACTAGCTCGACAGTTAAAAGCAACATTTACCGAAGCAATTTCGACAGAGTACGTTATTCAGCGTTTGTTGAGAGAACAACCTACAAGCTATACCTTCATTTTTGAGAATGAAAATCAACATTTTGTTGGGGCGTCTCCAGAGCGTTTGGTGCAAAAAGAGGGAGACTATGTTTTTTCGACTTGCTTAGCGGGTTCTATTAAGCGAGGAAAAACAAGAAAAGAAGATGAGCTTTTAGGTAATGAGCTTTTAAATGATCAAAAAAATTTAATTGAACATGATGTGGTTGTTCATATGATAAAAGAAGCAATGGAAGCCTATTGTATGGAAGTAGAAATACCTATGCAACCAACACTGTATAAAACGAAGCATATTCAACATCTCTATACACCTGTTCGAGGCAAAACGAAGAAAGATGTAACATTGTTTTCGCTGTTAAAAGAGCTCCACCCAACACCTGCTTTAGGAGGATATCCACAAAATGAATCTTTGTCCATTATTCGAAAGTTAGAACCATTCGACCGAGGATGGTATGCAGCTCCAATTGGTTGGGTTGATATTAATGGTAACGGAGAGTTTATTGTTGGAATTCGTTCAGGTGTAATTGAACGACAACAGGCGATGCTGTTTGCAGGTTGTGGAATTGTAGCGGATTCGACTCCTGAGAGTGAATATGAAGAAACAACGATTAAATTTAATCCAATGCTATCAGCTTTAGGGGGTATAGCAAGTGGACCATACTAATCAGCTAACTGCTTATGTAGCAGCTTTTGTAGACGAATTAGCCAAATTAGGTGTGAATCACGTTGTGGTAAGCCCCGGCTCTCGTTCAACACCAATTGCTATGTTAATGTCTGAGCATGAGAAGATAAAAGTTCATTTAAATATTGATGAGCGCTCGGCTGGTTTTTTTGCTTTAGGTATGGCAAAAGCAAAAAATCAGCCTGTTGCGCTTGTTTGTACGTCTGGAACAGCTGCTGCGAACTATTTTCCGGCGGTTGTTGAAGCATATTATTCAAGGGTTCCTCTACTTGTTATTACTGCAGATCGTCCACATGAACTGCGTGAGGTAGGGGCTCCACAAGCAATTAATCAACAATACTTGTTTAGTCACTACGCGAAGTGGTTTGTAGATACTGCTTTACCAGAAGCAACAGAAGAGCCAATTCGTTACATTCGAACTTTGGCTGGAAGAGCTGTCAGCCTGTCAGCTAGTGGTCCAAAAGGACCTGTTCACATTAACATGCCGCTTCGTGAGCCAATTGTTCCAAATCTTTCTTTGGAAAATTTATGGAGCTTACATGAACGTGAAAACTCTTATGTATCGTTTGATGAAGGAAAATCAATGCTTTCTAGCCAAGCTTTTGAGCATATTGGTCAGTTCATAAAAGACGAAACAAAAGGTTTAATCATATGTGGAGACCAGCTAAATAGTGAGGATAAACAGGCTATTGTAGAGTTATCAGATTATCTTCAATTTCCAATTATTGCAGATCCACTCTCCCAGATGAGAAGTGGTAATCACGATAAAGATCTTATCATCGATACTTATGATTCATTTTTGAAAAAAGAAGGAATTCAACCACTATTGAAGCCAGAAGTTGTCATTCGTTTTGGTGCCATGCCTGTATCAAAGGGGTTAACTTTATTTTTAAAAGCTTATGAACCAAAAGCTGTTTTTGTAGTAGATGAAAGCAACGGATGGCGAGATCCTACTCTTCGCTCCACACATATGATTCAGTGCAACGAAGGACTATTTGCTCGTGAATTACCTAAGTATATAGGGAGTAAAAAATCTTCTAATTCATGGAGCGAAAAGTGGATTGAATTAAATAAGCAAGTTAAGGATTCATTAAAAGCCAGCTTACAAGATAAGTGGTTTGAAGGTAGCATTGTAGAGGAACTGTCAAAGCTTTTACCAGCTAATTCGGCTTTGTTTATCGGTAACTCAATGCCGATAAGAGATGTAGATTCGTTTTTCTTTGCAACAGATAAAAAGCTTCACTTATTTGCAAATCGAGGTGCCAATGGTATTGATGGTGTAGTTTCATCAGCTTTAGGCGTTAGCACTGAATATGAGCATACTGTACTTTTAATTGGTGACTTATCTTTTTATCATGATTTAAACGGCTTGCTTGCTGCTAAAATGCATAATCTCAATTTAACAGTCGTGCTCATTAACAATGATGGTGGAGGGATTTTTTCATTCCTACCTCAGTCAAAAGAAGAGAAGCATTTTGAGTTTTTATTCGGTACACCAACAGGCTTGCAGTTTGAGCATGCTGCAAATTTATATGCTGGTACATTTAGTAGAGCTTATACAGCAGGTGAATTTCATGATGCACTAAAAGCTTCGTTTAAAGAGGGCGGACTGCATATTGTTGAGGTACCAACAGTTCGTACAGAAAATGTCGAAATGCACCGTGAAATCTGGAATAACGTTTCACAGGTAATAAATTTGTCTAAGTTTGAGGAATAAGAGATGCATTATAAATATGAAGGTGTTTCGTACCATGTTGAAGTGCAAGGGAAGGGAATGCCTCTGTTATTATTGCATGGTTTTACAGGCTCTTCTCAAACTTGGAGTACATTTGCAAAGTCTTGGGCACGTTATTATCAGGTTATTACAATCGACATTATTGGTCACGGGAAAACGGATTCTCCGAAAACAGTTTCTCTATATACAATGGAACAGATGATGAACGTCATTGTAGGGTTGTTTGACCAACTCCATATTGAAAAAGCCGTTGTCCTGGGTTATTCAATGGGAGCACGTCTAGCACTGGCGTTATCCTGTCACTTTCCGGAGCGAGTAAAAGCACTTATTATGGAAAGTGGGTCACCTGGTCTAAAGACAGAGGCAGAAAAAATTGCAAGGCAAGCTGCAGATGAAAAATTAGCTGTGTTTATTAAGAACCAAGGTATTGTTAAGTTTGTTGATTATTGGGAAAACATTCCTATGTTTGAAACTCAAAAACGAATGTCTGTACAGGATCAAGCGCTAGTTCGACAAGAAAGGTTAGCTCAATCAGAACGTGGTTTGGGAAATAGCCTATTAGGTATGGGAACAGGAGTGCAAGAATCTTATTGGGAAAGGTTAAATGATTTGCTTTTTCCAGTCCTTTTAATCACAGGTGAGCAGGATCGGAAATTTTGTGAAATTGCAAAAAAGATGTCTAATCAGCTCAAATTTTGTAGGCATAAAGTTGTTTTAAATGCCGGCCATGCAATTCATGTGGAACAACCAAGAATTTTTGGTAAAATAGTAAGTGAGTTTTTATCAGAACATGAGGAGGAAGAAAGATGACAGTTGAATGGGTATCTCAACGTAATTATGAAGATATTTTGTATGAAACATATAATGGAATTGCAAAAATTACAATTAACCGTCCAGAAGTAAGAAATGCTTTCCGTCCAAAAACGGTAATGGAATTAATTGATGCTTTTGCATATGCGCGTGATGATTCAAGCGTTGGTGTAATTGTACTAGCAGGTGCTGGAGACAAAGCATTTTGTTCTGGTGGAGACCAAAAAGTACGCGGACATGGTGGTTATGTAGGTGAAGACGAAATTCCTCGCTTAAACGTATTAGACTTACAGCGTTTAATTCGCGTTATTCCAAAGCCAGTTGTTGCGATGGTTTCAGGATACGCAATTGGTGGAGGTCACGTTTTACATATCGTATGTGACTTAACAATTGCAGCGGATAATGCAATTTTTGGCCAAACAGGTCCAAAAGTTGGAAGCTTTGATGCTGGCTATGGTTCAGGCTATTTAGCGCGTATTGTTGGTCATAAAAAAGCGCGTGAAATTTGGTATCTATGCCGTCAATACAACGCACAAGAAGCACTTGAAATGGGACTTGTTAACACTGTTGTACCATTAGAAGAGTTAGAAGCAGAAACAATTAAGTGGTGTGAAGAAATGTTAGAAAAGAGCCCAACAGCTCTACGTTTCTTAAAAGCTGCATTTAATGCTGATACAGATGGATTAGCTGGTATACAGCAATTTGCTGGAGACGCTACGCTTTTATATTACACAACTGATGAAGCAAAAGAGGGTCGTGACGCATTCAAAGAAAAGCGTAACCCAGACTTCAAACAGTTCCCACGTTTCCCATAATGCTCAAAACAGCTTGATGACACTCATCAAGCTGTTTTTTCTATGGAAAGGAGAATAGAAGCATGAATTTTTTACCTAATTGGTTAAGTCAACGAGCAAAAGTCACACCTAACCGAATTGCCATTGACTTAGAATCGGAATCAATTACATTTTTTCAGCTGCATAAACGAGTAGTGAAGCGAGCTTTTCAATTAGCGAGCTATGGTATAAAAAAAGGGCATACAGTTGCTATCTATATGAGAAATCGAATAGAGTATATTGAATTGATTCATGCTTTAGCTTACATAGGAGCAAAAGCTCTATTACTCAATACGCGCTTAAAGCAGCAAGAGATTCAATATCAATGTAGTGATGCAAAAGCAAGTTTTCTTGTTGCCGATGAGAGTTATGAAGAAACTATACTAATTTCAGGAACAGAACTAATTCAACTGCAAGAACTTACCCAGCGATATGAACAAGAAATTGTGCTTCAATCTCAGTATGACTTAAACGATACATATACAATTATGTATACGTCAGGTACGACAGGTAATCCAAAAGGAGTTATGCAGTCTTATGGGAATCATTGGTGGAGTGCTACTGGATCATCACTAAATCTTGGACTCCAGGCAAATGACTGCTGGCTCGTTGCGGTGCCTTTATTTCACATTAGCGGCTTTTCTATTTTAATGAGAAGTGTTATTTACGGCATGAGAATTGTACTACACTCAAGGTTTGAAGCTATAGAAGCAAACGCTGCTATCGAAACAAAAGGTGTAACCATTATGTCGGTCGTAACATCAATGCTAACCCAGATGTTAAAGGAGCTAGGTGAAAGAAAATATCCGGAATCATTTCGTTGCATGTTAACAGGAGGAGGTCCTGTGCCAAGAGGTCTCTTGGATGACTGTATGGAGAAAGGAATTCCTGTTTACCAAACATATGGGATGACAGAAACTTCTTCTCAGTGTGTAACGTTAGCTCCAGAAGACAGCATCCAAAAACTTGGATCTGCAGGAAAGCCCCTGATGCCTTGCCAGCTTAAAATTGTAAATGCTAGCGGTAAAGAAGTAACGAATGGTCTAGAAGGTGAAATCGTTGTGAAAGGCCCTAACGTAACGCCTGGGTACCTCAATAAGCCAGAAGAAACAGCCAAAGCGATAAAAGATGGTTGGTTATATACAGGAGATATTGGTAAGCTTGATGAAGATGGGTTTTTATACGTACTAGATAGAAGATCAGATTTAATTATTTCAGGTGGAGAAAACATCTATCCAGCGGAAATTGAGAGCACTTTATTAAAGCATCCACTTATTGTGGAAGTCGGTGTTACAGGAGTGCCTGATAAACAGTGGGGACAAGTTCCAGCAGCTTTTTTAGTAGTCACATCGCCAATAAAAAAAGAAGAGTTGCATATACATTGTCAGGCAATGTTAGCTAATTATAAAATACCAAAGTATTATTTTATTGTAGATGAACTGCCAAGGACAGCGTCCAATAAAATTGTTAGACGAAAATTACCTAAACTTATAGAACAGGGGCACCAGCTATGATTCAGATTCATAAAGCAACTATTCATGCTATTGAATTGAACCTGTTATCACCGTTTTCAACTAGTTATGGAACTGTGACAAATCGAGAGCTACTGCTTTTAGAAGTAGAAGATATAAATGGTGAAGTAGGGTGGGGAGAAGTGGTAGCATTTTCGACCCCTTGGTATACAGAAGAAACTATTAAAACGTGCTTTCATATGCTCAATGATTTTTTGCTCCCTGCTTTAATTGGTAAGCGATTAAGCACGCCTTTAGATTTGCAGGAACTATTTAATCCTATTAAGCGAAACCATATGAGTAAAGCAGCGGTAGATTGCGCGGTTTGGGATTTATTTGCTAAGAAGAACAATCAGTCGCTATCTCAAGCTCTTGGGGGCACAAAAGAAGCTGTAGAAGCAGGCGTAGTAGTTGGGCTGGATAATATTCATCGAATGATTCATAGAATAGATCAACATTTGAAAGCTGGATATAAACGTTTTAAAGTGAAGATTAAGCCCGGAACGGATTACGATCTTATTAAGCAAATTAGAAAGCATTATCCCAAACTTCCACTGATGGTAGATGCAAACTCTGCTTACTCCTTAGATGATTTGAAGTTGCTTCAAAAGCTAGACGAGTTTGATCTCATGATGATTGAACAGCCTTTAAATTCTAGTGATATTATTGATCACCGCCATTTGCAAAAGCATCTGCGTACACCCATTTGTTTAGATGAAAGTATTGTGTCTTACGATGATGCTAGAAAAGCAATTGAGTTAGGAAGTTGTCAAGTTATTAACGTAAAGGTTGGACGAGTAGGTGGTTTAACAGAAGCAAAGCGGATTCATGATTTGTGCCAGAAAAGTAATGTGCGACTATGGGTCGGAGGAATGCTTGAATCCGGTATATCAAGAGCTCATAATATTGCACTTGCTTCATTAGAACACTTCACCATCCCTGGGGATATTTCAGCTTCTGCACGTTATTGGAACAAGGATGTCATTCTCCCAGAAGTAGAAGTAAATAACGGGTTAATTCATGTGCCAAAAGAACCTGGTATTGGCTATCAGATTGATAGAGTGTTTTTAAATAAAGTTTCCACCTATCAAAAAATATATGAGTGATATAAATCCACTTTAAAAGTGGATTTTTTTATTGGGATTTCTTCTGAAGAGCCTGCTTTCTTATCGTTTATATAAAAGCTATCTATCAGGTGAAAAAAAGTTTGATTAAATTTCACAAATCAAATAGTATAACCAATCCGAAAAAACATGTTATGATGGAATAGTTTGATGAAAAATGAAGCTGTTTATAATAGCTAGTTGCTAATACATAACAAAACTTTTAAAAATTTCTTTTTTATATGTATGCAAGAAACCTTATTAAATAAAGGCGTAGAAGGGTATGTCAAGTAAGGGAAGGGAAAATGAGCGGAAATTTATTTTGAAAAAAATATTGTAGTTCTGTAAGTTGTCCCTTATAATGTGTTTATAACACAACATCTTGTTTTTAATTAAAACTTCATATACTATATTTTGTGTTTTCCAGTAAAAAAGGTGTCTGATAAAAGACTTAAAAGGGAATTTGGTGCAAATCCAAAACTGTCCCCGCAACTGTGAATGCTGATGAAATAAGGAATAGCCACTGTGAATAACAATCATGGGAAGGCCTTAGAGTAAAGCGAAGCATAAGTCAGGAGACCTGCCTTTTTTATGACGTTTTATCTTCTTCGGGAGGTGAGAGGATAGAGCGAGGATTGAGAAAAGACATTTCGTCTTCTTTTATCTTCGTTCTATTCGCTCACTGCGTCAGGTGAGCGATTTTTTTATGCTGGAGAAAAAGGAGGAACTTATTCTTATGATTAATACAACAGATTTAAATAAACTTGAAAAAGTAAATTATGATATGAAATTACTTGGTGAAAAATTTCCACAACTTGATTTTTCAGGGTATGAGGAAAAGGTAGTGGAAACAGTTGCTGCGAAAGAGAATATGACGGATGAAAAAATAGCAAACGTGTTTATTTTAGCAGCACTTGAGCGAATTTCTATGGATGAGCCGGATTGGACATATGTAGCAGCTCATATCTACTTACAAGAGCTATATCGCAAAGCTGCAGTTAATAGAAAATATGATCAAGGTGAAAGATATGGATTATTTTACCAACTAATTAAAGAACTTACAGACATCGGGATTTATAATAAACAGCTTCTGGATACATACTCTGTGGAGGAAATCAATGAGCTAGGCTTAGCCATTGATTATACAAAAGATAGCTTATTTACGTATATTGGTCTGTTAACATTAGCTGACCGATACTTAGCAACATCACATGATAAGCGTGTATATGAGCTACCACAGGAACGCTTTTTAATTATTGCTATGACGCTGATGGCAAATGAAAAGAAAGAAAATCGCTTAGCGTTGGTAAAAGAGTCATACTGGGCACTTTCTAATCTTTATATGACAGTAGCAACACCGACATTAGCAAACGCAGGGAAAAGCTATGGACAGCTATCAAGCTGTTTCATTGATACGGTCGATGATAGTTTACGAGGTATCTATGATAGCAATACGGACTTAGCAACATTGAGTAAAAACGGTGGTGGGATTGGCGTGTATCTGGGTCATATCCGTAGCCGAGGCAGCGATATAAAAGGGTTTAAAGGTGTATCATCAGGAACAATTCCTTGGATGAAACAGCTTAATAACACAGCTGTTAGTGTTGATCAACTAGGCCAACGCCAAGGGGCGATTGCTGTATATTTAGACGTGTGGCACAAGGATATTTTTTCTTTCTTAGATGCACGTTTAAACAATGGAGACGAGCGTCAGCGTACACATGACTTATTTACTGGCGTTTGCCTGCCTGATTTATTTATGGAAGCCGTTGAAAAACGTGAAGACTGGTATTTGTTCGATCCGCATGAAGTTCGTACGGTAATGGGGTATTCACTAGAAGACTTCTATGATGAAGAAGAAGGCAGCGGCTCCTTTAGAAATCGTTATCGTGAATGCATTGAAAATGAAGCTCTATCAAGAGAAAAAGTGCCTGCGATTGAAATTTTTAAACGAATTATGATTTCACAATTAGAAACAGGAACACCATATATGTTCTATCGTGATACAGTAAACCGCGCTAACCAAAACCGTCATGAAGGCATGATTTATTGCAGTAATTTATGTACAGAAATTACGCAAAATCAAAGCATGACAACAGTAGTTGAAGAAGTTACCGAAGACGGAAAAATTGTTATTACAAAACAACCAGGTGACTTTGTAGTTTGTAATTTATCGTCTATTAACTTAGCGCGTGCAGTAACGGAAAATGTGCTTGAACGCCTTGTACCTATTCAAGTTCGCATGTTAGATAACGTAATTGAACTGAATAATCTACCAGTTTTACAGGCAAAACTAACAAACCAGCGCTATCGTGCTATCGGCTTGGGTACGTTTGGGTGGAACCATCTATTAGCTCTACAAAAGATTGCTTGGGAAACAGAAGAAGCGGTTCAATATTGCGATGAGCTGTATGAAAAAATTGCTTACCTAACGATTCAATCAAGCATGGAGCTTGCAGAAGAAAAAGGAGCGTACCCTCTATTTGAAGGGTCTGATTGGGAAACAGGAGCTTATTTTACAACACGTGGTTACAACAGTAGTCAGTGGAATGACCTACAGGCGCTTGTAAAAGAAAAAGGAATTCGAAACGGATATTTAATGGCTGTGGCTCCAAATTCATCTACTTCTATTATTGCTGGATCTACTGCGAGTATTGACCCGATCTTCCGTAAGTTCTATTCAGAAGAGAAGAAAAACTATAAAATTCCGGTTACAGCTCCGGATTTGTCACCGGAAACCAATTGGTATTATAAGTCTGTTTATTTAATTGACCAACATTGGAGCATTAAGCAAAACGCAAAGCGTCAGCGTCATATTGACCAATCTATCTCGTTTAACATTTATGTTCAAAATGATATTCGTGCAAAAGACTTACTAGATTTGCACATGACTGCATGGAAAGAAAAGTTAAAAACAACGTATTATGTTCGCTCTACGTCTAGCGAAGTAATTGATGAGTGTGAAAGCTGCCATAGCTAAGAAAGGAGCCGATTTTGTTGACGAACAGTCTAAAGAAACGTGAGATTATGAATGAAAATGCCCCGAACCGCTCAACGGGGATTATTAATGGTGAAACCTCAAACATTTTAAATTGGGATGATGTCCGATTTTCGTGGGCGTTTCCAAAGTATAAACGCATGTTAGCTAATTTCTGGACGCCGTTTGAAATTAATATGGGACAGGACATCAAGCAGTTTCCGCAGCTTACAGCGGATGAGCAGGAGAGCTTTTTAAAGATTATTGGTCTGTTGGCTTTATTAGACAGCATTCAGTCAGATTATGCGAGTAAAGTGGCTGATTATGTTACAGATTCTTCAATCAATGCGCTGATGATTATTTTAGCTCAGCAGGAAGTTGTTCATAATCACTCTTATTCATATGTATTATCGAGCTTAGTGCCAAAAGCTAAGCAAGATGAAGTATTTGAATATTGGCGTACGGATGAAAAACTTCGTGCACGCAATGACTTTGTAACAAATGGTTATAAAGCATTTGCCGAAGATGCAACGGTTGAAAACTTTTTAAAGTCCATTGTATATGATGTTATTTTAGAAGGCCTGTTTTTCTATAGTGGCTTTGCATTTTTCTACAACTTAGCACGTAATCAAAAAATGGTTGCCACATCTACAATGATTAACTATATTAACCGTGATGAGCAGCTTCATGTAGGATTATTTGAAAAAATCTTTAAAGAAGTCTTAAATGAAAATCCTGAACAGCGTACGGCTGAGCTTGAAGAGTTTGTTACTTCAACATTTAGACAAGCTGCTCAGCTTGAAATTGAATGGGCTGAGTCAGTCATCGGTGAGAAGTTTGATGGAATTACGATGAAAGATATTCGTCAATACATCGAGTATATGGCGAATAAACGCTGTAATCAAATGGGCTTTGGGCGCGTAGCGTTTCCTGATGCACCAATTGAGAATCCACTACGTTGGATTGTTGCGTATCAGGAAGTTGACCTTGGTAAGACAGACTTCTTTGAACAAAAATCAAGACAATATACAAAAGCATCAGATGTAAATGGGTTTGATGATTTGTAAAATAAAACAGCTGACTAAAATTCTAAACCAGTTTTAGTCAGCTACCTGTGTCGAAACAAGACCTAGCTCAAGAGCACGAGTGGTAATAAGTAGATCAATTTCAGGTGGAATGTTTTCCAGTGTTCCACATTCATGTTGCCATAAATGAGCAAATGATTGCACATAAATAGGGAACGTTTGTTTATTGGCTTTAACAGCTTCCGTTTTAAAAAAATGAACAAGTTGATTTGTATTCATATATTACCTTCACTTTCGTTGATATGAAAAAGGACAACCCACGTGGTTGTCCTTTTTTTATTAATTAGTAAGAGAACAAAGTTTGTCTTAGGATAACCAATTTAAATATCTTCAGGTTTAAATGTTTTACAGTCTGTTTCACGGCTATTAGAAGCCTTTTTACCAGCATGGCTGACTACGTAAATTTCGTCTGCTCCACAGTGGTTGCCTTGCTTCCAATAATGACAGTTATTCACTTCACAAAGAATGTTTTGTGACATGTAATCCCCTCCTTTATACGCGTGATATATGTAGTATGGTCAATTTTCATTATTGTTATAATCGAGAGATTGGAAAATTAATTGAGAATTTTTATCAATTAACAATTGACAAAGAGAATCATTCTCAATTATTCTATGTATATAGCAAACAAGATTAAATCATCGTTAAGATTTTAAATAAACCTAATTTTATCGTACAGGAGGAGAAAGAAATGTCATCAGTTATGGTTGTTGGAGGAGATCGTTTAAAGCATATTACAGATCGGTTAGCAGGCGAAGGATTTAACGAAATTATTCATCTTGATGGAAGAAAGAGTAATATGGTGAAGCGAGAAATCCCAGATCATATTGGTTTTGTACTTGTGATTACAGATTTTATTAACCACAACATGGCGAAGGTGATTAAAGAGAAAGCGAAGAAACAGCAAAAGCCAATTTATTTTGTTAAGCATTCATGGAGCGCGATTCGCAAAGTGATTGAACAAGTATCATAAGAAGAAAACAACATGTGAGTGTATAAAGCGTGGTGACAGAATGCAGTTAAAAGTTCAAATTAAAACCTTGGCCAGTCATCATATTGAAGAATTTATTCAATGTCCTTATAAATTTTATCAGAGACAGCTAAGAGATCGTAAACAACAATTGGCTGATTGGCGAGATTTCGTAGGGGTAACCGTTCATAAGGTTGTCAAAGAATATTATCTGAAAGCTCCTTATGAAAGGTCTTCCTATCTAATTTTAAAATTGATTGAAAAGTACTGGTCTAAGCTTTCACCGGACCTTTTTCAATCACAAATTCATTATTATGAAGTGTTAGCATCTGTCAGTGACTACTTATTAGCTTTTCTTATGAGTGAGTGGCAAGATGATACTCCATTATTTGTTTATGAGAAATATGGGGTATACGTTCCGGAGTTAGAAACAAATATATCCTTGCTGATTGATGCTGCGTATTGGTCAGGCTCCTCTTATGAAGTCACAAAGTTTCTACTTGATGATCAATTAGAAGTAAAAGAAATGATGACAGCTTTTATCGTTGTTTTTACAAAGCATGCATTCAATAGAGTACCAAAAGCTATTCATTTTTATTCGCTGCTAACAGGGCGGAGAGAAACTGTTCATATTGAACCTGAAGATTATTCGCAATCAATTAGAAAGTTAAAAATGATGAAAGATATACTGGAAGAACCAAAGTTCTTTCAAAAAACTGCTTCAATAGAAGAGTGTAGAAACTGTCCACTTCGATTCGAATGCAGTACAGGTTCAGATATTCAAGCTGAGAAATTAACAATGTTGATATAAAAAGGTAGGTTTTTTTAAAAGTGAAAGAAGTATTATTAGCCTATGCAAGTATGTCTGGCAACACAGAAGCAATAGCAGATGTGATTGAAGAAGTATTAATAGAAGAGAAGTTAGCTGTACATCGTCTCGAAGTATTTGACTTAACACCAGAAGATATAAGAAATTTTGATCATATCATTTTAGGATCATATACATGGGGAGATGGTGAGTTACCTGATGAGTTTTTAGATTTCTATGACGAAATGGATGATATTGATTTTTCTCAAAAGAAGGTAGCGGTATTCGGTTCAGGTGATATGTCCTATGATATCTTTTGCGGAGCCGTAGATTTATTGGAAGAGAAAGTGCAGAGTCAAGGTGGCTCGTTAATGACGGCGGGGTTAAAAGTAGAGCTTGCTCCATATGGAGAAGATGTAGAAAAGTGTAAAGCTTATGCGTGCAGTATTGTTAAAGAGATAAAAAAGAAGTAAAGAACAGGTGAACCGTTCTTTACTTCTTTTTTAATATGGCTTCTTTCCAACATACTTTCGATTGTCTTTCATAAACAAGCGCCAGAAATAATAGAATCCGGGGAATAAAATAGCAAATCCTACGATATATGTTATAAATAACGAGCGAAAAGCATCAGGATGAGTAAATCCAGTTTCAATTGTTACATTTGGATAAATAACATATGGTAAATGACCTCTTCCATATACATAGCTTGCTAAAAAATATTGAAGAACGATTGCAACAACCGCTAATCTTGGCATTCCTTTTCCCTTTGAGGATGGAAGTAAAAGCGCGCCTCCAGCGACTAAAAATAAAAACAATGAAACAAATAAAATAGGCCTGTATTCCATCATATTATTATAAAGCCAGGTAGCTTCCATACGCAGTGTCACCATAATGAGAATAGCCATAACAAGTGAAATGGGACCTGTGATAAGTGCATCTCTTCTATATACTTCATATGCTTCCATTTCATCTGACGACTTGGAGTAATCAGCTAAAAGTAAAGATGATAGAAATAACGAAGAGCTGACAGCAAACCCGATAAAAGCATATACGTTTGGACTAGTAAATACTTTGATTAAGTTTAGTTTTTCAACTCCATCAATGGTATCGATGTAACCGCCTTGGCTAATTGGTAAAACAGCAATTAAAAATGCTGGAATCAATACGCCTGATATGCCAGAAATATAAACAAGAGCCTTTTGATGACGAGCGCCCTTGGTATAATGTGAAAATACAAGGAAACCACTTCTAAGTGCCAAAAGCAATAGAATAATACTTCCCGGAATTAATAGAACCGTTCCAAGCGTAAACGTAGCGCCAGGAAAGAAGCTAAATAAACCAACTACAATTGCAACGATGAATACATTAGTTACTTCCCAAGTTGGAGAGAGGTAGCGGTTAGCGATATTTGTAGCATTTGTTTTTTCACGATTAATATAAATCATTGACCAGAATCCCGCTCCAAAGTCCATTGTTCCCATAACAGCATAAATAAAAATAAATCCCCAAATGACTGTGATGGCAAGTAGTGAATCACCCATATCAATTCCACATCCTTTTAGTTCATATCTGCAAGCTCTTTTTCCAAGGGATTACGCTTGAAGTAATAAATAAGAACAAGTGAAACAGCAACAACGAGTATAGCGTATACAATTAAAAATAGAGCAAATAAAAATTCTAAATTAGCAGAGGTAGTAACGGATTCAGAAGTCTTCATAATTCGATAAATCACCCAAGGCTGTCGACCTGTACATGCAAAAATCCACCCGAATTCTACTGATAGAATAGCCAAAGGACCAGAAATAACGAATGCCCACATTAACCACTTTGGAAAACCACGTTTTTTCATAAACTTATACCAAGCAATTCCTAGAATAGATAGTAAAATAAGCAGCGAGCCGATTCCTACCATACCGTTAAAAAGAGTATGGATGAAAAGAGGAGGCCAATATTCTTCTGGAAAATCATTGAGGCCTGCAACAACCGTATCAAAGCGATCATCTGCTAAAAAGCTTAGTGCCCATGGAATCTCAATGCCCCATTTGACCGTTTGAGTTTCGCGATCTGTAAATCCACCGATAGTAAGCGGTGCGTAGTCAGTTGTTTCAAATAAACCTTCTGCTCCTGCGAGCTTTTCTGGCTGATATTCATAAAGAAGCTGCGCAGATTCATGCCCGTTTAGCGCTGTTAAAAATGAAAATATACCTCCAACAATTAGTCCCATCATTAAAGCTTTTTGATGGAAGCGATAAAGCCGAGGCTCTTTTCGAGAGCGAAGCATTTTAAATGCAGCGATGGATGCAATGACAAATGCCCCAGTTGCATAAGCAGAAACAGCAACATGTCCAGCTGTTGTAATAAAGCTTGGGTTAAAGAAAGCTCCCCATGGGTCAACATCTGTAATTTCACCATTTACAATACGAAATCCAGCCGGAGTTCCTTCAAAAGCGTGGACGTTTGTAATTAACACAGCTGACGCCACAGCTCCAATGGCTACAAGGATAAGGCTTACAATTCGCATTGTTCGCGAAATTCGATCAGCTGCATACACATAGATAGACAAAAATAGTGCTTCAATAAAAAATGCATAGATTTCAATTTGAAAAGGTAATGACATAACTTTCCCTACAACCTCCATAAAACCAGGCCACAATAAAGCTAACTGTACTCCAGCGATGGTTCCAGTTGGGATAGCAACGCCTAATAAAATCGCGGCACCTTTTGTCCAACGCTTTGCCATTAGCTCATAATCTTTGTCTTTCGTGCGCTGATAGAGAAGTTCTGCTAATAAAATCATTAAGGGAATTCCTACGCCTAGCGTGGCAAAAATAATATGAACTCCCATGGTCATACCAAACATCGAACGAGCAGTTACTAAATGTTCCATTGAAATACAACCTTTCCAATCAAGTATTGATAAGCCTTATTGTCCACTTTTTACCACGATTTATTCATTAATAAATTTTCGAAACAGAATACTTGAAAATAAGAATCATTACGATATAATAGATATATATCTCATTAAAGGAGAGGATTATAATATGAAACCAAATATTCATCCAGAATACAGAAAAGTAGTGTTTATGGATACCAATAGCGGATTTAAGTTTCTATCAGGTTCTACGATGAATACGTCAGAGACTGTTGAATGGGAAGATGGTCAAACATACCCATTGATTAAAGTAGAGGTAAGTTCTGATACGCACCCTTTTTATACGGGCAGACAGAAATTTGCTGATAAAGGTGGACGTGCAGAGCGCTTCATGCAAAAATATAATATGAAACAAAAATAACTAGCCAGTTGGCTAGTTATTTTTGTTTGTAGTTAGTTTAGAGCTTTTTTTAGCGTTTCAATGTTTTTATCCATAATTGAGAAGTAATCTTCTTTGTTCGCTACATCATCTTTTGTAGCAGACTCCAGGTTGTGAAGGGTAAGAGCTTCTGCACCTACTTCTTTTTGAACAAGCTTAGATACTTTAGGCTCTAAGTTTTGATCGAAAATAAAGTACTTAATGTTATGCTCATTTGCTTCTTTAATAATAGACTGTAGCTGCTTTTGTGATGGCTCATTTGTTGGAGACAAGCCTGCAACGCTAATTTGAGTCAATCCGTAACGCTTTTCCCAGTATCCATATGCAGCGTGGGAAACTAAAATTTCTTTATGCTTTCCTTCAGAAATAGTTGTTTCTAGCTTTTGGTCAAGTTCTTCTAGCTGAGCCTTTAAGTCTTCATAATTTTTTTCAAACTCTTCTTTTGAGTCTGGTTTTAGTTCTACTAATTCATTCTTAATGTTTTCAGCTAATTGAATTGATAGTACTGGGTCCAACCAGATATGTGGATCCGTATCTCCATGATCATGGGCGTGCTCATCTTCATGGGCATGCTCGTCTTCATGGGCGTGCTCATCTTCATGGGCGTGCTCGTCTTCATGGGCATGCTCGTCTTCATGGGCGTGCTCGTCTTCATGAGCATGTTCGTCTTCATGAGCATGCGTGCTTTCAGCTAGTTCAATACCTTTAGCTGCTTCCACCATAGTAACATCTTCATTTTTTAATGTATCCTGTGCTTTATCAGCAAAGCCTTCTAATCCAATGCCGGAGTAAATGAAAGCATCACCTTTCGCAATTTCCACCATATCTTTTGTTGTTGGTTCGTAAGAGTGAGCATCTACTCCAGGAGGGAGCACACTTTCAACATTCACTTCCTCTCCACCAATTTTCTTAGTGAAATCTTGCAGTGGAAAAATAGTAGTATAAACCGTTAATTTATCGTCTTTACCGCTTGTTTGTTCATTTGAATTATCAGCACCGCATCCAGCTAAAAATGTTGCTGTCCCTAACGCTAATGCCATAAATGTAGCTTTAACTTTCATATATATAATTCTCCTTTCGATTACTAGTTACGAACAATGACCTATGTCATTATATCGTAATAGTTACGATTTGAAAACTATAAATTTATGACTGAACTGTGAACTTAGGTAGAGGGTCGCGGAAAGTCGACCAATCTTGCTGCATTTCTAAATCAGTAAGTAAGCAGTGGTCAAGCGTTGAGATGATTTCTTCTTCATTCATTTCTAATCCAATAAAGACTAACTCATTTGTGCGGTCACCAAATGTATCATCCCACTTTTCGAGAAGTTCGGGCTCTTCCTTTAATGTCTGTTGTTTTTCAGCTTCTGAATATGCTGCTACCCATTCGCCTGCACCTTGAATCATAATCGATGTTCCTGCTTGCGAGAGCAGTCCTGCCATATCATTTCGTGAAGCTAACCAGAAAAAGCCTTTTGCTCGGACAATATCAACTGGCCAATTCTCAAGCCATGTCATTAACCGTTCTGGATGAAACGGACGGTTTCGTCTGTAAACAAAAGAAGAAATACCAAACTCTTCTGTTTCTGGAGTGTGGTGATCTGTATTTAACTCCTTAATCCAACCAGCCGCTTGGCTTGCTTTTTCAAAGTCAAATAGGCCAGTATTTAGAATTTCTTTCAGGTCGATCACACTTTTAATTGTTTGAATAATTTTAGCTTCAGGGTTCAGCTTTTTTAATACTAACTCCAGCTCTTTTGCATCTTCTTCAGTCAGTAAGTCGACTTTGTTCAGAAGAATGACATTTGCAAACTCAATTTGGTCAATGAGTAAGTCAACAACTTCACGCGTATCATGTTCATCATTGCCTTCTTTGCGATCCAATAAGCTTTCACCTGATGAAAAATCTTCCCAAAATCGATTGCCATCTACGACTGTAACCATTGTATCCAAAGAACATTTTTTTGTTAAATCAATCCCAAGCTCTTCATCGATATAAGTAAACGTTTGGGCCACGGGGATTGGCTCACTAATTCCAGAAGATTCAATCACGATATAATCAATATTCCCTTTATCAACAAGACGTTCAACTTCTTTCATTAAATCGTCTCGTAGCGTACAGCAAATGCATCCATTTTGCATTTCAACTAATGTTTCTTCAGTACGAGAAAAGCCACCTTGCTTTACTAAGTCGGCATCAATATTTACCTCGCTCATATCATTAACGATGACTGCTACTTTAAGTCCGTCTCTATTTTTTAAAATATAATTCAATAAAGTTGTTTTACCTGAACCTAGGTAACCACTTAATACTGTAACAGGTACTTGTTTCATATTGTTCTTCCTTCCTTCCTTTAAATAAGAATAATTACGATTTATGCTGTTACATCATATAAAAATTTTTAGTATAATACAAGAGAAACGATTAAAAAATTTTTAAATAGGAAAGGAAGTAGAAAACATGAATCTATTAAACGAGATCCTAGATTACAATGAGAAGTTTGTGGCAAATAACGAATATCGCAAATATGAGACAAGCAAGTTACCGGATAAAAAGATGGTTATTTTGTCTTGTATGGACACAAGATTAGTGGAATTACTTCCTCAATCAATGAACTTACGTAACGGCGATGTGAAGATTGTAAAAAATGCAGGAGCACTTGTATCTCATCCTTTTGGAAGCGTAATGAGAAGTATTTTAGTAGCTGTATATGCACTTCAAGCAGATGAAGTATATGTAATTGGCCACCATGATTGTGGGGCAGGGAAATTAGAGCCGATTTCATTTTTAGAAGCTGTAAAAGAGCAAGGGATTTCAGAAGAAGTAATTGATACAATTGAAAAGTCAGGAATTGATTTAAAAAGCTGGTTAAAAGGGTTCGATTCGGTTGAAGAAACAGTCCAACATACGACGTCTACAATTCGTAATCATCCTTTATTTGCAAAGCATATTCCTGTACATGGTCTTGTTATTGATCCAGGCACAGGAAAGCTAGACGTTATCGTAGATGGATACGAGTATGTGAAAGAAAAGCAAAATAGCTAATTTTTGTTGACAGGTTCTTTTTCAGGAACAGGATCCATACCTCCTGGATGAAAAGGATGACACTTGGAAATTCGCTTTATCGTTAGCCATCCGCCTTTAAAGGCCCCAAATCGCTTAATCGCTTCAACTCCATAATGAGAGCATGTTGGATAGAAGCGACATGTGGGAGGGGTGAGTGGCGAAATCACTTTTTGGTATACCTTTATAATACTCAGCATGATTTTAGCGAGCACTGATATCACACCTTTCTAAACAGATTCTTTTTTATAAATATATCGAAAGAAAAGCACAGGATGCAAATACCAGGTATATAGTATATTAAATTGATGAAAAAAATCGGAATTAAGTGTATGATAGGTAGTAAGAATAAAAAAGGAGTGATAGCATGCCATCAGTAGAAAGTTTTGAATTAGATCATAACGCTGTAAAAGCCCCTTATGTAAGACATTGTGGTGTACACAAGGTAGGTAGTGACGGCGTTGTTAATAAATTTGATATTCGTTTCTGCCAGCCGAATAAACAAGCAATGAAGCCTGATGTTATTCATACATTAGAGCATTTATTGGCTTTCAACATTCGCACTCACGTAGAGAAATATGACCATTTTGATATTATTGATATTTCTCCGATGGGTTGTCAGACAGGATATTATCTTGTTGTAAGCGGAGAACCGAAAGTAGAAGAAATTATTGATCTTTTAGAAGATACATTAAAAGATGCAATTACAATCACAGAAATTCCAGCTGCCAACGAAAAGCAGTGCGGCCAAGCAAAGCTCCATGATTTAGAAGGAGCAAAACGCTTAATGCAATTCTGGTTAAGTCAAGATAAAGAAGAGTTAGCCAAGGTATTCGGTTAACAAAAAAACTCTAGCTACTTGAGCTAGAGTTTTTTTGTTTAACCATAATGTCAATCCTTAGTGTTAGACCATTTTTATAAACTATTCACAATAAGCTGCGCAGCTTGTCTAGCACCAGAAATATTCCTAGCAATCGGCCCCACTTCTAGCTCAGCTAATGCTCCTGTTACATATAAATTAGGTCCCCATTGCAGGGAGTGAGAAACAATAGGGTAGCCACATTCACTGCAATTTAATTTATGCTCATCAATTAACGGTGTAAGCCACTGCTTTTCAGGTAATGTTTGAACAAAGCCAGTTGCTAAGATGACACGTTTCACTTCGATCGTTAGACCATCTTTAAGGTGAAGCGTATTTTTATCGTAATAATCCACTTCTCCATCTACTATTGATAGATGGCCTTTTTCCGTTAAACGTTTAACTTTTAAAAATAATTCTTGTGGAATCGAGCCTTTGTGACGAGCTTCTTTTATCAATTCACGCCTCTTTCGGTAGCTAGATAAACGTCGAAATGGATGCTGCTTTTTTGGACCTAGCCATGCAGGATCACTATCAAAATCGTGAATGCGAAACGGATGTCTTTTAATAAGGGTAACGTTCCCAGGATAAAGAGAAGATAGCTTAACAGCAGTATGTACGGCCGTTATACCTCCACCAATTACAGCAACGGGACTTTTTACTTCTTCTAAGCTGTGTAAAGCTGGATCGAAAATATGTTGAGCGTTGGGATTTTCTTGTGCCCAATGAGGAATTGCTAGTTGATTTCCAATTCCTACCGATAAAACGAGATTATAACTTGTAAATGCTTGTCCAATTTCGGTTTGGATGGTCCAGAGGTTTCCTGTACGCTCAGCGTGAATAACCTTTCCTTGGTGCCAACACTTATTTAACCTTGTATCTTCTATAACGTGGCGGCAGTGCTCGTTAAACAAATCTAAGGAAGGACGTTTATACCGCCCGTAAAAATTCTTAGTCTCACCTTTGATTTTGTTGAATTCTTGTAGACTAAAAGGCAAGCTATCAATATGATGTACAGAAGGAGAACGTAAATAAGGCATATCAATTAAACCGGTGCAGTGTTTCCAATTTGCTAAGGGCTCCTCATGTGGATCTATAATAGCTAAACGTTCAACTGTGGTCTTTTTTTCTTTTAAAAGAAAGTTGGCAAGGGTAGACCCTTGAATGCCCCCTCCAATAATTATCCAATCGTAAATCAAATGTATCCACCTCTTTAAATCGTAATCATTTCGTTTTGTGAAAATGATAATAAAAAAATGGTTCATCGTCAATAGCGGAAGAGTACGAAAAACTTCTAAAAAAATGTTTTAATCAAGGAAAAAGGGGTACTACTATACTAGAGATAATTGAAGTAGAAATCATTAAGGAGTGGGTCTTATGTCTAAAGAATTAACAACAATCGTAAATAAGCAAGTAGCAAACTTTAGCGTGATGTATATCAAGTTACATAATTATCATTGGTATGTAAAAGGCGAACAGTTCTTTACATTGCACGAAAAGTTTGAAGAACTTTATACAGAGACAGCAACAGTAATTGATGACTTAGCAGAGCGTTTATTAGCTTTAGGTGGTAGCCCGGTTGCTACAATGAAAGAAATTTTAGAAATGAGCGCAATTGAAGAAGCTCACGGAAACGAAACAGCAAAAGATATGGTATCAGAATTAGTAAAAGACTTCACTACGCTCACAACAGAGTTAAAGCAAGGTATGGACGTAGCCGGCGAAGTCGATGATGAGACAACAGGAGATATGCTTCTTGCTATTCATCAAAGTCTAGAAAAGCATATGTGGATGCTAAACTCTTTCTTAGGAAAGTAAAAACTTGCGAGCTTCTCGCAAGTTTTTTTATTTCGTAAAAGTGTACAAACGATAGTATATATGAAGAACATTTCTCACTATTTTTCATATGATAGTATGTACTACTATGTAAATAGTTGAGAGGATGAAAAGTGAATATGTACAAACTATCCTTGTTATCTGTGTCTAGTTTAGGTTCATTTATCTTTTTCTTAGTCGGAGAATGGAATTATTTATTGATGGCTCTTGTAGCATTGGTAGCCGTTGATTATGTGACTGGAACAGTTGCAGCATTTATTGATAAAAGTTTATCTAGTAAGGTAGGCTTTCGTGGCATTGCCAAAAAGGTCTTTATTTTTGCTCTTGTGATGATGGCTAACTTCATGGACCAAGTATTTTGGCCGGAAAATCATTTTATCAGAGATGTAACGATATTATTCTATATTTTAAATGAAATGATTTCTATTACAGAGAATGCTGGACGAGTAGGTCTTCCTGTGCCTACCGTTATTAAGCAGGCGATTGAAAAATTAAAAAATCAAATTAAATGATTAGTATAAAAGGAAACCATTATACAAATAAGAAAGGTAAGTCAGTATAAAGGAGCTGAATATCTTTCAATGAAAAAAACGTATTATGTATCCCTCGGTTCAGGTGAGATTTCTCAAGTAAGTACAGCATCGGAATGGAACTTTAAAATAAGTGCGACAGATTTGGAAGTAGAACAACTGCGAGAACGCTTAGATCAACGTTATTCAGATGATTGGCAAGGTTTTTTTCGAGCACATATTCCTTATCTAGAGTATCATCATGATCGTCAAAATGATGCTTATGATGATATGAATACTCAGTTATATCAAATGTTGTATGAACTCGGAGATGAAGAGGCAAAGGCTCATATTCGTACGATGGGAATTCTACCTTCCTGAAAATAATAAAATTGTAAAACTAGTGCTTCAATTTGTGATTATTAAGGGCTTTTACTGAGAATATTGATAGAAAATCGGTTACTTCTATTCGAAAAGCTAAGAGATAGTACTTAAATGTGTGATAAAATAAGGGAAAAAGATCAAATGGAGTTTGAGTAGACGATGTACACATTTAAGGACGCATACCATAATCAAGTTTTTTTATCATTTGAACGCAGTCCGTTTTCCAAAACTCCTCGTCACGTTTGGGTTGTTTGTCGATACAAAGGGCAATGGTTGCTTACTAATCATTCTAAGCGGGGATTGGAGTTTCCGGGCGGTAAGTTGGAGTTGGAGGAAACTCCAGAGGAAGCGGCAGTTCGAGAAGTATTTGAAGAAACAGGTGGAGAGGTAGAGAACCTCTCGTATATTGGTCAGTATAAAGTAGTTAGTAAAGGAAAAACAATTATAAAAAATATTTATTTTGCAAATGTCTCAAATCTAGTTCCAAAAGATGATTATATGGAAACAAAAGGCCCGGTCATTATTCAAGAAATTCCAGAACAAGGAATTCAAAAAAATACGAAATACAGTTTTATTATGAAAGATAATGTTTTACAGTACGTGATGAAGCATGTAAAGCGTACATTTTTATAAGAAACAAAGAGCCCTGTTATGCATGACAACAGGGCTTTATTAGTATCAATGGCGTGTTAGTCGTTTCTCTAAATAGGAAATCCCTTGGTACATTCCAGTTGCAAATACAGCAATAAGCAACAAGCTTAAAATAACGAGAGTAAAATTGAACACTTGGAAACCATAAATGATCATATATCCAAGCCCTTTAGATGACACAAGAAACTCTCCAACAATTACACCTACCCATGATAAACCAACATTCACTTTAAAAGTTGAAATAATTGCTGGCATTGTAGAAGGTAATATTGCTTGTTTAAAACAATCATGCTTAGTAGCACCAAAGCTTTGTAGTAATTTCACATAGTTTGGGTCCACTTCCTTAAAAGCTGTGTAGACAACAATAGCAGTGATGATAACGGAAATGATTGCGCCCATTGTTAAAATGGAAAAGAAACCAGGTCCAATGGCTACAATCAAAATCGGTCCTAGAGCTACCTTTGGCATAGCATTTAAGATAACTAAATAGGGATCCAAAATCTTTGCTAAACGATTGGAGTACCATAGCAAAGTTGCTAAAATGATACCACACAGCGTTCCGATAATAAATCCAAGCACAGTTTCAAACAAGGTAAAACCAATGTGTTCTAATAATGAACCGTCTCCTATTTTCTCAATAAATAAATTCCATACTCGGAGTGGAGAACTGAAAATAAGAGGATCAATCCATTTGAATGAAGAAGCTAGTTGCCATATTCCGAAAAAAGATAAGAAAATAAATAATTGAACTAAACGAATGATTCGCTTTTCGCTATTTACTGCGGCTTTGTATTGTTGGTGTAAAACATCAGGATTGTGAGGCTGATTCAAGTTGATCTAACTCCTTCCAAATCTCCATGAACAAGTCGTTATACACAGAGTGTTGTCTAGCTTCAAAAGGAGACAGTGTCTGAAGAATTGGTGGTACAGTAAAAATTCGAGCAATTCTTCCTGGGTTGGCTGAAAATAAAACGATTCGATTACTCATCGCAATGGCTTCTCCAATATCATGCGTAACAAGTACCGCCGTTTTTTCATAGGTCATGAGCGTTTTTGATACAAGCTCTTCTAACTTTAACTTTGTTTGAAAATCAAGAGCTGAAAATGGTTCATCTAAAAGTAGAATGCTCGGATTCGTAGCGAGTGTTCTCACAAGTGCTACACGTTGACGCATTCCTCCAGATAATTGATGTGGAAAAAAATCAGAAACGCCTTTTAATCCCATTTCTTCTAGAAGCATTAATGCTCGCTGCTCATGCTCTTTTGTGAGATTACGCTGAATTGTGAGTCCAAGAAGTATATTGTCTTTTATCGTCTTCCAAGGAAACAGGTAATCTTGTTGAAGCATATAACCAACTTCTGCAGTAGGCTCTTGAACAAGTTTGTTTTTAATGTTCACTTCACCTGAAGTTGGTTTAATTAACCCAGCCAAGATAGAAAGAAGTGTCGTTTTTCCACATCCGCTAGGCCCTAGAAAAGAAACAAATTCTCCTTCTTTAATTGACAGGTTGATGTTTTCTAAAGCTGTGGTGGCTGATTTGATTGTGACATATACGTGGTGGACGTTTGTAATTTGCAGGCCTGACATGGTTACTGCTCCATGACATCAGTTGCAATTTTGGTGTTGACTAATGTTTTATGCTCAATACGTTTAGGGAGTTCACCAGCTTCATCCATAATACGCTGAAGGTTTTCCCATTCTTCTTTATCTAACACTGGATTGGTAGCAAATGAATTTTGGGCTTTATATCTCTCAACAACGATTTCAATTGTATCGGTTGATGTGTCTTCAAAATAAGGAGCAATTGCTTCAGCAACTTCTTTTGCACTATGCGTATTAACCCACTGCTGTGCATTATAGATGGCTCTTGTGAATTTTTCAGCTGTTTCTGGATTGTCTTGCAAAAAGCTGTTTTTTGACATGAACGTGGTATAAGGAACTTTTCCTGATTCTTCACCAAAAGAAGCTACGATATAGCCTTTTCCTTCTTTTTCGAAAATGCTAGCCGTTGGCTCAAATAACTGGACATAGTCGCCAGTTCCGGATGCAAAGGCACTTGAAACGTTAGCGAAATCAATGTTTTGAATAAGTGTTAAATCGTTTTTAGGATCAATATTATGTTCCTTTAAGACGTACTCTCCAACCATTTGTGGCATGCCGCCCTTACGCTGTCCTAGGAATGTTTTTCCTTTTAACTGGTCCCATGAAAAGTTATCAACTTTTTCACGTGCTACTAGAAACGTCCCATCCGTTTGCGTGAGTTGCGCAAAGTTAATAATGGGATCATCAGAACCTTGTGCAGCTACATAGATTGAGGTTTCTGAGCCAACTAATGCAACATCTATGCCATCTGATAAAAGAGAAGTCATTGTTTTGTCTCCGCCCCACGTAGTTTTTAATTCTACATTTAATCCTTCTTTTTCAAAAAAACCTTTTGATATAGCTACATATTGGGGAGCATAAAAGATGGATCTTGTTACCTCTCCTACGCGTACAGTTTCAATTGAACCTTGTTTACCACAGCCAATTAAAGTGAAAGTTAAAATAAAAACAGTAATGATGGACAGCAGCCATTTTAGTTTTCGCATGGTATTTCCTCCTAACGTTAAAATAAGGTTGTAAATCAATTATGATGAAACATATTTATAGGCTAATACATGGAATAGGACTGATAGCGTGACTTTTTCTACAATAATGTATGATAATGGATAAAATAGTGTGAATGCCTGGTTAAAAACGATTGAATGATAAGGAGGATTTTTATGAAGGACGGAACTATTATTAGTCAATATCCTTTCCCATCTCCCAATCCACGCATTTCTTTGTCAATCGTGACGTATATGTGTCAAGGTTTAAAGATTAAGGGGATGTTAGCGGAGCCAAAAGAAGAAGGTACCTATGATGGTTTTTTATATTTAAGAGGAGGTATAAAGAATATAGGCACTGTGAGGCCAGGGAGGCTAATCCAATTCGCATCTCAAGGGTTCATTGTTATGGCTCCATTTTATCGAGGGAATCAGGGAGGAGAAGGTAACGAAGATTTTGGTGGAGATGATCGGTATGATGCTTTTGCTGCCTATGACTTGCTTGTCAGTCACCCTCGAGTTCATCAAAATCGAATTCATGTATTTGGTTTTTCACGAGGAGGCGTAATGGCTTTATTTACTGCCATTGAAAAAAGTGCAGCATGTTCACTTGTTTTATGGGGAGGCGTAACGGATATGGTTCTTACCTATGAAGAGCGAACAGATTTAAGACGTATGATGAAAAGGGTTATTGGTGGAACACCTTCAAAATATCCAGACAGGTATGAATGGCGTTCACCGCTAGCTCACGCACATAATCTGAATGTACCGGTATTGTTAATACATGGAAAAGAAGATGCAAACGTTTCAATTGAGCATGCATATCAATTAGAGAAAATGTTGAAGGAACATAGAAAGCCTGTAGAAAGCTGGTACTTTGATGAATTTCCTCATGCATTTCCTCCTAAGCAAAATCGAGAGACAGTCAAGAATTTAACTGAATGGATGAAAACAAAATAAAAGATATGCCAGCATAGAAAAACCATTGTACAATAGAGGAAAAGAAAGGGAGGTAAGAAGAATGGGAATGCCACTAGAATTAAATACGATGATTGTTACAAAAGGAAATGAGAAGCGAGTAGTAGATAATGTATTTCAAATTGAAAAGAAAGGCTACCGCTTATATCCTCTTGAGGTTCCGCTTAGTATTCATAAAACAAAGAATGGTGAACGCGTCGGTACGGGCGTTATTAAAAAGCTTGAGTTAGAGCAAAATAAAACCGTTGTTACATATGAGCTAATAAAGTTACACTCTACAAATTAAAAAAAGCCGGAATTAATTCCGGCTTTTCGTTATTTTGAAATGATAGGACCACCCATTTGTGAAATTTCTGGAGCTACGTTTGCAAAGCGCTCAAAGTTTTTTGTAAACTTTTGTGCTAGCTGGCGAGCTTTTTCCTCATATAAGTTTGCATTCTTCCATGCCTTTACTGGTTGAAGTACTTCATCAGGAACACCAGGAACATGTGCAGGAATTTCAAGTCCGAAGATTGGGTCTTGAACCGTATCTACGCTAATAAGTTCGCCTTCTAGCGCTGCTTGAACCATCGCACGTGTATAAACAAGCTTCATTCGCTCTCCAACTCCGTATTCTCCGCCGGTCCATCCCGTATTCACCAAATAAACATTTACATTATGCTCATCAATTTTCTTACCTAACATTTCAGCATAAGCTGTAGGTGGAAGAGGCAAGAATGGCTCACCAAAACAAGTAGAGAACGTCGCTTGTGGCGCAGTAATTCCACGTTCTGTTCCGGCAAGTTTACTTGTATAGCCACTTAAGAAATGATACATTGCTTGTTCTTTTGTTAGTTTACTAATTGGAGGTAAAACCCCAAATGCATCTGCCGTTAAGAAAACAATTGCCGTAGGGTGTCCTGCAACACTTGGTAAGATTGTGTTATCAATTGCTTGAATTGGGTAAGCAGCACGAGTGTTTTCTGTTAAACTATTATCATTGTAATCTGCAACTCTAGTATTTGAGTTAATCACTACATTTTCTAAAACTGTCCCAAATCGAATGGCATTAAAAATCTGAGGCTCTTTTTCTTTTGATAGCTGTATACATTTAGCATAGCAACCACCTTCAATGTTAAATACGCCTGTACTAGACCAACCATGCTCATCGTCACCAATTAGCCTTCTTGTAGCATCAGCTGATAGCGTTGTTTTGCCGGTGCCAGATAGTCCGAAGAATAGCGCAACATCGCCTTCCTTACCAACGTTAGCCGAGCAGTGCATAGGAAGTATATCTTTTTGAGGAAGTAAAAAATTCATCACAGAGAAAATAGATTTTTTCATTTCACCTGCATATTCTGTTCCACCAATTAAAACAACTCTTCGCTCAAATGAAATAATAATAAATGTTTCAGAATTTGTCCCATCAATGTCTGGAACAGCTTTAAAAGTAGGAGCAGATACAATTGAGAATGATTCAGCATCATTTTTTAGCTTTGTGTCTTCTGGACGAATAAATAATTGATGAGCAAATAAATTATGCCATGCGTATTCATTTACCACTTGGATTGGAAGCTGATATTTATCATCGGCGCCGGCATATCCATTAAATACAAATAGTTCATTTTGTTCCTTTAAATGTTCTAATACTTTTTTATAAAGTGCGTCAAATCGTTCAGATGAAAAAGGTTGATTAACATCTCCCCATTCAACAGTATGAGAGGTTAAGGAATCGCTTACAATGAATTTATCGTGTGGGGAACGCCCCGTATATTTTCCTGTTTCAACTTGAATAGCACCCGTAGAAGTCAATACGCCTTCTTGTCGCTCTAAAATCTTTTCGACTAATTGAGAAACAGATAGTTGGTGATTCACTTTTTCAGATTCCAGGAGATTGGCTAATTCAATAGACATATTAACAGTACTCATGTGCACTACCTTCCTTTTTTTAAAATGATGTTTAAATGTACAATTAGTATAACACATTACTTTAAATAGTCTATACTATTCGGGTAAAAATGTTCAAATGTTGCGAAAAGTTTTTTGTTTTAGAGAACACAAATCGTTTTTATGAAATGGTCTTATTAATTGAAGATTTATGTGAATAATAGGAAAGGTAAATGCAACCTTTGCATGATTTTCACAGGAATGTTATTGACATAATAGAGCATTTTCCTGTATGATATGTCCTTGAACGGATACTCTCTTATCCCGAGCTGGTGGAGGGACAGGCCCTATGAAACCCAGCAACCATCACCCATTTCAATAGAGGTGATAAGGTGCTAACCTGATGCAAGGGAATAAACCTTGATCGATAAGAGTGAAAGGCTTATGCAGAACTTGATACCTTTCCTCGATACAAGGAAAGGTTTTTTATATTGAAAAAATGTAAATGGAACACAATAAGGGAATGAGTACCGTATCACAATGTATCGTATTTAAAGGAGGAAAACTGATGTCAACACAACGTCGTCTGTTTACGTCAGAATCTGTTACAGAGGGACATCCAGATAAAATTTGTGACCAAATTTCTGACTCAATTCTTGATGCTATTTTAGCTGAGGATCCAAATGCTCGTGTTGCTTGTGAAACAAGCGTAACAACTGGTTTAGTATTAGTAAGTGGTGAAATCACAACATCTACTTATGTAGATATTCAAAAAACAGTACGCGACACAATTAAAGAAATTGGTTATACGCGTGCAAAATATGGTTTTGATGCGGATACTTGTGGAGTAATCACAGCAATCGGTGAGCAATCTCCAGATATCGCTGCTGGTGTAGACCAAGCGTTAGAAGCTCGTGAAGGTTCAATGTCTGATGAAGAAATTGAAGCAATTGGAGCTGGTGACCAAGGTTTAATGTTTGGTTACGCTTGTAATGAAACAAAAGAATTAATGCCGTTACCAATTTCTTTAGCTCATAAGTTAGCACGTCGCTTAACAGAAGTGCGTAAAGAAGAAATCTTACCTTACCTTCGTCCGGATGGTAAAACGCAAGTAACGGTTGAATATGATGAGAATAATCAACCAGTTCGTGTTGATACAATTGTTATCTCTACTCAACATCATCCAGAAGTAACGTTAGAGCAAATTCAACGTAACTTAAAAGAATATGTAATTAATCCGGTTGTTCCACAAGAATTAATTGATGAGAACACGAAGTACTTCATTAACCCAACAGGACGTTTTGTAATTGGTGGTCCTCAAGGTGATGCAGGCTTAACGGGTCGTAAAATTATCGTTGATACTTACGGTGGATACGCTCGTCACGGCGGTGGCGCATTCTCTGGTAAAGATGCAACAAAAGTTGACCGCTCAGCAGCATATGCAGCACGTTACGTTGCGAAAAACATTGTAGCTGCAGGATTAGCTGATCGTTGTGAGGTTCAACTTGCATATGCAATTGGTGTAGCACAACCAGTTTCAATCTCTATTGATACATTTGGAACAGGTAAAGTAACGGAAGAAGTACTAGTTGAAGTAGTACGAAACAACTTTGATCTTCGTCCAGCTGGTATCATTAAAATGCTTGATTTAAGACGCCCAATTTATAAGCAAACAGCAGCATATGGTCACTTTGGCCGTACTGATGTTGAGCTTCCTTGGGAGTTCACTGATAAAGCAGAAACTTTAAAAGCAGAAGCTTTAGCGAAATAATGAAAAGTCGCTGCCTCAAAAGAGGCAGCGACTTTTTTATTGCACAAATTCTAACCCATGGGTGGATTTAGTCGCGACTGCTTCGTAGCGAAGCAGTAATTGGTCAAATACAGAATCCCACGATTGCGTAAGAGCATAACGACGAGCAGCATCTCCGAACCTTAAGCGAAGCTGGGGAGATTCTAATAAAGTGCAGATGGATTCAATAAACTCTTCAAGTGAATTAGGGGTACAGAGGTAGCCATTTTTCTTATTGCTAACAATATGTTTTACCCTCCTGCATTAGCAGCAATAACAGGCGTCCCACAGGATAATGCTTCTAATACAACATTACCAAAGGTTTCCGTTTCAGAAGGGAATATGAATAAATCAGAAGCTGCGTATAGTTTAGCTAAATGCTTATGTTCTAAGAAGTCAATGAACGTAATGGAATCACATGCTTCTTGCTCTAGTGCTTCTTTGCTAGGTCCATCTCCAACGATAAGCCATTGTACTTGGTGACGTAGATGATTAGGAAGTAAACGTGATAGCTTTAATAAAAATGCTACGTTTTTTTCAGGAGATAAACGTCCAACGTATGTTAGAATATAAGGTCTTTTTATATTATATTTTATGCGGATATCAAATTTATCATAGTAGGGATGAAATAAATGATGATCGACTCCTCGAGACCAGATAGATACATCTTTAAAGCCTTGATTTAAGAGCTGCTTTTTTGTTTCAAGAGAAGGAACAAAGATTTCTTCAAACGGTTCATAAAACCATTTCATGTATCTCCACAGAAGAGGAGATAGGTGTCCCAACTTGTAGCTTGGAAGATAGTGCTCAAAATCAGTGTGATGAGAACCGACTAAAGGAATGCTAAGTTTTTTAGCTACGTGAATACCACTCAGACCCATTGAAAAAGGAGTAGCAACATGCATAATAGTAGGATTGAACTCTCTTATCTTCTTTTTTATTTTTACAATATTAGGTAAAGCAAACCGACATTGTGGATAAAGAAAAAATGGTATACTTAATGAATGATTAATGGGTAATGGACTAAATGTGCGAGATGATGATTCAGGTGCAAAAATCTCATAGTCAATTCGTTGACGAGATAAGTAATAAGTAAAGCGCTCTAATGTCTTTGCGACTCCGTTAATTTCAGGAGAAAACGTATCTGATATCAATGCAATCCTCATCCTACCACCTCCACTTTGATTTAGTAGAATAACTGTAGACCAATAATTCCAGAAAATACACCTAACAGCATGCCCACAAATACGTCAGTAGGATAGTGAAGCCCTAAATAAATCCGCGACACGCCTACTAAAAAAGCAAGTGGAAATAAAAAGAAAATCGAAATAGGTACAGCAATCATAATGGGTGCTAGAAATGAAAAAATGGCTGTTGTATGCCCGGATGGAAATGAGTGATCTTGTAAGGGATTATCCAATACTTTTGTTTCTTTTAATTGAAGGTAAGGGCGTTTTCTTGGATAAATTTTCTTTGTAATCGCTACAGGAATGTGGCTGATTGCTAGAGATAAAGCGCATGCGTAAGCAAGTGATAAAGATGCGCGATCAATGAATAACATCAGGAGTAGTGCCAGGCTAATCATTGAAGTTGCCCCACCGATATGGGTAATCGTGCGAAAAAAAGTGTTAAGGGGCTTGAAATCGAAATATTTATTTACGACTTGAAACAAGTGACACTCCCAATCATAAACTTGACGAATTAGTTTTGTTCGCATATAGCAACCTCCTTTAAGCCCATTATGTTCATAGATAAAGTCATTGGTGACGATGAAACGTTAAAAAAGTATATGTTTTCGTTTTTTAACGAATGTGTAGTCGCTATATTATATTGTAAGGAATGTTTGTAGAGCCAGTGCTAATCTTATGTAAAGAATGTGTGGATTTATTTAGTGCATACTAAGTAAGGTCGCTGTACAAAAAACAAGCAGTGGAGTTGACCACTGCTTGTTTCATTACTTGTTAATCGGATTAAGTGATTTATAATGTTGTCCTTTTTCAACATACTGCGTGCGAATTCTGTTCATATCTTTTATATCTTCATCCGTTAATTCACGGACAACTTTAGCAGGGCGGCCTAGTGCAAGTGTATGAGGAGGGATTTTTTTTCCGGGTGGTACCAAGCTACCAGCTCCGATAAATGCACCTTCTCCAACTTCTGCTCCATCCAAGATAATCGACCCCATTCCAATCAGTGCGTTTTTGCGGATGAGTGCGCTATGTAAAATAACTTGATGACCGACTGTTACGTCATCTTCAATGATGAGCGGCAAATTAGGGCTTTGGTGAAGGGTAGATTGTTCTTGGATATTAACACGCTTTCCAATAATAGTTGGTGACACATCACCACGAATAACAGTATTAAACCAAATGCTACTTTCATCGCCAATCGTTACATCCCCTGTAATTGTTACGTAATCAGCGATATAGCAAGTGGGTGAAATAGATGGCGTTTTTCCTTTATAAGGATAAATCATGCGTTCATCTCCTTTATTAGTTGAAAAAAGAGTAATAATCTTCTAATGTAAGTGTACATAGTTTTTTTTTACAGGTAAATAGCAAATGAAAGGGAGTAACTCTAATGCGTAAGTGGGAAACAGAAAATCCAAAAGGTGTGGTAGTCATTGTTCACGGCGCAGCTGAGCATCAAGGACGGTACCGCTGGCTAGTCGAAATGTGGCGTTCAGTCGGTATGAACGTTGTGATGGGTGACCTTCCTGGACAAGGTCTAACAACAAGAAGAAGAGGACACATCTTATCATTTGACGAGTACGTACATGAAATTGAGAATTGGGTAAAAGAAGCACAAGCTTATGATTTACCTATTTTTCTATTAGGACATAGCATGGGTGGGCTTGCTGTTATTCGAACACTTCAGTTGAAGAACTTACCAATATGGGGAGCAATCTTATCATCACCATGTCTAGGTCTAAAAGAACAAGTTCCAGCTTATTTAGACGTCTTGTCTAAAGGATTAAATAAAGTAATGCCAACGAAATTATTTGACTTAGGCTTGACTGTAGAAAAAGCAACAAGAAATCCAGAAGTAAGAGACGAAGATCAGAATGATTCATTGTATGTGACAAAAGTTTCGGTTCGGTGGTATCGCGAACTTGTAGAAGCGATTAATATGGCGTTTCGTGATATTGAAAAAATGCCTGATGTTCCACTTCTTGTTATGCAAGCTGGAGAAGATAAAATTATTGAAAAATTAATTGTAAAGCAGTGGTTTGACGAAGTAGATTTAAGCGAAAAAATCTATAAAGAATGGCCTCAGCTTTATCATGAAATCTTTAATGAACCTGAACGAGATTATGTTTTCACATATGCAAATAGCTTTGTTAACCTTCATATTTAATAAAGCTTGAAACAACGGAGGTGGGGAACCTGTGAAGATACCGTCTCATCCCTTGTCTTTAATGGGGAAAATTTATCGAGGCATCATGCCAACTGTACATGAAGAATTGAAGCAGTGGCGTTTAAAAGCAGAGAAAATACCAAATATAGAGCTTAGAACGCAGGCTTTAGATAGCATTAATACCAAAACCTTTCACTGTGAAGGAGGAGGTATACTAGCAATTTTGGCAAAAGACCAAATGGAGGCCTGCATTCGATTTATCGTTGCGTATCAGACCATTAGCGACTATTTAGACAATTTGTGTGATCGCAGCAATTCGCTCGATCCAAAAGATTTTGCTGCGCTCCATGAGTCCATGCCAGATGCTTTAACACCTGGTGCACCATTAAAAGACTATTACCGTTATCGAGATGATAAAGATGACGGCGGATATCTTAATGCGCTCGTTCTTACATGTCAACAGACGTTGGCTAAAGCAGTGAACTATGCTATCGTAGCACCTTATTTAATTGAGCTAGCTACGTACTACTGTGACTTACAGATACATAAACATGTACGAATAGAAGAACGTGTACCTAGGCTCGAGAAATGGTTTTCAGAGCATAAGGAAGCATTACCACAGATGTCATGGTATGAATTTTCTGCATGTTCAGGGTCGACACTTGGAATCTTTTGTTTAGCTGCTTATAGTTTTACAAAAGGTTTTACATTGCAACATGCAGAGCAAGTACGTAATGGATACTTTCCTTATATTCAAGGGTTGCATATCTTGTTAGACTATTTAATTGATCAAGAGGAAGATGTGGTAGGAGGAGATTTAAACTTTTGCTTTTATTATCCTCATCATCAAGATATGATGAATCGATTTCTACACTTTGTTACAAAGTCCGGTGAGCATGCTAAAAACTTACCAGATGCTCATTTTCATCGCTTTATTTATCAAGGTTTACTAGGTGTTTATTTATCAGATCAAAAAGTTCGAAGCCAAAAGAAAGTAGCTCGAAGTGCTAAAAGGCTTATAAAAGCAGGCGGGTCTTTGAGTTATTTTTTCTATGTTAACGGTCGATTATATCGAATGTTAAAAAGATAAGCTTTTGCCAGATGGCAAAAGCTTATCTTTTTTCAATTGCCACAATAAATGGCGGGTTATTTTGCTGGTTGATGAATTGATAGCGTAAAACGTGAACGAGCTGTTGGTCAAGATTTGACACATAATGGAGTACATCATCACGCTCTAGCTGTCCTTGTTCATGCCCATGATAAATAACAAGTACAATCAGTCCCTCAGGTGCCAATAGCTCAATAAGCTGTTCAATGGCTTGGATAGTAGACGTCGAGAGAGTAACAATTTCTTTATTTCCACCAGGTAGGTAACCGAGGTTGAAGATTGCTCCTGTTAGCTTACCATGTAGATAAGGTGGAATATGCTTTTTTAAATGACTATGGCTATCTTTTATAAGTGTAACTTGTTGTTCAATACCTTGTTTAACCAATCGTTCAAATGTATTGTGAATTGCTTCATCTTGGATATCAAATCCGTATACATGTCCATTTGCGCCCACTAATTTCGCTAGGAATGACGTATCATGACCGTTTCCAACAGTCGCATCAATGACTGTATCACCTTCGTTAACAGCGCTTGTTAATAGTGTACGGGCAAAGGGAAGAATGCGTTCAATTTTCATAATGTTGAAACACCCTTTGAAAAGAATTTTCCTTGATAGCTACTTCGACGTTTGAGCTCTTGGTCAATTGTGTTCAATACATTCCATTTATCCACGCTCCACATCGGTCCAATCATTAAATCAATTGGGCCATCTCCTGTAATGCGATGAACAATCATTTCTGGTGGTAGCATCTCAAGCTGATCGCAAACAAGGCTGATATAATCATCAAATGATAAAAATTCGAGCAGACCTTTTTCGTACTGCTTCACCATTGGTGTGCCTTTTAATAAATGCAAAAGGTGGATTTTAATACCTTGGACATCCATTTGTGCTACTTCCTTTACAGTTTCCATCATCATATCTTGAGTTTCAAGAGGAAGGCCGTTAATAATATGAGTGCAAACGCGAATCCCATGCTTTCGCAGTTTGTTCACACCCTCTAAGTAACACGCATGGTCATGTGCGCGATTAATTAATGCAGAAGTACTTTCATGGATTGTTTGAAGCCCCAGTTCTACCCATAAATACGTACGTTCGTTAAGTTCTGCTAAATACTCAACTACGTCATCTGGTAAGCAATCTGGGCGGGTAGCAATCGATAATCCGACAACTCCTGGTAATGCTAAAACTTCTTCATATTTTTGACGTAGTTCTTCTACTGGTGCATGTGTGTTTGTAAATGCTTGAAAGTAAGCGATGTACTTTCCGTCTTTCCACTTGTGATGCATCTTTTCTTTTATCTTGTTAAATTGTGTAGTTAAGCTTTCAGCTCGGTTTCCAGCAAAATCTCCAGATCCCGCAGCGCTACAGAAAGTGCAGCCGCCGTGTGCGACACTTCCGTCTCGATTTGGACAGTCAAATCCTCCGTCTAACGCCACTTTAAATACTTTATGACCAAAATGCTGCCTTAAATGGTAATTCCATGTGTGATAACGTTTATCTTCCGCTTTATATGGAAATGGGTTCACTTGACTCAAGTTAATACCCTCCTTTATCTATCTACGGTACGTGCCCTAAATACAACATCAAATTGTATCAGAAAAAAAGGAAAGTTCCAAAGGCAATTTGAAATTCTATATTTTACAAATGATTTTTTCTAGAGATATGTCGTAAATTTGCCCAAAGATGAGCAAAATACATCTGAAACTAAAGAGTGTGGAGGGAGATACCCATGGCAACACGTCAATCAGTAGATAAGCTTCTTCAACAATGTGAAGATGCGCTCCAATATGCGCAAAGTCAATTGTCTGAAGGAATGAAACAGGAACATTACAACGATACAGAATATACAAAGGCACAGCTTGGTCTTGAAAATGCCTATAAAGAACTTGAAGAGCTTGCTCATAGCGCAAATGATCAACAACGTGAACAGCTTTATCGTATGCGCCTTCAAATTCAGCAGATCCAAAACCGAATGATTTTAACTGAACATTAAGGGGGAAACAGTGATGGCTACTCGTTCAAACCAGAATAATCCGGAACAAAAAACAAAAAATGGAATCAACAATAACGATATTGAAGCAGGTAAAGATTTTGATCCTGTAAAAGAATTAAAAGCTCGTAATAGCAAGCGTGCACAGCCTGATAAATCGAAAACAAAGTAAGGTAAAAAGAGCGCGAAAGTATTTGCTTTCGCGCTCTTTTTCAATAGAAAGTTAATTGAAAACATTTTTAATTGACTTTCTATATGCTAACTCATTGCGAAATGCAGTAGAAAGGACTAGAATGTACGTTGGCTTTAAAAGTTCTCAACAATTGAAAGGAGAAATAGATATGCCAAAGTCATTATGGTTTTTAATCATTGGAATGTTAGTGAATGTTACAGGCGCTTCGTTTTTATGGCCTTTAAACACAATTTATATACATGATCATCTTGGTAAATCATTATCGGTAGCAGGCTTTGTTTTAATGCTAAATGCTGGTGCTAGCGTAATCGGTAATCTTATTGGAGGTACTTTATTTGATAAAATAGGTGGATACAAATCCATTTTGTCCGGTATTATTATTACTTTGATAGCATTAGTCGGGTTAGTTTTTTTTCACGATTGGCCTACATACGTGGTACTGCTTGTGATCGTTGGTTTCGGATCTGGAATTGTATTTCCATCTATGTACGCAATGGCCGGGACAGTTTGGCCAGAAGGGGGACGTAAATCTTTTAATGCTATTTATGTAGCTCAAAATGCCGGGGTAGCCATTGGTGCAGCTCTTGGCGGAATTGTAGCTTCTTATTCATTCACCTATATCTTTTTAGCAAACACGTTACTGTACGTAGTTTTTTTATTGATTGCATTTTTTACGTACAAGAACATTTCAGTTACAGGTTCAGCTCAAACGAATGTATTGCAAGAGGCTAAAGGAATTAAAAATCACTATAAGCTGATTGCTCTATTAACGTTATGTGTGGGCTATTTGCTGTGCTGGATGGCATATGTACAGTGGCAAACAACAATTGCTACTCATACATTAGAGCTTAACATCCCACTCTCTCAATACAGCATGCTTTGGACAATAAACGGCATTTTAATCGTTGCAGGACAACCGTTTATTGTACCAGTTGTACAAAAGTTTGCAAAAACGTTAAAAGTACAAATTATGATTGGGACGGCAATCTTTATTGCATCTTTTGTCATTGTTCTACAAGCCACGACTTTTGTAGACTTTTTAGTTGCAATGATTGTTTTAACAATTGGAGAAATGTTTGTTTGGCCAGCAGTACCTGCGGTAGCAAACGAATTGGCGCCAAAAGGTAGAGAAGGATTTTACCAAGGTATTGTAAACAGTACGGCTACAGGAGGAAGAATGATTGGTCCTGTTTTCGGTGGAATGATGGTAGATCATTTTGATGTTTCTATACTTGTGTATAGCTTAATTGCTTTTCTGTCCTTAACATTTTTCACAACATGGTTTTATGATGTGAGAATTAGAGAAAAGTCTACAAAACGTTATCAAGTAACGGTTTCAAAATAAATAAAAATCTAAAAAGCGGTGCTATATAGCATCGTTTTTTTGTTCTATAAAACCTGGCATGTCTCAATGGTTTGTCTAATAAGATAGTAGAAGTCAACAGAGAGGAGGTTATTCTCCACTTAATTGTAAACGCTTTCTAAAGTAAAAGGGGGAAGAAAACGTGCTTAGTATGATCGGATTAATTGGTGGTTTAGTCTTACTTATTGTGCTTACGATGAGAGGGATGAACCTATTAATTGCAGGACCTTTAAGTGCTTTGCTAGTAGCTTTAACCAGTGGAATGCCTCTGTTTCCACAGCTTGTTAAAGAAGGTGAAATAAACTTTGTTGGTAACTATATGTCCGGATTTACAGGTTTCGTGACATCTTGGTATCTAATGTTCTTACTTGGAGCAATCTTTGGAAAAGTGATGGAAGACAGTGGTGCAGCTGATAGTGTTTCAAAATGGATTGTAGAAAAGCTCGGTATGAAAAGGGCTGTATTAGCCATTGTTTTAGCCTGTGCTGTATTAACTTATGGCGGAGTCAGCTTGTTTGTCGTAGCTTTTTCTGTGTATCCTATGGCGGTAAGTTTGTTTAAGCAAGCTAACCTTCCACGACGTTTTATTCCAGCTGCTCTTGCTTTTGGTTCTGTTACGTTTACAATGACTTCAGCTGGGTCACCTGAAATTCAAAACTGGATTCCAATTGATTATTTGAATACATCACCTTATGCAGGTTGGGAAGTAAGTTTAATTGTGGCTGTATTAATGGCAGTGTTTGGCTATTGGTGGTTGAGGAAAATTATTACAAAAGCAGTGCGAAACGGTGAGCACTTCGTTGAGAGAGAGGCGGACCCAAGAACGGAGGAAGGAAGAGAGTTACCTCATCCATTGCTTAGTTTAATTCCTTTAGTTGTCGTTCTTGTTTGTTCATTTGTATTCCATAATTCATTGATGCAATCAGCTCTTATCATTGCTTTATTAAGTGGGATTATCGCTACGTATGTATTAAACCGTCGTTACTTTAAAGACTTCTGGGGAGCGCTATCTGAAGGGACGATGGGTGCTTTGATTGCAATTGGAAATACGGCAGCTGTTGTTGGATTTGGTGGAGTAGCCAAAGCAGCTCCTGCTTTTAACGTCGCTGTCGAAGCAATGACTAGTATTCCGGGCAGTCCATTAATTGGAGGCGCCATTGCAGTAAGCGTTATTGCAGGGATGACCGGATCAGCATCCGGTGGCCAAGCGATTGCCTTACCTCTATTAGCACCACACTATATGGATGCCGGTGTTAATCCTGAAGCACTTCATCGGGTTGTGGCCATTTCATCTGGGGTATTGGACTCACTTCCTCATAATGGATATGTTGTAACAACAATTAACGCCATTTGCGGTGAAACGCATAAGGATGCCTATGGATCCGTTGCAGCTATGACTGTGGTTGTTCCCCTCGTAGGGTTAGCGGTAGCTATTGCTCTCTTTACATTTGGAGTAGGTATTTAAAGAGTAAGAGGTTCAGCACATGGACATTTTAGCTGTTTATGTGCTGAATGTTTGGATATTTCTTGAAAAAGTGGGCATTATGTATGTTTTTAAGAGATTTGTTTATAAATAAGAAGAGAAACTTTGATAAAATGGTGTGAACAACTTGCAGTTTAATCACATATTATTTACAATACAAGGTAGTTACTATATGAAAAGCATTGAGAAGGAATAGTAGTGGGCGATACGAGCAAAGAGAGTTGACGGTTGGTGGGAGTCAACAAACGACCGTTCATGAACTCACCTTTGAGCTGTAAATGTGAACAAAGTAGCATTTATCGTCATCCGCGTTAAGGAAAATGAGTGAGTACATACATAATTTGTGCTAATGTGGGTGGTACCGCGGGAAGTTTATTCAACCTCTCGTCCCTTTCTTAAGGGATGAGGGGTTTTTTATAGTTCTAACACCATTGTCTTAAAATAGAAGGAGGAGTATTCATGGCCTTTAACCATAAGCAAATTGAGAAGAAGTGGCAACAGGTTTGGGAAGAAAATCATACATTTAAAACGACTGAAGATAAAGGAAAGCGTAAATTTTATGCGCTAGATATGTTTCCATATCCATCTGGAGCTGGCCTACATGTAGGGCATCCAGAAGGGTATACAGCAACAGATATTTTATCTCGTATGAAGCGTATGCAAGGATATAACGTACTTCATCCAATGGGATGGGATGCATTTGGGTTACCAGCAGAGCAGTATGCGTTAGATACAGGAAATGACCCAGCGCAATTCACAGAGCAAAATATTAACAACTTCCGTCGCCAAATCAAATCTCTAGGTTTCTCATATGACTGGGAGCGTGAAATCAATACAACAGATCCAAGCTACTATAAGTGGACGCAGTGGATTTTCTTAAAGTTATACGAAAAGGGATTAGCGTATATTGATGAGGTTGCGGTAAACTGGTGTCCAGCTCTTGGGACGGTATTAGCGAACGAAGAAGTTATTGATGGTAAAAGTGAGCGTGGGGGTCACCCAGTAGAACGACGTCCAATGAAGCAGTGGATGTTAAAAATTACTGCTTATGCAGATCGATTACTGGAAGATTTGGAAGAATTAGATTGGCCAGAGAGCATTAAAGAAATGCAGCGTAATTGGATTGGTCGTTCTGAAGGGGCACATGTTCACTTCACAATTGATGGACATGATGAAACGTTTACTGTGTTTACTACGCGCCCAGATACTCTTTTTGGCGCGACGTATGCCGTATTAGCACCAGAGCATCCATTTGTGGATAAAATTACAACAGCTGAGCAAAAAGCAGCAGTAGGTGCCTATATTGAGAAGATTAAAAGTAAAAGTGACTTAGAACGTACAGATTTAGCAAAAGATAAAACAGGTGTATTTACAGGAGCTTATGCGGTTAACCCAGTAAATGGCGAAAAAATGCCAATCTGGATTGCAGATTACGTATTAATGAGCTACGGAACAGGTGCAATTATGGCAGTTCCAGCTCACGATGAGCGTGACTATGAGTTTGCTGTTAAGTTTGAGCTTCCAATTAAGGAAGTTGTAGCAGGAGGAGACGTTTCGAAAGAAGCGTATACAGGAGATGGCGAGCACGTTAACTCTGACTTCTTAAACGGCTTAAATAAAGAAGAAGCAATTGAAAATATGATTGCTTGGTTAGAAACAAACAAAAAAGGTGAAAAACAGGTTACGTATCGATTACGCGACTGGTTATTTAGCCGTCAGCGTTATTGGGGAGAACCAATTCCAGTAATTCATTGGGAAGACGGTACAACAACACCTGTTCCAGAAAGCGAGCTGCCACTAGTACTTCCAAAAACAACGGAAATTAAGCCTTCGGGTACAGGGGAATCACCATTAGCAAACATTGATGAATTTGTAAACGTAGTAGACCCAGAAACAGGTAAAAAAGGCCGTCGTGAAACAAATACAATGCCACAATGGGCTGGAAGCTGCTGGTACTACTTACGCTACATTGATCCAAAAAATGAAGATGCATTGGCTGATGCAGAAAAATTAAAAGAATGGTTACCGGTTGATATTTACATCGGTGGTGCAGAGCATGCCGTTCTTCACTTATTATATGCTCGCTTCTGGCACAAGTTTTTATATGATATCGGAGTAGTACCGACAAAAGAGCCGTTCCAAAAGTTATTTAACCAAGGAATGATTCTTGGTGAGAACAATGAAAAAATGAGTAAATCAAAAGGTAACGTTGTGAACCCGGATGAGATTGTTGAAAGTCATGGTGCAGATACACTTCGTCTATATGAAATGTTCATGGGACCTTTAGATGCTTCCATTGCTTGGTCAACAAAAGGTTTAGATGGAGCAAGACGCTTCATCGATCGCGTATGGCGTTTGTTAATGGATGACAACTGTGAACTAAGTGATAAAGTGAAAGAAAGCGATGATAAAACATTAGAGCGCGTATACCACCAAACGGTGAAAAAGGTAACGGAAGATTATGAAGGGCTTCGTTTTAATACAGCTATTTCACAATTAATGGTGTTTATCAACGATGCATATAAAGTTGATGTTCTTCCAAAACAATACGTGGAAGGCATTGTGAAGTTACTTGCACCGATTTGTCCACACGTTACAGAAGAGCTGTGGAATAAACTTGGTCATGAAGAAACAATCTCATATGAGGCTTGGCCTGCTTTTGATGAAGCAAAATTAGTAGATGATGAAGTTGAAATTGTTGTTCAAGTGAACGGTAAAGTACGTGCAAAGCTAAACGTTCCAGCCGAAGCATCACGCGAACAGCTTCAAGATATCGCAATGGCAAATGAAAGCGTGCAAGAGCAAATTGAAGGCAAGACTGTCAGAAAAGTGATTGCTGTGCCAGGTAAATTAGTAAACATTGTAGCAAACTAAGAACTAATAATAGAGGTCTGAGGCAAGAGCCTCAGGCTTTTTTTATGTAAGTAGAATTTCATTTATCACTTTTGTTACAATAATAGCAGAGGCACGAATACATAATGAGAGGGTTGAAAAAGATGGAACAAGTAAAAGAAATTACAACAGAAGAGCTAAAGAAGCGTTTGGAACAAAATGAAGAACTTGAGCTAGTAGACGTTCGCGAAGATGAAGAAGTAGAAGAAGGTATTATTCCAGGGGCAAGACATATTCGCATGAATGATATTCCTTCACATATTGATGCTTTTGATAAAGAAAAAGAATATATCTTTATCTGTCGCTCAGGTCGCCGTAGTGAGAACGTATGTTATTACTTACAAGAGCAAGGATACAAAGTGCGCAACATGGTTGGCGGTATGCTTGAATGGGAAGGCGAGATAATTAAAAAGTAAATGAACCAAGCCGAGGCACAATCGTTTCAGCGAATGAGATACTCGAACTATCGAAAGGTAATGACTTTTGATAGCTTGGGTATCTTTTTGTCATTCTCAAAACCAGCTGGAAAATTAGTGGAAGAAACGCAACTTCTGTGGAAACTGAAGGAAAGGCTGATACCTTATAATCCGATGGAGTAAAATGGTTATTTGAATTTTAATATTTTAGTGGAGGTATCATTTATCTTCTAGCAAGAATTAGTTGGATTTGTTCCACACTCTTTTTAATTCAACGTATAAATTTTATAAGAATGTCTATAGTGATTGATACATATATTAATAGAAGTGTCCAAGCAGTGATAATCATGGGATGAAAGTGGTGTCGCGGTGTGGTTCAAGTAAAAGTATTTGATAAAGAGCATGAAAAAGATCTAGAAGTAGCTCTAAATCGCTTTTTGAAAAAATTTGATGATGACGATATTGTAGACATTAAGTATCAGGTCACAGTAGATGTGGATCGAGATGAACAGGTATACTGTTTTTCAGCAATGGTCATATATAAAGCCTAGCGCATTAATGCGCTAGGCTTTTGGCATACTCTCCTGCATTTGTTCCAGCAAGCCTTCCTGTTACTAAAGCTGACGTAATGTTATAGCCGCCTGTATAGCCATGAATATCTAAAATTTCGCCGCAAAAGTAAAGGCCATTCATGAGTTTTGAAGACATTTCTTTTGGGTGAACTTCCTTTACGGATACGCCTCCACCCGTTACAAATGCTTTTTCAAGAGATAACGTTCCATTTACAGAAAACGTAAATCGTTTCATCAAACCGACAAATTCACGAAGGCGATCATGCGAAATTTGTCCTGCAAGCTCTTGCTCTTCAATATGAGAAGCTTGAAACAAAAATAGTAAATAGCGCTCAGGCACAAATCCTTTTAACACATTTTTGATTGCTTTTTTGGGCTCTTCTTTTAAAAGTGAAACAACTTTTTGAAAGAGGTTTTCTTCGTTTATATCTGGAAATGAGTCAATCATCATTTCAACAGTCGTTGTCTTTTGCTTTTTAAGCTCTTTGACAACATATTGACTGCAGCGTAATACGGCAGGTCCAGAAATTCCAAAGTGCGTAAAAATCATATCCATTCGATGCGTAATAACTGGCTTTCCTTTTTTATTTAAAACGCTTAACCCGACGCTACGTAATGATAAACCTTGCAATGTTTTTTCTCGAATAAATGCTTCGTTTGAAGTGACGGGAACTTCGGTTGGGTAAAGTTCTGTAATGGTATGCCCTGCTGCTTCTGCCCAAGCGTATCCATCGCCTGTAGAACCTGTATGAGGAACAGATTTTCCTCCAACAGCTAAAATAACTGCCTTGGTGTGGATTACTTCACCTGTCTCTAACTGAACTTCTTTTACTGCATTGTTCTCATATACAACTTTTCGTACAGGCGTGTTTGTGCGTACATGAACGTTTAAACGCTTTAGCTCACCAATCAGTGCATCAACGACTGATTGTGCCTTATTTGATACGGGAAACATGCGTCCGTGATCTTCTTCCTTTAAAGCAATTCCAAGGTTTTCAAAAAACGAGATAATATCTTCGTTATTAAAAATTGAAAATGCACTATATAAGAAGCGTCCGTTTCCTGGAATGTGCTTAATAATTTCATCAATTGGAAGTCGGTTCGTGACGTTACAACGTCCACCACCCGAAATAGCTAGCTTCCGGCCTAGCTTTGTTCCTTTGTCTACTAATAGTACCTTTGCGCCTTTTTCACCAGCTGCAATCGATGCCATCAAACCAGAAGGTCCTCCTCCGATTACGATTACATCATAAATCATATCTTCACCAACCTGTCTATTTTATAAAATTTGAGTTTGTTCACTGACAAATGAACAAACTTTGGATAAAATGGGCTATAGTCTTGTTTTTTTTCTAGCTGCTAGCAGCAGTTAACATTAAAGCATGTCTGAAATAAAACTGCAACTTGATTCCTTTTTATTTTATCACTATTATCAAAGTGTAACATTACGTATCGGAGGCAAGCTTATGTCTGATTCAAAGCTATTACGAGGAACATTTGTGTTAACGTTAGGAACATATATTTCTCGTATACTAGGAATGATTTATATTTTTCCATTTGCAACGCTCGTTGGAGCTGTAGGTGGAGCCTTATTTGGTTATGGGTATAACCAATATGCTATTTATCTAAGTATTGCAACGGCAGGAATGCCGATGGCTGTTTCAAAATTCGTATCTAAATACAATGCAATGGGTGATTATTATACGAGTAGGAGAATGTATCGTGCAGGCCTTAAGCTAATGCTTGTCACAGGAATTTTATCTTTTCTCTTACTTTATTCTTTATCTCCTTTTATTGCGAATTTAACACTGGGAGGAGCAGATTTAGATAATTCGTTAGAAGACGTTGTCATGGTTATGCGTATGGTGAGCGTGGCGCTTCTTGTCGTACCTATTATGAGTTTAATGCGTGGATTTTTCCAAGGACACCAGTCTATGGGACCAACTGCTGTTTCACAAGTTATTGAACAGTTTGTCCGCGTTGTCTTTTTACTCGCTTCTACGTACATCGTGTTAAAAGTTGTCGGAGGCAGTCTAGCCTTAGCGGTTGGATTTGCAACGATGGGGGCATTTGTAGGTGCGCTCGGTGGATTAGCTGTCTTGTTATGGTATTGGAAAAAACGAAAGCCTCATTTAGATAAGATGGTACAAGAGCAAAAAGTTACGCCAACGCGTATTTCAACGGTTTCTATTTTTAAAGAGTTGTTTACGTATTCTATTCCGTATGTGTTTGTTGGGCTTGCAATTCCGCTTTACCAGTATGTTGATCAATTTACATTTAACCGTGCAATGGTAGCTGCAGGCCAAAAAGAAATTGCGGAGACGATGAATGGGATTGTGCAATCTTATGTACCAAAGCTAGTAATGATTCCTGTTTCATTAGCTACTGCTTTTGGATTAACGCTGGTTCCAACAATTACACGATCGTTTGTGAATCAAGATTACACGGCTCTTCAAAAGCAGATTGACCAGACGTATCAAACGATTATGTTCTTAGTATTACCAGCATCAGTTGGTTTGATGGCTTTAGCAGGTCCAGCCTATGGAACATTCTTTGGTATAGAAGACGTTAAAGCTGGCGGAACAGTCCTATTAGCTTACGCACCAGTGGCGTTATTATTTTCATTTTTTACTGTGAATGCTGCGATTTTACAAGGTGTGAATAAACAAAAATATGCGGTAATCAGTTTAGCATTTGGTCTAATTGTGAAAATTATTTGTAACGTACCATTTATTTATCTATTTCACGAGTTAGGCTCTATTTTAGCAACGGCTCTTGGCTATCTTGTATCTATTGCATATACATTTTATCTCATTAAAAAGTATGCGAATTATGATTACCAAGCATTTATCAAACGTACAGTATTAATCTTTATCTTCGTTGCTATTATGGGATTAAGCGTTAAAGTACTTTCCTTTATTTTAGGTTTCTTCCTAATGTACGATCAAAGCCGTATTGCAGCTGTAGTAATTACCTTTATTGGAGCAGGTGTTGGAGGGGTTATATACGGTGTAGCTACGTATCGTTCGACATTATTAGAGCGAGTAATGGGAAAACGAATTATCAACATAATTGAACGAAAAATTTTACGCCGTCGTCCAGCGAACGGTTAAGAATAGAGTGACTCATTCAATGGGTCACTTTCTTTTCGAATATAAATAGAGGGGGATTTTATGAGATTAGATAAGCTATTAGCTAATATGGGTTATGGCAGTCGAAAAGAAGTAAAAGGGTTATTAAAAACAGGAGCAGTAAAAGTAAATGGTAAAGCGATTAAAGACGCTAAGCTACATGTGGACCCAGAAGCTGAAGAAGTGTCCGTTCACGGAGAGATTATTGAATACAAAGAATTTATTTATTTAATGATGAATAAACCGCAAGGAGTAATTTCTGCTACAGAAGATCATCAACATGAGACAGTTGTTGATTTATTAGAAATTGACGACGCTATTTATGACCCATTCCCAGTGGGAAGACTAGATAAAGATACGGAAGGATTACTGTTATTAACAAATGATGGACAGCTTGCTCACCAGCTGCTTTCACCGAAAAAGCATGTTCCTAAAACGTATTTTGCGATTATTAATATGGAAGTGACAGAGGAAGACGTGGAGGCATTCAGAAAAGGAGTTACACTAGATGATGGATACGTTACGAAACCCGCAGAGCTAACAATCTTAAGAAGCGGTGAATCATCTGAAATTGAGCTAACCATTGTGGAAGGGAAATTTCATCAGGTAAAGCGTATGTTTGAATCGAGAGGTAAAAAAGTAACATACTTAAAACGAATTTCAATGGGTTCGTTGTCGTTAGATGAAGAGTTGGAATTAGGTGAATATCGAGAGTTAACGGAAGGTGAGCTAAATTTATTAAGGGGAAAAAAGGAATAAGAGGCGAAAGAAAAAGGAACCTGTACATAAATTGGTTCCTTTTTGTTCACTCTACGCAAGTGAAACAATTCACGTTTAAATGCACCGAAGTAAAGTCGGACATTCAAAGATACTCAACACACATGGTGAAAAGTATGAGGAATCTTTATCTCTGTATATAAATACTTACCTTTGAAACTTACTAGGATGAAATCTTGACCTTCTTCTCTGTCGTCGTCCATGTACCACGACTTGGACTATGAACTAAATCATTGTATGCTAAGACATTTAAATCACGCTGAATAGTTCTAGGAGTGATACCAAACTCATCAACAAGCTCTTGAGTAGTAACAGTTCCCTTTTTACTAATGAACATGTAAACGGATTTGATACGCGTTAGCATTCGATTAGTTGAAGGTTTCAAAAAACCACTTCCTTATTCGTTTTTCGTAAGGCACAACTTCTTTATAACTTTGAGATGTCAAGCACTATTTAAGTCCTCAGTTACATTGTACACAAAAAACCATAAAAAATAAAAGGGTAAAGCTTAATTTAATAATTAATTTACAAAAATTGATATAAATGAGATAAATATGTACTTTTTTGGCAGGTCTCCTTTCTTAAGCTATACATTATTTATTTAATGTATGCAAAATATAACCAAATAGACCTATTCGAGCATAAATTTAGAGAAAAGGTTACAACCCTTTACCCTTTTTGCAGCTAATTAAACACCTTAGATGCTTTTTAAAAAAAGGTGTGATAAAGTGGAAAATAGTACAAATTGAATACTTCTGAAATGGTGGAGGATAAATATGGAAGCTATCAATTGGATGGAAGAAGTCAAAAAAAGAGAACGCGATATCTTGGAAGAAACGAAACGTTTTTTACAAATTAAAAGTGTTCTCGATGAATCTATAAAAGAAGATGAGCCGTTTGGAGAAGGAGTAGCTAAAGCTCTTCATTTTTTATTGGATAAAGGACATGCTGATGGTTTTGTAACTAAGAACGTAGATGGATATGCAGGACATATTGAATTAGGAGAAGGAAAAGAATTAATAGGAGTTTTATGTCACGTTGACGTCGTACCTGAAGGTGATGGTTGGTCTGTTGATCCATACGGTGGCGAAATTAAGGATGGGAAAATTTTTGCCCGTGGAGCCATTGATGATAAGGGACCAACAATGGCTGCTTATTACGCTATGAAAATTGTGAAAGAGTTGAAGTTGCCGCTCTCAAAACGCGTACGTATGATTATTGGAACGGATGAAGAAAGCGATTGGAGATGTGTAGATCACTACTTTAAACATGAAGAAATGCCAACGATGGGTTTTGCTCCAGACGCTGACTTTCCTATTATTTACGCAGAAAAAGGAATTACCGATGTGGAGTTACACCAACAACCGATTCAAGGTACAGACGGAGAGTATGTATTAATATCACTTGAATCTGGTCGTCGCTATAATATGGTGCCTGATTATGCAAAAGCAGTTCTTGCTGTGAAAGAAGAAGTAGACTTGAAAAAAGCGTATGAGAACTTCTTAAATAAACATGACGTAAAAGGTACAGTTGAATTCAACAACAGCCGATATACGATTACTTTAGAAGGGGTATCGGCACATGGAAGTGTTCCTCAAAAAGGAAAAAATGCAGGGCTGTTGTTAGTAAGTTTTCTACATGAATTAGCATTAAATGAACAAGCAAGACAGTTTATTACATATGTTAATCAATATTTTGTAGACGATACAATTGGTAACAAAATCGGTTTGCATGTTCGAGATGATGTAACAGGTGACTTGACCGTAAACGTTGGTATTTTATTTTACACTGATGAGAAAGCCGGGCAAATTGGCTTAAACATTCGTTATCCAGTTGCCGCTAATATTGACAGTATTATTTCTACACTCAAGAAACAAAGTGAGACCTATCAAATCACTGTTAAGCATTTTTCTGATTCAAAACCCCATCATGTAGATAAAAACCATGAGCTTATTAAAACGTTACAGCAAGTGTATCAAGACCAGACAGGAGAAGAACCAACGCTTATTTCTATCGGTGGAGGTACATATGCACGAGCATTAGAAGCGGGAGTAGCATTTGGCCCACTCTTCCCTGGAAGAGAAGAAGTGGCCCATGAAAAAGATGAATATATGGTGGTCGAAGATTTAATGAAAGCAACAGCCATTTATGCACAAGCTATTTATGAATTAGCTAAGTAAAAGAAAAAGACGCTCAAAAGCATGAGCGTCTTTTTCTAACTTATTATGAATCAAAAGAGAATAAATCACTTGATAAGTAGCGTTCGCCTGTATCGCAGGCAATGCACACAACGACTTGGTCAGGGCTTAGTTTTTTAGCTACCTCGATAGCAGCATAGCAAGCTGCACCAGAGGATGGGCCAACTAAAATCCCTTCTTCAGCAGCCAGTCTACGCGTAATATCATACGCTTCTTCATCTTTAATCTTTAAAATTTCATCATATACATCCACATTTAAGGTATTAGGTATAAAGCCGGGGCTTGTTCCTACAAGCTTATGCTTTCCTGGTTTTCCACCTGATAAAACGGGAGAGCCAGCAGGTTCCACTACATGAACGCTCATGTTTGGATAGCGTTCTTTTAGCGCTTCACCAGTTCCTGTTATTGTACCGCCAGTACCTGCTGTAGCAACAAATGCAGCTAATTCTTTATTTAAATCATCCATTGCTTCGACGATTTCTTTTGCCGTGGTGTGGCGGTGCGCGTCTGGATTAGCTGCGTTTTTAAATTGCATCGGCATAAAAGCATTTGGAATTTCTTTTGTTAATTCTTCTGCTTTACGAATAGCTCCTGGCATTTTTTCATCTCCTGGTGTTAGCACAACTTCAGCCCCGTAAGCTTTTAATAAGTTGATACGTTCTTGTGTCATAGTATCTGGCATAACTAGAATTGAACGATAACCTCTTGCTGCAGCATTCATAGCTAATCCAATTCCAGTATTGCCACTAGTTGGCTCAATTATAGTTGAATTTGACTTTAAAAGGCCTGCCTCTTCAGCTTTAACAATCATATTAAAGGCAGCGCGATCTTTTACACTCCTGCTGGGATTGAAGAATTCAAGCTTTAAATAAACGGATGCACCGTCAGCTGGCTGAAGGCGATTCAATTTGACAAGGGGCGTATCCCCAATTAAATCTGCCATGTTGTTAACAACTTTCATTATAACCATCCTTTGCATCGATAGAATTAATAATCTTTTTTAACTTAGTATAGACAACAATAGTGTACAGCTACACTTTCACAGTCAGAAAAAGACGTGTTTTTTCTATCATAACATAATCTATCGCCTTAGTAGGATAAAAGGGTTTAAGCATCCTGTTTCACTAAAAAGCTCTAATTACTAGTGGTATCTTTGTTTTAATATTAGTAAAATTGAACCATAAAAACAATCTGGCAGCTTTTAGCGAGGAGAATGATTTGATATGGCGCAACTTATTAAGATACAAGACTATCTTTCACGCTATGAGAGAGATTTGTATCATTATTCATCTCAATTTACACGTGTGAAACAACATAATTGGGATAGAGCAAAGGATTATTTTTACAATGGAAAAGAAGCGGATATAGCTGAGTTAGAAGAATCCCTGACTCCAGAACAATCGCTTTTTCAAAAGGTAAAGTTCTTCTTTAAAAAAGATGAACTAGTTGAAATAGATAAACAATATATGGAGGTAGCAATAGAAAAAGAAGAAGGAGAAGAAAGCTTTGATGCTGAAAATCTCACTACGTTCGTGACAGACCCTAAAAACCTACAAGATTTAAAAGTGTTGTTTTTAGAAAACGTTTTTCAAATGCAAATGAGGTGGGCGACATCAACTTTATTTGAGCTTTCAAATGCAGATAAGCGATATTTTTATGATGAAAAGCTTCAATATTTTTTGAAAAGTTTTCCTGATACGTTTCTACTTATGTATAAGCCTGTGTTTTTAGTGAAAAAAGCCCCTGTTGAAGCAGAGGTCATTTTAATTACGCCTACAGAAACTATCTGCATTGCAATGGTTGAAGGGAAAAATGGCTCTGTGTTTCAGTATTCAAAAGAAAATTTTTGGACAGAGTTAATAGGGAAAGACAAAAAGAAAGTGTTAAATCCTGTGCTTGGATTAAATAGAACGGTGCAACTCGTAAAAAGCCTTTACCAATCGCATAACATTGATCGACCTATTCGAAAAGTATTGCTGAGTCGTAATGGATTCTTTGACTCTCCTAAAGAACCTTATCAAATTGATTTTATTGATAAGAGGAATTATGAAGAATGGTTCTATAGTTTAAGGCGTTTATCAGCACCTTTAAAATTTAATCAGCTTCAAGCAGCTGAGGCACTTTTAAAACATAGTCAAAGCATTTATTTTGATCGAAGTGAGAATGAATCATTTTGATGTGAAATTTAGTATTTATCTAATAGAAAATGCTTTCATTTCTCCAATTTGAACATATAATGCTCATAATAAGTTATGTAGGAGGAGAACAGATGGCTTATGATGATCAAAGATTTGAAGCATATTTAGATAAGATGGATATGGTTACCGTTCTTGTTCCTAAATCTTACTACAATGGAGAAGTGAATTCGCTTTGCTTAATGAGAGGTGACCAATCTCTTTCTTTAACGTTAAAGGATAAAAAAGTCTTACATGAAGCTATAAAATATGAATACTATTGTCCAATGAAAGTAGAGATTGGTGAAGAGTATCGAGTGGTAGAAGAACGTGGTGCGAAAGCAGACTTAAAGATAGGAGCCGTCATCCGGACTCCTGAATTCGATGATGCTTTCTTTTATAATGAATCAGATTTGGGCGTGAGTTTTACTACCCAACATATCCAGGTGAAAGTATGGGCACCAACTGCTACGGATGTAAAAGTAAAGCTTATCAATCCTGAAACTTTAAACAAAGAATATATTAGCATGACTCGCCTGACAAAAGGAGTTTGGACTGCGGCCTGTGGACTTGAAAAAGAAGGGTATTACTACACATTTGAGGTAACGGTCAACGGCGTTACGAGAGAAGCTGTTGACCCTTATGCAATAGCAGCATCAGTAAATAGTAAATATGGTGTGCTGGTGAATTTAAAAAAAACGAAGCAGTCACCGGTGCAAAAGGCTCCGCTTCCAAACCCTACCGATGCCATTATTTATGAAGTGCACATTCGTGATTTTACCATTCATCCCTCCAGTAACGTGTCCAGTAAAGGAACATATGCAGGATTTACTAGAGCGTCAACAGAAAGCGGTGTATCAACAGGCTTAGCTTACTTGAAGGAACTTGGTATTACACATGTGGAGCTTTTACCAGTTAATGATTTCGATGGCGTAGATGAATTGAATCCTTTTGATGCTTACAATTGGGGCTATAACCCACTCCTATTTAATGTCCCGGAAGGTAGTTATTCTTTGGATCCGACCAATCCAGTAGCCCGTATTCTAGAACTAAAGGAGCTTATTCAAACCGTTCATGAGAATGACTTGCGTGTTATACTTGATGTCGTCTATAACCATGTGTATATAAGAGAAGAATCTTCATTTGAAAAGATTGTTCCAGGCTATTTCTTCCGCCATGATGAATTTGGAATGCCTTCTAATGGAACTGGTGTAGGAAACGACTTTGCTTCTGAGCGTAAGATGGCACGCAAATTTATCGTGGATTCGGTTTTGTTTTGGGTGAAAGAATATGATGTTGATGGCTTTCGATTTGATTTAATGGGAATTTTAGATATTGAAACGATGAATATGATTCGACAAAAGCTGTTTGAATATGATTCATCGATTTTACTATTCGGTGAAGGTTGGGATTTAAATACCCCTTTATCCTCAGAGGAGAAAGCAACCATTTATAATTCTGATAAGGTACCAAACATCGGTTTTTTTAATGATCGTTTTCGAGATTTTATTAAGGGAAGTACTTTTAACATCTATGATAAAGGTTTTATTTGTGGTAACACTCATCGAATAGACGAAGTAAAGCAAGTAGTAGCTGGCAGTGTTTCTTATCAAAAAGGAGAAAAGTATTTATTTACCCAGCCTACCTCCTCAATAAATTATGTAGAATCACACGATAATCATACTTTGTGGGATAAATTGAGTAAGTGTAATTCCCATGAAGAGAAGCGAATCTTGCAAAAGAGGCAAAAGCTTGCAAGTGCAATGGTGTTATTAGCTCAGGGAATACCTTTTCTACATGCAGGACAAGAGTTTTACCGAACAAAAAAAGGCGTTGAAAATAGCTATCGTTCCCCAGATAGCATTAATCAATTTGATTGGGAACAGCGAAAGATTTATAAAGAGGATATCAAATGGCTACAAGCAGTGATTCAGCTAAGAAAAGCACACGGCGCTTTTCGCTTTCATACAACTGAGCTCATTAGGAAGCATATGAAGTTCTTAGAATCAGTACCAGAAGTTGTTGCATATTCTCTTGTTAATGTAGAAGAGTACGGACCATGGAAAGATATTATTGTCGCGTTTAACCAAGACACATCGACTCGTTATATTAACCTGCCACCGGGAAATTGGCATGTTGTAATTGATGGAGAAAATGCTTATCAGTATCCATTTACAAAAGTCCTTTCAGGTAAAACAGCCGTTCCTGCAGTTGGAGTTTTAGCATTATTTAAAACATAAGTGCTATTCTGCTACTTGACGAGAAAAGCGGGAAGAGGATAAAATTTATGAAGGATAGCTATTGGTATATGTCCGCAATAGCTGTCTTTTTTATTTAATAAAACAAATACACGTTGTTGATGATATAAATAGAAGTAAACATAACTTTAAATTTTTAATGAAATGTGTGTGTTGAAATTGAAGGTGAATTGGTTGGAACATATATTAGGAAGCGAATGGGAAGTGACTCCTGCTGGCGGTGCAACTGGAGATGCTTATTTCGCAAGGTTTCAAGACCGAAAGCTATTTCTGAAGCGTAATTCATCTCCTTTCCTAGCTGTTTTATCAGCAGAAGGCATTGTTCCAAAACTAGTTTGGACAAAACGAATGGAAAATGGAGATGTAATTACAGCTCAACACTGGTTAGATGGTCGAGAGTTGAAGCCACAAGATATGAACTCGGATAGCGTAACAGAGTTGCTGAGTAAAATTCATCACTCTAAAGAGCTATTGGATATGTTAAAAAGATTAGGGAAAGAGTCATTATTACCACAAGACGTTCTACTCGATATTCGAGCGAATGTAGATGTAGACTTGCAAAAAGAACTGATTGTTGAGCAAGGAATTATGTATTTAGAACGAGAAGTGGATTTTGTTCAACCAGAGGAATATGTGGTTTGTCATTGCGATGTCAATCATAACAATTGGTTACTAGGCGAAAATGAACAGCTATATTTAATTGATTGGGACGGAGCGATGATTGCTGATCCAGCCATTGACTTAGGCCTCTTATTGTATTGGTATATCGATCCAGCAGAATGGAAGAGCTGGTTAGAAAAGTATGGTATTACTTTAACTGATAACTTACAAAAGCGAATGAAATGGTATGTGGTGAGTCAGAGCATTTTATTTGTACAATGGCACCGTACAAAGCAAGAAGTACCAGAAATGAACTACTGGCTTAACTACTTAAAAGTATTGCTTGAAAATGAGCAGCTAAGCCAGTAAGTTTAATTAAGATAGACTAGATAGTTCTTCAACCCATTGAGATAGATTTTGTTTGTTTGTCTCAATGTGTTGGTCAAGATGTGCCGCGCTTTTTGCAGTTTGTGTATACTCGCAAATATTTTGAAGCGTACGATACACTTGTTCATTAGCAGTTCCATTTGCTAGCATTGCTTGAGCCAAACGTTCAACTTGTTCGCATTCTGAGACTGTTCCACAGCAGTCTGTTTGGTGATTTGATAAGATGTCCTTTAAGATAGCCATTTGATGCTGAGCGTTTAAAGGCATAGTGCATCATCCTTTCTCGTATGATGCTTTTATTTTTTTCTTTATAAATACAATTATTCATACGAATGTCGGTTGTACAAAATAACCGACATTTTCCGTGTGGTTCAATTTTGATAATTTTTGATAATATAGATGAGGTGTGGAGTATGAGACTAAGAAATAAACCTTGGGCAAAAGAAAAATTGGCGCAGTATCCACAATATGCTGTGGGAAACCCTGCAGAACATAAGGGAAAGTGGAACGAAGTATTTGAAAACAATAATCCAATTCATATTGAAGTAGGAACTGGAAAAGGTCAATTTCTACTTGGAATGGCTAAGCAAAATCCAAATATTAACTATATTGGTATTGAGTTATACGAGAGTGTAATTGTGAGTGCTTTAGATCGTATAATTGAAGCAGAAGTACCGAACTTCAAGCTGCTAAGTGTTGATGCAAAAGACTTAACCGAATATTTTGCTAAAGGTGATGTTGAACGAGTGTACCTAAACTTTTCAGATCCTTGGCCAAAAGTTCGTCATGCTAAAAGACGCTTAACGTACAAAACATTTTTAAATATCTATGAGCAAATTTTAATTGATGGTGGAGAAATACACTTTAAAACAGATAATCAAGGGTTATTTGAATACTCTTTAATGAGCTTTTCTGAATATGGTTTGTTATTAAAGTACGTAAGTTTAGATTTACATGCGAGTGAATTTGAAGGAAATATTATGACTGAGTATGAAGAGAAGTTTTCTCAAAAAGGAAGTCGAATCTATCGTTCAGAAGTTAAATACATGAACGAAAAGTAATATCAACAGGGACCTTTCAACTAGTGAAAGGTCCTTTTTATTTAAAAAAGACTATAAAAACGCAAATAGGCAGTGATACAATAAATAGGAATATATGGGAGGTGTAAAAAATGGAAACGTTAACAATAGGGGATGTAAAAGTTACTTGGTTAAACGGTGGAGACAATCATCTTGATGGAGGCGCTATGTTTGGTGTTGTACCAAAAGAGCTTTGGTCTAAAAAATACCCTCCTGCCTATGATAACCGTATTCCGATGAGAACTGATCCACTTTTAGTTCAAATTGGTAAAGAAGTTGTCTTAATTGATGCAGGTATAGGAAATGGAATGATTGAAGGTAAGCAAAAAAAACATTTTGGTATTACGGAAGAATCTCATGTAGAAACGGATTTAATGAAACTAGGGTTAACACGACATGATGTCACCAAAGTAGCGATGACACATATGCACTTTGATCACGTATCGGGACTAACAACGAAAAGTCAAGGTACATTGGAGTCTACGTTTCCAAACGCAGTTATTTACGTAAGCGAAGTTGAATGGAACGAAATGCAAAACCCTAATATACGTTCAAAAAATACGTATTGGAAGCAGAATTGGGAAGCTATTGAATCTCAAGTTGTACCGTTTCATGATTCTATTCAATTGCTCCCGGAATTTACGATGCACCACACAGGTGGGCATAGCGATGGACATTCTGTCGTTGTCATTAGTAGCCGAGGTGAGCAGCTTGTGCATATGGGAGATTTACTGCCAACTCATGCTCATCACAATGTTTTGTGGGTTATGGCCTATGACGATTTTCCAATGACATCTATTTCACAAAAAGAAAAATGGCTTCAATACGCATACAATCAAAATGCATGGCTTAGTTTTTACCATGATGCTTATTACCGAGCAATTAAGTGGGATACTAAAGGTGATATCATAAATGCAGTGAAATTTAATCAATCTTTACTAAGTCAATAATGTTACCGCTACTTTTATCAATGAAAAATTCATATTGTTCACGACTGCCGTCTACAGAGCGAGTAATACCGCCAGAGTAACCTTCAAAAGCGAGACCATACCTATTTATAACCTTGGTCGTCGTCTGAATCCAAGAGCCGTTAATAGGACCATTTTGTTTAAATGCCTGTTTTGCAATTTGCAGTGCTTCCATGGATGAAAGAGACGACTTTTTCTTTTGATAGAGATAAGCGCTTGCAAAACCAACAGCAATGCCTGTTATGAGCTGGGTATACTTCATAATAATCACCTTCTTTATTTAATGAAAACAAAAGCTCTTACTACAGTCCATTATACAAAAACATACTTTAATTGTTAAGCAATCCAGGTGTTTAAGGAAGAAGAATGGAAAGTATTTTGACTTTTCGCTACAATAAAGGGTAATGACATACATAAAGGAGACGAAAGATGAATTCAGAAACTTTATCATTATTTAAAACGCTAACAGAACTTCCGGGTGCTCCAGGGCATGAGCACGCAGTAAGGGCTTTTATGAAATCACAAATGGAGCCTTTAACTGATGAAATTATTCAGGATGGACTTGGGAGTATTTTTGGGGTAAAAAAAAGCAATGCTTCAGGTCCAAAAGTAATGGTAGCTGGGCATATGGACGAAGTTGGATTTATGGTAACCGGAGTGACGGATAAAGGAATGTTACGCTTTCAAACATTAGGCGGATGGTGGAGTCAGGTACTCTTGGCTCAGCGAGTCGAGGTTGTTACAAGAACGAGAAAGGTTACAGGCGTTATTGCATCGATTCCGCCACATCTGTTAGAAGATGCGCAGCGTAATAAGCCAATGGCTATTAAAAATATGATGATTGATGTCGGCGCCGATTCTAAGCAAGAGGTTGCTGATATGGGGATTCGTCCTGGAGATCAGATTGTGCCCATTTGTCCATTTACACCAATGGCTAATGAGAAAAAAATCTTAGCAAAAGCATGGGATAATCGATATGGTTGTGGATTAGCGATTGAATTATTAAAAGAAGTAAAAGATGAAAAGTTGCCAAATATTCTATACGCTGGAGCAACTGTGCAAGAAGAAGTAGGTTTACGAGGTGCTCAATCTGCTGCAAATATGATTAAGCCTGATGTTTTTTATGCGCTAGATGCAAGCCCAGCAAATGATATGTCAGGGGATAAGAATGCATTTGGGCAGCTTGGAAAAGGTGTACTGCTTCGCATTTTTGACCGGACGATGGTAACGCATCGAGGTATTCGAGAGTTTATTTTAGATACGGCTGAGACCAATCATATTCCATATCAGTATTTTGTTTCACCAGGTGGTACTGATGCAGGGCGTGTTCATACATCTAATAGTGGAGTTCCATCTGCTGTAATTGGTATTTGCTCAAGATACATTCATACACATGCTTCTATGATTCATGTAGATGATTATGCAGCTGCGAAAGAACTATTAGTGAAGTTAGTGCGTGCAACGGACGAAACAACAGTAGCTACTCTTAAAGAGCAAGTTTAATCTTAGAACAGTCGCTTGTAAAAAGCGATTGTTTTTTGTGTTAATTAAACAATAAGCAAAGGAGAGATAAAATGAATATTGCAATTGGAACGAAAAATCCAACTAAAATAAATGCTGTTAAAAATGTATTTGGACAAGAAATGACCTACCATTTGTTTGAGGTGCCTTCAGGTGTATCTAGCCAACCGTTTTCCGATGAAGAAACCATTCAAGGAGCCATTAACCGTTCAGAGAGAGCATGTAAAGATGAGATGGATTTAGGGATAGGATTAGAAGGTGGCGTAACAGAAACAGATTATGGGTTGTTTTTGTGCAATTGGGGAGCTTTAAGTAGTCCTTCTCTCAAAAAGCCAATTATTGCTGGTGGTGCAAGGATTTTATTACCTCATGAAATTGCAACAATGTTAAAGAAAGAAAAAATTGAGTTAGCGGAAGCTATGGAACGCTTTACGCATAAAAAAAATGTGCGTTCAAATGAAGGGGCAATAGGTATCTTCACATCGGAAATGCTCACAAGAACAACGATGTTTGAACACGTTGTTCGCATGCTGTATGGTCAATATCAGTTTCATCAAAAACAATAAATAGGATATACTAACACCTTAATAATACCGAAACGCTCTACATACTTAGAAGTAAGATACTTGCACCATCTTGTTGACTATGGTTTCATATGAATGACTGTACAATTAAAATAATGATAAATAAGATGTCTTTTTTGGGAAGCAACAAGGCATACAATATAAAGGAGGAAGTAACAATGAAAAAAATGGAGAGTATTGAACAATATAATGAGGTCATTAAAGAAGGAAAACATATTATGATGTTCTCAGCAGACTGGTGTCCAGACTGTCGTGTCATTGAACCAATTTTACCTGAAGTGGAACAGAAATATAGTGACTATACGTTTCACTATGTAGATCGCGATCAGTTTATTGATTTGTGCATTGAACTCAATATCTTTGGTATTCCAAGTTTTGTAGGATACCACAACGGTGAAGAGAGCGGGCGTTTTGTAAGTAAAGATCGTAAAACGCAGGAAGAGATTGAACAATTTATCGAAAGTTTAAAAGGATAAGCTACCGCTGGGCCTGTTGTTTTAACAAGAGGCCTAATTTTAAGCTTTTTTGGTGAAAAGGAGGGATTCCTTAGTGAAGATGACGAGTATTAAAATGAAAAAATTAATTCAAGATCGTTTGAAAGATGAAAATTTACGTTTTCAATTCGATCAAAAAAACGATACGCTACGAATTGAGCATTCTGAAACGAAAAAAGGATTAACTGTTTCACTACCAGGACTCATTGCGAAGTGGGAAGAAAAAAAGGACGCAGCAGTAGATGAAATGATATATTATATAAGAGAAGCTGTGCGCGTAATGAATGATGAACAACAATTAAACTCAAAAGAAAAGAAGATTCTTCCAGTTATTCGATCTACTTCTTTTCCAACGAAAACAAACGAAGATGTTCCGCTCGTATATGATGATCATACGGCAGAAACAAGAGTTTATTATGCCTTAGATTTGGGTAATACGTATCGATTAATAGATGAAAAGCTCCTTGAAAAAGAAAAGCTTGAGGTAACATCTATTAGGGAAATGGCAAGATTTAATCTTCGGTCATTGCCGATTACATATAAAAAAGATACGGTTGCGGGCAACGATTTTTATTTTGTTAATGCTAATGACGGGTATGATGCGAGCCGCATTTTAAATGAATCTTTCTTACAAGAGTTTCAAGATAAAGTAAAGGGAACGCTCACAATTGCTGTGCCTCATCAAGATGTTTTGATTTTAGCAGATGTTCAAAATGAAACGGGCTATGATATATTAGCACAGATGAATATGAGCTTTTTTGCTAGTGGAAGAGTACCCATTACAGCACTCTCTTTCTTGTATGAAAACGGGCATTTAGAGCCAATTTTCATTTTAGGAAAAAATCGTAGTAAAGGACGGAGTTAAGGAATGAATATTTTTTACAACAAAGAAGGTATCGGTGATACGCTAATCGTATCTCTTCAAGACATCGAACTGTCAAACCGAACGTTTGAAACAAAAAAGAACGTCACGCGCATCTTTGATGAAAAATCAAATGTTACTGCTGGCTATAATATTTTCGAAGCATCGACTGTTTTATCTTTCTCAGGGCGTGGACCGATTAAGTTAACAGAAGAGCTAGTAGCGGAAGTAAACCGCGTTATTCAAGAAAGTGGATTTTCTGAATCGATTGAAGTAGACTTATCTCCAAAATTTGTTGTGGGCTATGTTCAGGAAAAAGAAAAGCATCCAAACGCTGATAAATTGAATATTTGTAAAGTGGATGTTGGCACAGAAACGTTACAAATTGTGTGTGGTGCTCCAAACGTTGAGGCAGGACAAAAAGTTGTAGTGGCAAAAGTGGGCGCTGTTATGCCAAGTGGTCTTGTTATTAAAGATGCAGAACTTCGTGGCGTACCTTCTTCTGGTATGATCTGTTCTGCAAAAGAATTAGCTTTGCCAAATGCTCCTCAGGAAAAAGGAATTTTAGTGTTGGAAGAAAGCGCAAAAGTAGGAGAAGAGTTCTCAGCTTAATTCTATATAATACAAAAGTCGGATGTTGCTTTACACCTATGTTTCAAAGGATTACAGTTTGTGAAAAGCAATTGTCAATAGTTTTATAAATTTGATAAAATTAAAAGCCACTAGTAGTTCTAGTGGCTTTTTTGCATATTTCATAAGATATCGGGTATCTAGTTAATAGATTTTATAGGAACCCTATTGGATACATGGTAAAATGAATGAGAGTGTATAAAAATTGAAAATTTTACAAGAAGCATACAGTTTTTTATAAATAGAAATACGACTGTTAAGGAAGAAAGAGTGATAAAAATGGGTTTTATGCGAAAAATGATGGATTATCTATTAGGTTATGAAGTGAAAGAAATTATAGTAGATGAAGAAGGTCGACAAACAGAGATTCCATTAAATGAGCCTAAGAAAGAGACAGAAATGAAGCAAAGGCCAGTTCAAGAAACGGTCAATGAAAAAGCAGCTACTCCAAAGAAGCAAACACCAGCCCGTTTACCAAGACAAGAAAAAGGGACAACCCATCAAGACTTAGAGGCAAAAGTAGCTTATCACTATCCAAAAGGTCAATTTCGCTTTCCACTTATAGATGACAATCAATTTAGTCGTTCAGATGATTCACTAAGTCATGAAGTCCGTCGAAGAGAAAGACCTGCTGAAGAGGTGAAAAATGAACGAGAGTTTGTACGGAAAAGTCGTCAGATGAATCGAGAAGAACCGGCTCCTTTTCAACGTCCAGAATATGTGAAGCCAGTACAAGAGAAAAAAGTATCAGTTGCTTCTAAGCCGACTTCGCAAGTGAAGAAGCCGTTTCGTCCAACTGAAATCCCGTCACCTGTATACGGATTTAACAAGCGTCCAGCTAATCATCAACTTTCTCAACAGCATTCAGAAGTGGTCGAATTTGAGCTTTCGAGCTCAGCTGGAATAAAGCCGACTCCTACGTATGAATCTCTGCGAAAAGAAATTCGTAACGAAAGGACGTACGTAGAACCTCTAGTGCGCAAAGAACAGCAGGAGGAGAGTAAGGAAGTAGAAAACGTAGACTCGTTTAATGAACAGGTAAAAGATGTTTATGTCGAACCCCAAACAGTCCCGTCTTTACATATTGAAGAACGGCCACTAGAAGAAGTAGAGAAACCATCAATTCAGTTTGAGGGACATGGAACTATTGAAAGCATAGCGCCTGAAGTAGTAGAGAAGTCAGAATCTATAGAAGAAGATGTTCCACAGCAAGAAGCGCCTATTGTAGACGAGTTTGAAGAGGTAAAAGAGTCTCAGCCTGCAATTGAAGAAGAGCCACAAGCATATGCAGATGAACCGGAAGACACTAATCGAAAACCGGAAAAGTCAAGTGCAAGCTCATCAAATGGAGGCCGCAGGTTAGTTCCGTTTAATGTCATGATGTTAAAAAAGGACCGTGAAAAAGTCGCTCAATCGTCGTCTGTAGAGCGTTTGAAAACGCAGGAGAAGCAAGAGGAGTGTGAAGAAGAACCAACTCCTATCCTACTTAAAGAAGCAACACCATTAGCGGATTCTCAAGCGGAATTGTCGTATCAATTCCCTTCTATGTCAATGTTAAATGCACCATTAATTGAAATGGAAGAGGATCATGATTGGGTACAAGAGCAAAGTGACCTGCTTGATATGACGCTAAACAATTTCAACGTTCGTGCCAAGGTAGTAAATGTGACGCAAGGTCCAACCGTTACACGCTTTGAAGTTCAACCAGAGCCGGGCGTTAAAGTAAATAAGATAACGAATTTAACAGATGATATTAAGCTGAGTTTAGCAGCAAGAGATATTCGGATTGAGGCGCCAATACCAGGTAAAAATACAATTGGCATTGAAGTGCCCAACCAACAAAGTAAGCCGGTTTTGCTTAGCGAAATAGTAAACGACCCAGCTTTCACCCAAAATAAGTCACCTTTAACGGTAGCATTGGGTTTAGATATCTCAGGTGCTCCAGTAGTCACGGATTTAAATAAAATGCCACATGGTTTAATTGCAGGGGCCACTGGTTCAGGAAAAAGCGTATGCATTAACACAATTATTGTGAGCTTACTCTATAAAGCAGCTCCTCATGAGGTCAAATTGATGCTTATTGATCCAAAGATGGTTGAGTTAGCGCCTTATAACGGTATTCCGCACTTAGTAAGTCCTGTTATTACAGACGCCAAAGCTGCCACAACAGCTTTAAAATGGGCTGTAGAAGAAATGGAACGTCGCTATGAGCTGTTTGCGCATACCGGTGTGCGTGATATTACACGCTATAATGAAAAAGTAGAAGAGCATAGCGAGAAAAGCGGTAAGCTTCCATATCTCGTCATTATTATTGATGAGCTTGCAGATTTAATGATGGTATCACCTGGTGAAGTTGAAGAAGCAATTTGTCGTATAGCTCAAAAAGCGAGAGCATGCGGTATTCATTTGCTGCTAGCGACACAAAGACCTTCTGTTGACGTTATCACAGGTCTTATTAAAGCGAATGTCCCAACCCGCGTAGCCTTTTCGGTCTCTTCTCAAGTTGATTCTCGCACGATCATTGATACAGGTGGAGCGGAGAAACTACTTGGTAAAGGAGATATGCTATTATTAGAAAACGGTTCGTCTAAAACGGTTCGAGTTCAAGGGAATTTTGTATCAGATGAAGAAATTGATCGCGTCGTCGATCATGTAAAATCGCAAATGAAGCCAACTTATTTATTTGATCAGCAAGAACTGTTAAAAAAGCAGCAGACGTTTTCAACACAGGAAGATGATGAATTATTCTATGAGGCGTGTGAATTTGCTCTAAACCAGGACGGTGCCTCAGCATCAAGCTTACAACGCCGATTCCGTATCGGTTATAATCGCGCTGCAAGATTAATTGATATGATGGAGCAGCAAGGGATTATTTCCGAAGCGAAAGGTAGTAAGCCAAGAGATGTGTTAATTACGGAAGATGAGCTGCATGAACTTGAAAATAAAACAGCCAGCTACTAAAGTAAAGACCTGGCTTGCTACGGCTATTTTAGCAGGGTAGCTTAGCCCAGGTCTTTATGTGTGTAATGAGGTTAGGTTATTTTGGAAGTGTGAGAACCGAGATAAAGGTTTGTCAGATTACAAAAAATGATTTAGTATATGTAAGGGTAACATTTCGTTGTTTTTTCCAGTTTAATTTGGAAAGTATAATTATTAATGAGGATGTCAGCTCACAAGCGATATGCTAAGGCTCCTCGATAATGAGTGTGAGAAGCAATGGCGAATAACCATCAAGACATTATTGATTTAATTGAAATTCGGAAAGAAAAACAATCCCAAGCGGACGAGGCCATTCAATCCTTTTATAATGAGTACCTTTTGTTTGTGATGAGGTATACAAACATTCGAGAAAAAGTGAGAGCAGCTCACCTTTTTCGTGAACGTACAGGACTTTCACAAAAGCAAATGCAGCTAAGCGACAAAGAGCATTTATTTCAACAGTGGCTTGCATTTGATTATGTTACAATTCAAGGCCGAACGTTGTTGCAGCAGTTTATAAGTGAAAAAACAGCTACACGAAACGAAACATTTTTAATTCAAAGTGCGTTGTTTTTAACAAGTGTATTAGAGCCGATTGTTGTATCAAAAGTATGTGAGTCTTTTTACGTAAAAGGATATAGTCCATTGACAAACAAGCAGGTTATCATCAAAGATGTAAAAGGAAGGTTTAAAAACACAGATGTTGAAAAAGTATTATGGGTTCGGAAAATAAAGTCACTCGGTTATGACGTGTTAGTAGGCTCTTACTTTATACAAGCAGAAGCTAGTTTGGAGAAGCTACATCAATCACTGAACCAAGAAGAAAAGCTCAATTGGAGACAATTTTTAAAAAGATATGCGGTTACCTATTTGACTGAGGCCCGAGTCTTTCAGAAATAGCCAAAAGTCAAGGCTTTCAAAGCTTGTTGAGCAATTTGCAGAAGTGATATAATATGCAGCTGTTATCATTCTATACAAACAAATGCGAAGAATGACATGTTTGTAAGAGCAATTATTGATAACCGTCATATACTGTCTTACAGATAGACGAATGTTGGAGGTTCTTTATATGACAGTTTACCATTTTGTAGGTATTAAAGGAACAGGGATGAGTGCGTTAGCACAAATCTTAAATGATACGGGCTTTCAAGTTCAAGGTTCGGATATTGAAAAAGAAATCTTTACACAGAAAGCATTAGAAGAGCAGGGGATTCCTGTTCTACCTTTTAATAAAGAAAACATTAAAGAAGGCATGGTTGTAATTGCTGGAAATGCGTTTCCTGATACGCATGAGGAAATTGCAGAAGCCATGGAGCGCGACATACCTGTTGTTCGCTATCACCGTTTTTTAGGTGACTATATGAATCAGTTTACAAGTATTGCTGTTACAGGTGCTCACGGTAAAACATCCACTACTGGTATGCTAGCACATGTTATTCAAGGCGCTGAGCCAACTTCATATTTAATTGGAGATGGCACAGGGAAGGGCGTAAAAGATAGCAAATATTTTGCATTTGAGGCATGTGAATATCGTCGTCACTTCTTATCCTATACGCCAGATTATGCAATCATGACAAACATCGATTTTGATCACCCAGATTATTTTGCAAACATTGAAGACGTATTTAGTGCGTTTCAAGAGATGGGCTTGCAAGTGAAAAAAGGTATTATTGCCTGTGGTGATGACGAGCATCTTCAGCAAATACAAGCAAAAGTACCAGTCTTGTATTATGGATTAGGTGAAGAAAACGATTTTCAAGCTCGCAATATCGTGAAAAGTACGGCTGGAACAGCATTTGATGTATTTGTACGTAATACGTTCTTTGCATCATTTGAAATTCCTGGATACGGAGACCATAATATTTTAAATGCTCTATCAGTAATTGCCCTATGTCATTATGAAGACATCCCGGTAGCTGTGTTACAAGAGCGATTTAAGACTTATCAAGGCGTAAAGCGTCGTTTTAGTGAAAAGAGTGTTGGAAAGCAAGTATTAATTGATGATTACGCGCATCACCCAACGGAGATTAACGCAACAATTTCAGCAGCTCGTCAAAAGTATCCAAATCGAGAAGTAGTTGCTGTATTCCAACCTCATACATTTACAAGAACACAAACGTTCTTAGAAGACTTTGCTACAAGTTTACAGCATGCTGATAAAGTATACTTATGCGATATTTTCGGCTCAGCTCGTGAACAGCAAGGCAAGCTTTCAATTGAAGATCTGCGCAGTAAAATCAACGGAGCAGAGCTTATTAATGAACAAACAATTGAAACGTTAAAAGGTCATAATGAAGCAGTTCTTGTATTTATGGGAGCTGGGGATATTCAAAAATTTGAAGAGTTATACCAAAAAACGGTTTCATAATAAAAAAAAGCTCAGATTAATAATCTGAGCTTTTTTTAGTACTTGGATAATGGATTATTTCAAATTATCTGGATTTAATCCTTTTAATTCTTCTAATACGAAAAGACCGTCTTTACGTATCAATACATCGTCAAAGTAAATTTCTCCACCGCCATATTCAGGACGTTGAATCATAACCATATCCCAATGAATGTTTGATTTGTTACCATTGTATGCATCTTCATAGCATTCTCCTGGGGTAAAGTGAAAGCTACCATCAATTTTCTCATCAAATAAAATATCTTGCATTGGGTGTTGAATATATGGGTTTACACCAATTGCAAATTCTCCAACAAAGCGAGCACCCTCATCTGTATTGAAAATTTCATTGATACGCTCTGTATCGTTAGCCGTTGCATCAACAATTTTTCCATTTTCAAACGTTAGCGTTACGTTTTCAAACGTAAATCCTTGATATGGTGAAGGTGTATTATAAGCAATGGTTCCATTTACTGAATCACGAACAGGTGCTGTGTAGACTTCTCCATCCGGAATGTTCATTTCGCCAGCACACTTTACAGCAGGAATATCTTTAATAGAGAATGTTAAGTCTGTTCCTTTTCCTGTTAAACGAACCTTGTCCGTACGATTCATTAAATCAACAAGCGCATCCATCGCTTTACTCATTTTGCTGTAGTCTAAGTTACATACATCAAAGTAAAAATCTTCAAATGCTTCTGTGCTCATTTTAGCTAATTGAGCCATTGCATCATTTGGATAGCGTAGTACAACCCATTTTGTTTTTGGAACACGGATATCACGGTGGACTTTTTTACCGATTGTATTTCCATGAATACGCATTTTGTCTCCTGGTACATCGGATTGTTCAAAGATATTAGAACCTGAACGTAATCCAATATAAGCGTCCATTTGCTTCATCACGTTTGCTTCAAAATCAGCCATCATGCTATATTGCTCTTCTTGTGCACCTTGAAGGAGAGCACGATCTACCGTATGGTCTTTTAATAAAACAAATGGATATCCACCTGCAGCATATGCTTCGTTTACAAGGGCAGTTACAAGTTCACGTTGCAAGCCAAAGTTTTCAATTAAAACTTTTTCACCTTTTTGAAGACGAACGGAATAATTAATTAAGTTATGCGCCAAAGTTTGAATTCTAGGATCTTTCATATGTATTCCTCCTTTAAAATAAGCGACAACTGTCACTTTCTTATTGTAACCGATTATTTATTTTTTGTTGATGAATATGGAATGTTTTAGTTATACTTTCCAAAGGATAAGGCAATAAATAATAAAAGTTTAAGAAAATGAGGAAGATAGTGTATGATAAGGATAAACGCTTCCAATTTTTGATCCTATGTTTAAGTTATTTTAAAATTGGGAACGTATTTGTATCAACAATTATGAACGAGGAGGGGATTAAATATGATTCTTATTTTATATTTAAGCGCTGCAGTAGTCGCTATTGCGATTTTTTATCTTGTTGTTTCAGTATCAAAGACGCTTCGTTCTGTACAACAAACTCTTACATCTGTGGCAGGAACGCTCGACGGTTTGGAAAAACAAATGACAGGTATTACAACGGAAACAACTGCACTCTTACATAAAACTAATTTATTGGCAGAAGATATTCAACGAAAATCCGAAGCTTTAAATACCGTAGTGGATTCGGTGAAAGGTGTTGGAGACTCGATTCATGATTTAAATAAATCTTTAAAGAACGTGTCTACTAGCGTCTCCCAAAAGGTAGAAGAAAACAAAGAGACTGTTGCACAAGTTGTTCAATGGAGCAATGTAGCAATGGATGTGTGGGAACGATTGAAAGCAAGAAGAAAGCCTGTGCAACAATCTACTGTTGATTCCACTGCTGCTGAGTTAGTTGAACCATCAAAAAAACGCTCAAGATCTTATTCTTAAAAGTATACTGGAGGAGAAAGCAATGGCAAATAATCAATCAACAAATAAAGACTTTTTATTAGGAACGATTATTGGAGGAGTAGTAGGAGCAGCGACTGCTTTATTGTTAGCTCCGAAAGCAGGTAAAGAACTAAGAGCTGATTTAAATGAACAAGCTGCTTATGTTCGTTTAAAAACGGAGCAAGTGAAAAATAGCGCTGTTGAAAAAGGACAAGAATTTGCTCAAACTGCGAAAGTAAAAACAGCAGATTTGTCGCATACTATCTCCGAGCAATCATCACAAGTCGTAGATAAAGTAAAAAATTTTAGAAAAGCTGATCAGCATGAAGACAATTTACCACCAACAAGCCTCGAGGTACTTGCTGATGAAGTAGAGTCTCAAAGTGATGAAGACTTTCATCAAAAGCTAACGGAAGCCCAAGAAGCGTTAGATGAAGTAGAAAGCAATATCAATCGCCCTTAAATTTGCTAGTAAGCGTTCATCTACTTGAACGCTTTTTTTTATGACTATCCCATATGTTAATTTATTGTGAATGAGTAATTGGGAAGGTAAAATAAAGAAAAAACTTAAAAGGATGATGAAAATGAAGAAAATTACAAGCGTAGAAGAGTTTAATGAAGTAGTCAACGAAAATGAATCTTTTCTATTTTTAAAGCATAGTACAACCTGTCCAATTAGCGGCGCAGGTTATGAAGCATTCTCGAACTATGTAAACAACCAAAACTCAGTGAAAGCATACTATTTACACGTCCAAGACGCACGTCCACTATCAAATTATATTGCTGAGACATATGGTGTTAAACACGAATCACCACAAGCCCTTTTCTTTGAGAATAATAAAGTAAGTTGGGATATTTCACACTGGAAGATTACGGAAGAAGAACTAAGTAAAAGAGTAAGTAAATAAAAGGTAAAGAAAGCTTGCGTGCTGAAAGATTGCGCAGGCTTTTGCTTTATTGTGCTTCAGGTGAATTTCGTATAAAATGAATGTAACTTAGTCGTCTCCTCTATCTATATCCTCCTAGATCAACAGATTCTTCAAAGGACTTTTGTGTTTTAGTTATTTTCAGCAGCGAGATAAACACATGAATATTGATAACCGTAAAGGTGAAAGGGTGGAACCAAATGGCGAAACAAGATTTACAGCAACTACGTGCTCAAATTGATGAACTGAACCTACAGCTATTAAAAGTTATTAATGAAAGAGGACTGCTCGTTCAAGAGGTTGGTAAACTAAAAGGAGTGCAGGGAACGAATCGTTTTGACCCCGTCCGTGAAAGAGCAATGCTTGATTTAATTGTTGAGAAAAATGAAGGGCCATTTGAAACATCTACTCTACAGCATATCTTTAAGGAAATTTTTAAAGCGAACCTCGAGCTCCAAGAAGATGATCATAGAAAAGCACTGCTTGTCTCAAGGAAAAAAAAGCCAGATAATACAATTGTCACGGTAAAAGGAGAAGCAATTGGCAATGGTAGTCAGCGGTTTATTGCAGGCCCTTGTGCAGTTGAAAGCTATGAGCAAGTTGCTGCGGTGGCAAAAGCAGTAAAGCAGCAAGGAATTAAGCTTCTTCGCGGTGGTGCTTATAAGCCTAGAACGTCACCGTATGATTTTCAAGGGTTAGGTTTAGAAGGGCTGAAGATTTTAAAGCAAGTTGCTGATGAATACGATTTAGCGGTGATCAGTGAAATCGTGACCCCTGGTGATATTGAAACAGCACTTGAGTATGTAGACGTTATCCAAATTGGTGCACGAAACATGCAAAACTTTGAATTACTAAAAGCAGCAGGAAGTGTGAATAAGCCTGTATTATTAAAAAGAGGTTTAGCTGCTACAATTGATGAATTTATTAATGCTGCTGAATACATTATGTCAAAAGGAAACGGTCAAATTATCTTATGTGAACGTGGAATTCGAACATATGAGCGAGCAACTCGCAATACGTTAGATATTTCGGCTGTTCCAATCTTGAAAAAAGAAACGCATTTACCAGTTCTTGTCGATGTTACGCACTCCACGGGACGAAGAGATTTATTGCTTCCAACTGCTAAAGCAGCGCTTGCAATTGGAGCTGATGGAGTCATGGCAGAAGTTCATCCAGACCCAGCTGTTGCATTATCAGATTCTGCCCAGCAGATGAATATTCCTCAATTTAATGAATTTATGAATAAGTTAAAGCCGCTTTGTAATTGAAATGTATAAATGAGAAGCCTGAAACTCATGTTTCAGGCTTCTTGTATGAAAAACTGTACTGTTATAAGTAGAAAAAAGCAATAATGTTGCATCTTTACAATAAGTTTGCTAAAAATAGGAAAGGATAAAAAGACAGAATCATTTTTTGAAAATCTGGTGAAATTTGTCGGAAAAAGGCGCTAAAGGCGTTGCGGTTCAGCACATAGTGTCGTATAGTAGTTACAGATATTCGCTATAATTCTGTCAATTATTTTTTATTCAAGCCCCTGTATGTACGTGTATATACATAAGAACTTTTGATGATTTATGAATAGACGTTATATAGAATGGGTATTTAATGGGTATATAAAAATCATGAATGAAAATCTTACAACTATTTCGTTATATGCAAGAAGGATTTATATACGTAATTACAAGTTATCATTTTAGGACAAAATAAGTGAACAAGTAATATAAAAGGAGCGTGTCGTTATGAACGTAACAATTTATGATGTAGCAAGAGAAGCGAGTGTATCAATGGCAACGGTTTCGCGCGTTGTGAACGGAAACCCTAACGTGAAGCCTTCGACAAGAAAAAAAGTATTGGAAACAATTGAACGTTTAGGCTATCGTCCTAACGCAGTAGCAAGAGGGTTAGCAAGTAAAAAGACAACAACAGTAGGGGTTATTATCCCAGATATCTCAAGTATCTTTTATGCAGAACTTGCACGTGGTATTGAAGATATTGCTACAATGTACAAATATAATATTATTCTAAGTAACTCCGATCAAAATCAAGATAAAGAACTTCACCTATTAAATACAATGCTAGGTAAACAAGTAGACGGAATTATTTTCATGAGTGGTAATTTAACTGAAGAGCATGTAGAAGAGTTAAAAAAGTCACCGGTTCCGATTGTATTAGCAGCATCTATTGAATCTACAAACCAAATTCCATCTGTCACAATTGATTATGAACAAGCAGCATATGATGCGGTTAAGTCTTTAATTGACAATGGCCACAGTAAAATTGCGTTCTTAGCAGGTACTCTAGAAGAACCAATTAATCATGCCAAAAAATTAAAAGGCTATGAAAGAGCATTAACAGATCATCAAATTGATGTTCAAGATTCCTATATTGTGGAAGGCGATTACACGTACGATTCAGGTATTGAAGCAGTTGAAAAGCTATTCGAAGAAAGTGAAAAACCGACAGCTATTTTTGTAGCTACTGATGAAATGGCTCTAGGTGTTATTCATGGTGCACAAGATCGTGGATATAACGTGCCAAATGACCTTGAGGTTATTGGATTTGATAATACGCGTTTAGCTACGATGGTACGTCCGCAGCTAACTTCTGTTGTTCAACCAATGTATGATATTGGTGCGGTAGCTATGAGATTATTAACGAAGTATATGAATAAAGAAACGGTTGATAGCAGCATTGTTCAGCTTCCACACCGTATTGAATACAGACAATCAACAAAATAAAAACAAATTTCCATAAGTAGCTAATGAGCTTAGTCATGCAAAAACATATTGAAGTTGCCATTAGTGGGGAGAGAAGGTATGAAGAAATTTGATCTATTAACGCCTATAGGGATACTAATTGGTATCTCTATGGTTGCGTTTGGCGTTATTTCTAGCGGCGGAGTACAAGGTTTTTTAATTTTTATTGATTTCCCGTCCATGCTTATTGTCTTGGGGGGAGTTTTCGGAGCTCTATGCGTAAGCTTTCCAATTAGGCAGCTTCGTAATATGTGGAGAGTTGGTTTACAAGCTTTTCAATCAAAAGAATCAAACGTTGATGAGATGATTGGGAAATTTGTACAGCTATCAGAATTAGCAAGGCGTGAGGGATTATTAGCACTGGAAGCAGAAATGCACAAGGTTCATGATCCATTCGTACGAAAAGGACTCTTATTAGCAATTGATGGCGTAGAACCTGAAATAATTAAAGAAATGTTAGAAGCAGAAATTATTGGAGTTGAGGAACGTCATTCTAGGGGGAGAAACATGTTTGAAAAAGCTGGTGACTATGCTCCAGCTTGGGGAATGGTAGGAACATTAATTGGACTTGTTTTAATGTTACGGAACTTAAATACTCCTTCTACACTTGGTCCAAATATGGCCATTGCACTTCTGACGACATTATATGGTTCTCTTCTTTCAAATTTATTATTTCAGCCAATTGCAGCCAAGCTAGCAGTAAAAACAGAGCAGGAAGTATTTATGAAAGAAGTAGTAATTGAAGCTGTTGTCGGTTTGCAAAACGGTCAAAATCCTAGATTATTGCAAGAAAAGCTAAAAGCATTTATACCAGCTAAAAAAGTAGGACAATCTCAGCTTAAAGAGAGGACTAGCGTCCGTGAAGCGTAGAAAAAAAGTTCAGCATTCTTCACAGTCAAACAAATGGATGGTGACGTTTGCAGACCTTGTTACATTAATATTGGTGTTTTTTATTTTACTTTTCTCTATGTCTAATATCGATAATATTAAGTTTAAACAATTAGTAAACTCTTTGGGCTTATCAGAATCTAACGGGGTAAACGCTTCTATTATTGAATTTGAATCATCGTCGTATCCGCGAGAAAAAAACAATGAAAAAGGCGTTAGTAACAAGTCAGCGGAGCTTGATCGTATTCTCTTACAGGTACAACAATATCTTGAAAAAAATAACCTTCAAGAAGTGATAACGGCGAATCGGGATAAGCGAGGAGTCGTTTTGGTATTACAAGAACAGGTGTTGTTTGAAACAGGAGAGGCAGAGATTTTAAAAAAAGGCTATCCGTTTTTAAATGAGCTAGGTGAGCTTTTTACGACCATACCTAACCAGATTAAAATTGAAGGCTATACCGATAATCGACCGATTAAAACGTACCGTTATCCATCGAACTGGGAGTTGTCTACTGCAAGAGCAAGCAGCGTTATTCGCTACTTTACAGCTAATTATGATTTGAAGTCTGAGCAATTTATCGCTATTGGTTACGGGGAAGCAAAGCCTGTTGTTGAAAATACGTCAGAAGCCAATATGCAAAAGAATCGACGCGTTGAGATTATTATTTCTGACCCAACCAATGAATAGTTATTCAGAGCATGGCCTCTTCTCAGATTATGAGAGAAGGCCATGCTTTTTTAGTGAGATGAAGCTTCTTTCTGATGCGAACGAATAGGAAAAAGAGCTCGAGAGACAGTATGAGCATTCTTTTCCTCAATTTCTTGCCTTCTTGGAATCGGGTCATAGATTCCATCTTCATCATCCCACTTTGTACAGATGGGGATGGGAGCTTCCCTCTCCCACTTTTGAACCCAGGTTGCGGGTAAACTTCCCGTAATATCTTGCTTTTCTAACATCTCTAGCCAAATAAAGGACCAAGCGCGTGGAACTACACGCCAAATATCATATCCTCCACCACCTACTCCAATCCACTTTCCATTGCAGTATTTATGAGCAATCTCATGCGCGATTTTTGGAATTTCCCGATACATTCTAGTTGTGCCGCAAAGGTGAGTAAGCGGATCATAGTAATGAGAATCAGCACCGTTTTGAGTTAAGATCACATCTGGCTTGAAGAACGCAGCAATCTCTTCAAGTGATGTTTTATAGGCATGTAACCATGAGTCGTCTTCTGTATAGGCATCAACTGGTATATTAAATGAATATCCGTATCCTTTATTATGGCCACGCTCGTTTACATCTCCAGTTCCAGGGAATAGATATCTTCCCGTTTCATGAATGGATAAAGTACATACAGAAGGATCATCGTAAAAAGTCCATTGTACGCCGTCACCGTGATGAGCATCTGTATCGACGTATAAAATGCGGGCACTATATTTTTCTTGCATATAGCGAATAGCTACCGCACTATCATTATAAATACAAAAGCCAGATGCTTTTCCTCGAAAGCCATGGTGAAGTCCACCACCAAGGTTTAGTGCATGGTTAGCCTGTCCTGACATGACTTGGTCTACGGCAGTAAGCGTACCACCAACTAGAAATGCACTAGCCTCGTGCATGTTATGAAAGATAGGTGTATCTTCTGTCCCTAATCCATAGCTTTCAGCTTTTGTGTTCGATAAATTTCCTGATCCAGCATCTTTAACAGCTTGTATATAAGCAGGGTCATGAACGAGCGCTAGCTCTTCATCAGTAGCCATTCTTGGCAAGACAAGTTGTTTTTCTGTTAGCATTCCAGACTCCAGCAACAGTTCATAAGTTAGCTTTACTCGAAGCTGGTTAAAAGGGTGGTGTTGATTAAACTTATAAGTTAATAAATCTTCAGAGTAAATAAAGACGGCATCTTGTTTTTTCATAGCGTATTCTCCAGTGATTTTGGCCAAATAACTTCGTAGCCGTGATCACGTAAATCGTTAAGAATGCTAAGTGGATTAAACGTTTGAACCCTAAAAACGAGTACTTTATATCGATCATCTTTATCAGGGTATACTAGGACGCTTAAGATATTTGTACGGTGTTGACCGAATATAGCTGTCACGTCACTTAAAACACCCGCTTGATTTTTAACTTTTACTTCAATATGTGACCCAGGCTTATGTGACCCAGTTAACTGAATAAAGCTTCGCAATAAGTCTCGTTCAGTAACAACACCGATTAGACGGTTCTCTTGTGTAACAGGTATGCATCCGATTTGGTTTTCATAGAAGACGTTTGCGATATCTTCCACAAAATCAAGGGGATGTGCAGTAATAACATTTTTTTTCATGATGCGATAAATAGGTTCTGATAATTCAGTAGACTGTGAAGATGGATCTAGAATTGATGGGCTAGCATCTCGTATATCACGATCGGAGATAATACCAACAATATGATTTACATGATTCACAATTGGAATGTGACGAATTTTATATGTATCTAGCAAATGAAGTGCTTCAGCAATGGTATCAGTCGGTGCTAGAGTAATAACATCTTGAATCATAATTTCTTCAACAAGCATATAAAACGCCTCCTTATCAATACATAAAGCGATTTTGAAAACGTAGGTGGTCAAACGATTGAACGCTATCTAAATTGACTCTTTTTCCTATTCGAGCCATTAAACAGTTGGCAGGATGTGAGCTGATTTCTGGATCATCTGTTGCATACCAGGTTAATCCACCTGTGTTCATCATTTTTTCCATGATTTTACGGTATTCCCACACGTTTAAGCCTGTTCCTTTTAAATCCCAATGCCAATAATATTCTGTTGTAATAATAATATAATCTTCCATTGCATCATCCATCATTGAAACCTTCAATAAACTTTTTCCAATAGAGTAGCTTCTAAATGGAGCTGCCACCTCAATGGCACCTAGCTCAATTAAATTATCCATTTTCCCTTCAGACCATCTTTCTAGAGGGTCTGGGTATAAGAAGGTGACATAGCCAACAACGGTATGGTTAATACGTGCAACAATAATTCTACCTTCAGGTAAGTCGGCAATTTCAACTAGAGCTTGCTTTTGCTGTTCAGCGGGTCTAAAGGCCGTTAATTCTTGGTGGAAATCTAGCTGTGCTAATGTTGTAGAGGAAACGGGACCTTCAATGACTAACGTCCCAACAGGAGTTTTAACTTCTTTCATATTGTATGTTTTGATGTGATTCAACAAGGTCACCACCTTTATTCGGTCTTATCTGTATTATACATAAAATCGAGATAAATGAAGCGTTTTCAATAAATTTATCGAGAAAAAAAGGAAATTGGTAGAATTAGTCGAATTATTTTATCGAGAACAGAGCTTGTTTTTGAAGAATATTTTTAAAATTGAGAAAACTATTACTCTGTTATATAATAGGGATGAGAATATTTACATAAGGGGGAGTTTGTGATGAAGGTGGAAGCGCTTCCTGTAATTAACGGTGAGTATAATTTACAGGACTATGATCAAATGTATACAGAATTTGATTGGTCACAGGTGGAAAAAGAATTTTCTTGGCATGAAACAGGTAAACTAAACGCTGCCTATGAAGCAATAGATAGGCACGCAAACTCTACGAGGAAAAATAAAGTAGCGCTTTATTATCGCGATGCGAATCGTAATGAAAAGTATACGTATCGTGAAATGAAAGATTGGTCAAATAAAGCAGCGAATGTTTTAAAACAGGCAGATGTTGAAAAAGGAGACCGCGTTTTTATTTTTATGCCGAGATCTCCTGAACTGTATTTTGCTCTTATAGGTGCTATTAAATTAGGAGCTATTGTTGGTCCATTATTCGAAGCATTTATGGAAGGTGCTGTGAAAGATCGACTTGAAGACAGTGAAGCGAAAGTATTAATTACAACTCCAGAATTACTCCAACGTGTACCCGTCCAGGAATTACCCGCTTTAAAACATGTTCTTCTTGTAGGTGAAGAAGTGGAAGAGCATGGACCATTTTTAGATTTTAATCAGCGTATTGCACAAGCAAGTAAAGAAGTTGAAATTGAATGGGTTGATCGAACTGATGGTATGCTGTTGCACTACACATCAGGTTCAACTGGCAAACCAAAAGGTGTTTTACATGTTCATAATGCGATGCTCCAACACTATCAAACTGCTAAATGGGTGTTGGATTTAAAAGATGAAGATGTATATTGGTGTACGGCTGATCCTGGTTGGGTCACAGGTACATCTTACGGTATTTTTGGTCCATGGCTAACCGGCTCAACAAATGTTATTATTGGTGGACGTTTTAGTCCAGATTCGTGGTATCAGGCTCTTGAAGAGTACGGTATTACCGTTTGGTATAGTGCACCTACTGCTTTTCGTATGCTGATGGGAGCGGGAGATGAGCTTGTAAAGCGCTATAATTTATCTCAGCTTCGTCATGTTTTAAGTGTAGGTGAACCTCTTAATCCTGAGGTTGTGCGCTGGGGGATGAAGGTATTTCAAAAGCGCATCCATGATACGTGGTGGATGACAGAAACAGGTGCTCAAACAATTTGTAACTACCCGTGCATGAAGATTAAGCCGGGATCGATGGGCAAGCCAATTCCAGGCGTGACAGCAGCTATTGTTGATGATCAGGGCCAAGAACTTCCACCTTATCGAATGGGGAATTTAGCTATTAAAAAAGGCTGGCCTTCTATGATGCATACAATTTGGAATAACCAAGCAAAATATGAATCATATTTTATGCCAGGTGATTGGTACGTATCAGGAGATTCAGCTTATATGGATGAAGATGGTTATTTTTGGTTCCAAGGGCGAATCGATGATGTTATTATGACAGCTGGTGAGCGTGTAGGGCCATTTGAAGTTGAAAGTAAGCTTGTGGAACATCCAGCAATTGCTGAAGCAGGAGTTATCGGAAAACCAGACCCTGTTCGTGGTGAAATTATTAAAGCATTTATCGCATTAAGGGATGGTCATCAACCTTCGGATGAGTTGATTGAGGAAATCCGTCAGTTCGTGAAAAAAGGGTTGGCTGCTCATGCAGCACCACGTGAAATTGAATTTAGAGACAAGCTTCCAAAAACAAGAAGCGGTAAGATTATGCGCCGCGTCTTAAAAGCATGGGAGTTAGATCTTCCAACAGGTGATTTATCAACTATGGAAGATTAATTTAAAAAACTCAAAGAGATTTCTCTTTGAGTTTTTAGTTTTTTATCACATAGATTGCTACTTGAATTTTAAAATGAAATCATTCATAATAATGCTGTATAGATTTTTTTAATATAAAATGCAGAGATAGGAAAAAGTAGTAGCTGTCTCCCTGTTAAAGAGAGCTGGTGGTCGGTGTAAATCAGCCATAGACAGATATGAAGTACATCCTTGAGCATCTTTTGTGAATATTTTAGTAGCAAAAGACGGGAAGACCGTTACATCGTTTAAGTGGAAAATAACCGTTGTTATTTTCAAATAGGGTGGTACCGCGATATTTTCGTCCCTTCTTTTATAGAAGGGGCGTTTTTGTGTTGTTTTGAAAGATATATTAAAGGAGAGAAATTTAGATGAGCATTTTACAAGATCTTGAATTCCGTGGTCTTATTAATCAACAAACGGATGAAAAAGGGTTAAGTGAGTTATTAAATTTGGAATCAGTTCGCTTATATTGTGGATTTGATCCAACGGCTGATAGTTTACATATTGGCCATTTGTTACCGGTGTTAATTTTACGTCGTTTCCAGCAAGCCGGTCATCAGCCAATTGCATTAGTTGGTGGAGGTACAGGTCTTATTGGAGATCCAAGTGGGAAAAAAGCAGAACGTACGCTAAATGAAAAAGAAACGGTAGCAATGTTTAGTGATCGTATTAAAGGTCAGCTATCTCGCTTCTTAGATTTTGAAAACGGAGATAATCAAGCGGTTATTGCAAACAACTATGACTGGATTGGATCTCTAGATGTTATTACTTTCTTACGTGATATTGGTAAGAACTTTGGCATCAATTACATGATGGCAAAGGATTCAGTTCAATCCCGTATTGAGTCAGGAATTTCTTTCACAGAATTTAGTTACATGATTCTGCAGTCTTATGACTTCTTGAATTTATACAAAACGTATAACTGTAAGCTACAAATTGGGGGAAGTGACCAGTGGGGGAACATTACAGCTGGCCTTGAACTAATTCGTAAATCTGAAGAGGATGCAAAAGCATTTGGTTTAACAGTTCCGCTTGTAACAAAAGCTGACGGTACAAAGTTTGGTAAAACAGAAGGTGGAGCAGTTTGGTTAGACGCTGAAAAGACAAGTCCTTATGAGTTCTATCAGTTCTGGATTAATACCGATGACCGCGATGTTGTAAAATACTTAAAGTATTTTACGTTCTTATCTCATGAAGAGATTACAGCACTTGAAGTATCTGCTAATGAAGCACCTGAAAAACGTGAGGCTCAAAAGGCATTAGCGTCTGAAATGACGGAGCTTGTTCATGGGAAGGCAGCTCTAGAGCAAGCAATTCGTATTTCACAAGCTTTATTTAACGGTAACATTTCTGAGTTAACTGCAGCAGAAATTAAAGAAGGATTTAAAGATGTACCTTCTTACAATCATAGTGGTGAAGAAGTAGGACTTATCGATTTGCTTGTTGAAAGTAAAATTTCTCCGTCTAAACGTCAAGCACGTGAAGATGTAACAAACGGAGCAATTTATATTAACGGAGAACGTATTCAAGACCTTCAAAAAGTAATGACGGAAGAAGATCGTATTGAAGGGCAGTTCACAGTTATTCGACGCGGTAAGAAAAAATATACGTTGATTCAATATTAATGAAAAAGACGCTCCGAAACGAGCGTCTTTTTCATAAGTAAATAAAAAAAAGATTCCCCACACAGGGAATCTTTTTTTTACTATTAACGAGAGTAGAACTCTACGATTAGTGCTTCGTTGATTTCAGGAGATAGTTCAGTACGCTCAGGTAAGCGAGTGAAAGTACCTTCTAATTTTTCAGCATCTACAGTTAAGTAGTCTGGTACGAAGTTTGTAGCTTCTACAGATTCTTTAATAATTGAAAGGTTGCGAGATTTTTCGCGAACACCAATTACTTGACCTGGTTGTACACGGTAAGATGGGATGTCAACACGTTTACCATCAACTAAGATGTGACCATGGTTAACTAATTGACGAGCTTGACGACGAGTACGTGCAAGACCCATACGGTATACTAAGTTATCAAGACGAGCTTCTAAAAGAATCATGAAGTTCTCACCGTGCTTACCAGTTAATTTACCAGCAGCAACGAATAAGTTACGGAATTGACGCTCGTTTACGCCGTACATGTGACGTAATTTTTGCTTTTCTTGTAATTGTAAACCGTACTCAGAAATTTTCTTACGTTGTCCTGGACCATGTGGACCTGGAGCGTAAGGGCGTTTTTCTAATTCTTTACCTGTACCACTTAGAGAAAGACCTAAGCGACGAGAAATTTTCCAACTTGGACCTGTATAACGAGCCATGATGACTCCTCCTTGTTTGTGTTTTTATTTTATGCAAAACAAAAACAGACACATTCTAGCGATATGCTCATTTTGTTTTCATGTACCATCGCTCTAGCAGCAGAGAGTTACACGATACACCATCAGCTTATGCTGAGGAACAAAATGAAAAACATAAAGAAGATTGTATAAGCTGCAATATTTTACACAACGAGTATTATATGTTTTCTAATTAGAATTGTCAAGTCCATGTCTTTGAAATGTGATGAGGCATATTCACTATAAAAGAGGGGTTCTTAAGAACCCCTCTTTATTACTTATCACATTGCTTCTAGTAAAGCTTCAACAAACTTCTCTAAATAAGCTTGATCTAGCTCATCGAAACGGCTTTTAATTGGGCTATCAATGTCAAGCACACCAATTAATTTACCGTCTTTTACAATAGGAACAACGATTTCTGATTGAGATGCAGCATCACAGGCGATGTGACCAGGGAACTGATGTACATCAGCAACGAGCTGAGTTTGATGTGTTTCAGCTGCAGTTCCACAAACACCTCGTCCAAATGGAATCCTTACGCATGCCGGTAATCCTTGGAAAGGGCCAAGCACTAGTTGGTTTCCTTCCGTTAGATAAAATCCAACCCAGTTTACATCTTCTAAAAACTGATTTAAAAGTGCTGAAGCATTAGAAAGGTTTGCGATGAAATTATTTTCACCGTCAATTAATGCACGAAGTTGTTTTAAAACGAGCTCGTAATTTTTTTCTCTTGATTCGCTATAGTTTTCGACATGAAACATGTTATTCTCCTCCATTCAACATAAAACGTATAAAAATGTATCAAAGCGCGTCGTTCTGTTCATTACTTTGTCGATAAAAGATTACAGGAACTTAGAAGCTTATCACGAATTATGTAGATAAGCCGATAAAACCCTTTTAAATAATGTAACGATTTCTCTGGGATTTTGCAATGACTTTGATTGCGCATAAGAATACGTAATTTCTGTTTAAATATCACTTGATTGAAAAAAGATGAGGTGGTAAAAATGGCTACTCAAGCTAAAACGAAGGAACGAATTATTGACGCTGCGGTTTCATTATTTAACGCGAAAGGCTTTGATGGAACTTCAGTACGCGAAATTGCTACAAGAGCAAAGGTGAACGTAGCGAATATTTCATATTACTTTGAAGGAAAAGAAGGTCTATTAGAAACCCTTGTTACAACTTACTTTGAAGGCTATATAGCAGCGCTTGAAAATGAATTTGAGCTCAGAGAATATAAAGATGCTAAGGAATGTTTACAAGGGATGATTGCTGCTGTACTGAATTATCAGCATGAAAACCGTACAATTGCGCGACTTGTTTATCGTGAGATTTCACTAGACACGACGTTCATAAGAGAAGTTATGACAACATACCTGGCAAAAGAGAAGTATTATCTTAAAACTGTTTTAGAAAAAGGAATGGAGAGCAGGGAATTTCGAAAGGTTAACGCTTCATTTATCATTATCCAGTTAAAAGCGCTGCTTTCGATGCCTTACCTCCATCCACAATATTTAACAGAAGTATTATATATCATGCCTCAAGAAACTTACTTTTTAGAACAATACACTGGTGAACTAACCGCTTGGATTCAAACGATGCTATATGAACAGTGTGAATCGAACAAGCAAGTGCACGTGCGTTTAACAAGAAAATAGCGCTTCGTAACCTTGACCGAGGTCCTTCGCACAATGGGCATCTGATCCATAGACAAGAGGGATCTTTTTTTGGCGTGCTAATTCAAGCACATTAGGAGCAGGGTATGCTTCTTGACAAAGAGGTTTAAATAGCCCAGCTGCATTATAATCAAGCTCTAAGTTATTTTTCTGAATGGCTAATAAAATCGTATTGATTTCTTCAGTAAACGGATTAGGACACGGAAATTGCTTTTGGAACTTATGAACGAGCGTCATATGTCCTATTCTCTGTGGCTTAAAAATTCCTAAGTCACAATTTATAGACTTCAACAACGTTTCGTAGTACTTATCATATGTTTTGCTTACACTTCCAAATTTCTGTACAATATGAGCAAATGCTTCGGGGCTATAATCTAAACAAAAGTACTGACGGTCAAACCTTAAAAAGTGAACAGACAGTATGCTGTCGTCTAAGTGAGGGCCGTATTCATTTAAGAATTGCGCAGTTTCCGTTTCAAATCCATCAATATAATCCACTTCAAGTCCAACATTGATCTTTAAGTCGTTGGCATACTGCTCTTTTATGCGATGGACATCCTTTAAATAACCTTCAAGCTGTGCCATAGACATGCTGCTATCTTGTTGTGGAGTAGGATCAACAAAACTCTCGGGAAGTGGGGCATGCTCTGTAAATGAAATTTCCTGAAATCCTAATTGGATGGCTTGTTCTGCATAAGCTTGTAATGAATCTTTTGAGCCATGTGGACAAAACGGTGTGTGAATATGACGGTCTACCTTTGTCAATTTGCATCATTCCTTTCGTTTTCTTTAATTGTAACGTTGCAGTCTAAAACTTCAACTGTACAACTCGAAATTTCAACAATTTTGTCGATAAGTTTAGAAAAGCAAAAGGTTTTTTTTGAAAGAAATGACAAAACGAGATACGGTCGACAAATTACCAATATTTTGTGCAAAAAAATTAAAATTTTTGCTCAAAAGCAAGGCTTTACATGGTATCATAAAAACATTGACGCTTAAACATTTAAAGGATTACAATAACCCTTTTTATAAATAGGAAACTTGTCATGTAGAACGTATTGTAAGGGGGCTTAGTATGGAATTTATTATTGCACTAATCATACTAATTATCGGATTAGTTGTGTACGGAATGTTTTCACGAAAAAAAATCTATCAAGAAATTGACCGGCTTGAATCACGTAAGATGGAGTTAGCAAACATGCCGGTAGCAGAGGAAATTTCAAAAGTAAAAGAACTAAACATGACAGGTCAAACTGAAGAGCTATTTGAACGCTGGCGTGAACAGTGGGATGATATCGTAGCAACTGAGCTTCCAAAAGTTGATAAATTACTTTTTGAGACGGAAGAATGTGCAGATAAATACCGCTTTAAAAAGGCGAAGCAGCTATCTATACATATTAATGAACTGTTAGATAAAACAAAGACTGAAATTGAGAACATATTAACGGAACTACAAAACCTCATTGGTAGTGAACAAGATAATCGTCATGATATTGAAGAGCTTAACCAGTTACACCGCCATGTAAAGAAAAAGTTGCTAGCGCATCGCTATTCATATGGAAAAGCTGAAAAAACGCTTGAAGCAGCAATTGATCATGCAAAGAAGCAGTTTGCTGTTTTTGAAGAAGAAACAGTAAATGGAAACTATTTGCAAGCACGTGAAACGGTTCTACAGCTAAAAATTGATTTAACGGCAATTGATACATGCTTAGAACAAATTCCAAAAGTATTAGTAGAATGTCAAACTACGCTTCCAGCTCAGTTTTCGGAATTGCTTGATGGATTTATTGGGATGACAAGGGATGGATACGTGTTAGATCACCTGCAGGTTGAAGAAACGATTGAATTTTTAAAACATGAAACAGACACGATTATTCAACAAATTGAAGAGCTTTATGTAGAAGAAGCAATGGCAAAGCTAGATAGCGTAAATGAACGTTTAGAACAGTTATATGATGCTTTAGAACACGAAGTGTATTCATATCATAAAATGAATCAGGAATCTCAAACGGTTTCACACTTTTTGAAAATTTTACAAGATAAAAACCGAGAATTGAGAGATGAAACACTGTTCGTACAGCAAAGTTATCATTTTAAAGAGAAAGACTTAGAGCTATATTACAAAATGGACCGCGAATTAAAGCGTTTAACGAATCTTTACTATAATATCACAGATAAAGTAGCGGAACATAACTTAGCTTATAGTGTGATTCAAGAAGAGCTTGAAGATGTGTCGAAGCAACTCAAACAGCTTCAACAGTCGCAAGACTCTTATAGCGATATGTTGCAAGCATTGCGAAAAGATGAGTTGACAGCTAAAGAGCAGATTGAAGAGTTGAAATCTCAGCTCATTGAAGCAAAGAGGTTAATTCAGAAAAGTAATTTACCTGGTGTACCTGAATATTATAAGGTTCAGTTAGAGAAAACGATGCACCTGTTGAAGGACGCAACGTTAAAGCTTCAGGAAAAACCGCTTAACATTCAAGCAGTCCAAACTCTTCTTAGTGAAGCTGTAGAAGCTGTAAAAGAGACGTTTGAAGAAACAGAAGCAATTCTAGAAGAAGCACAGCTTGTTGAAAAAATGATTCAATATGGGAATCGTTACCGTAGTCAGTATGGATCAGTAGCTCAAGCACTACGAGATGCAGAAGAGCTCTTCCGGAAATATGAATACAAAGAGGCTCTGAATGAAGTGGCTAGTGCCATTGAACAGGTCGACCCTGGTGCGGTAGAAAAAATTCAACAGTTTATGGTAACAAATAGATAGAATAAAAAAACGCCAGCTTAATTAGCTGGCGTTTTTTTATTGGTGATAGGAATTTATGAAGCCTTGCGAGAAGAGGATTCCACATCTTCGATATAACTTCCGCGAATCTTACTAATCATATAGCCGATGATACAAGCAATAAGTGTTGGAATTAACCAACCCATTCCGTCGCTATAAAGTGGAAGGTAGCTTGTAAATAACTTGTCAATGCTTGCAATTTTTAAATTAGCAGCATTTAGTCCATCAAAAAGACTAAAAAACGCACTTGTAATGACTGCTAGTACATATACTTCACGTCCAAATCGTAGTGCTGATGCAGCCAAAGAAAGAACAATTAAGCTAATAGCAATTGGATAGATAAATGTAAGGATTGGCACTGAAATAGAAATTAATTGTGTAAGCCCTACATTTGCAATAATTGCACTAAATATTGTGAGTATTACTACAAAGCCTTTATAGGAAAGCTTTGGGAATATACGATGAAAAAAAGAACTACAAGCAGAAATTAAGCCGATTGATGTAGTTAAACATGCGAATGTAATTGCTAATCCTAAGATAATCGTTCCAAAGCTACCGAATAGTTCCCTAGCAACAGCCGTTAAGATAGCTCCTCCATTGGATTGCATGCCGATAGACTCTACGCTGGATGCGCCAATGTAAGCTAGTGATACATATACTACAATCAATCCAATCGCAGCAATAAAACCTGCTTTAATACAAATAGCCGAAAGTTTCTGACTATTTATAATACCTTTTTCTCGAATACTTGAAATGACAACAATCCCAAACACAAGAGCCGCAATAGCATCCATTGTTAAATAACCATCAACAAACCCTGCTACAAATGAAGCTGATTCGTATCTTGGTTGTGGAAGCTGAAATTCTCCCATTGGTGTCAGTAAACTTTTTAGAACAAGTATAGCTAAGACTGTTAATAATAAAGGTGTTAAAATCTTACCTATGCGATCTACAATTTTTGTTGGATTTAATGATAGAAATAACGTAATACCAAAGAAAATAATGGTATAGATCATTAAAGGTACATTACTAGCTAATGCGCTATCGGACAAGAATGGTGTAACGCCGATTTCAAACGCTACAGTATCTGTCCTTGGAATACCAAAAAAAGGTCCAATTGCTAGATATAAAACAATTGTAAAAAATATTCCGAAAATAGGGTGTACTCGGTTTGCTATTTTTGTGAAATCTCCATTGGTTTTGGACGTGGCGATAATTCCTAGTAACGGTAATCCAACACCCGTTATTAAAAAGCCAATTGTTGCACTCCATGTATTTACCCCTGCTTGTTGTCCTAACGAGGGCGGAAAAATCATATTACCTGCACCAAAAAATAGGGCAAAAAGCATTAAACCAATAGCTAACGTCTCTTTGCGAGTTAGTGCTTCTTTTTTCATAATGCCTCCTATATTCTATAGAAATAGTATAAAGTTTCTGATACATACTATCATATTTCATAAAAAAAATGTCGAAAATTTTAAAAATCTAAATATTCAGTTTAATTATCTGGGCAGTTATATGATATTTAGACTTCTGTTTAGAAAGGTAATTAAGAGTATTATCTGTTTCATTTGGATAAATAAACAACATCATTTAAAAAATAATGAAGGTATGCTATGATAAAAAGTTGTTTCTAAATATTTTTAAAGGGGCGTGCACATTGATTTACTTAGATAATAGTGCTACTACTAAGCCTTATGATGAAGTTATTCAATCTTTTACAAAGGTTGCTACAACATATTATGGAAATCCTTCTTCGCTCCATCAGTTTGGTGTTCAAGCGGAAAATCTTATGACAAAATCAAGAGAGCAAGTAGGACAATTATTACACGTATCACCAAAAGAAATTATTTTTACATCTGGGGGTACGGAGGGAAATAACATGGCAATAAAAGGTGTAGCCATGAAATATAAAAATAGAGGTCGTCATATTATCACAACGGCTATTGAACATGACTCCGTTCATGAACCTTTTAAACAACTACAAGAGCTTGGTTTTGATGTAACATACTTACCTGTTTCTAGAGACGGGTTTGTAAATCCTCATGACCTTAAGAGTGCAATTAGACCTGAAACCATTTTAGTTTCAATCATGCATGTTAATAATGAAATCGGAACAATTCAGCCGATTGAAGAAATCGGGGAAATATTGAAGGAGTATCCAACGGTTTTGTATCATGTAGATCATGTTCAAGGTATTGGAAAAGTTCCTCTTTCGTTGCGAGGTGCTCATATTGATTTATGCACAATATCAGGTCATAAAATTCATGGTTTAAAAGGAACAGGGATTTTATATATAAGCCAAGGGGTTGAACTTTCACCATTGATTAGTGGAGGTTCTCAAGAGTTACAGAAGCGCTCTGGCACTGAAAATGTGCCTGGAGTTGTCTCATTTGCAAAAGCGCTTCGTTTAACTATGGAACATGCATCGAAGAATAGTAATAAAATGAAAAAGATGCAAAGTGAACTGAAAGCTCAATTGGAAAAGCACGAACGTATTATTATGAATACTCCAGTTGAAGGTTCTGCTCCTCACATCTTAAATTTCACTGTAAAAGGAATTAAAGGGGAAGTATTCGTTCATGCTCTAGAGGAAAAAGGTGTTTTTGTATCAACAACATCAGCTTGTTCTTCTAAGCGTCAAAAGCCTAGTAAAACATTATTAGGAATGGGAAAAAGTTACGAAGAAGCCGATCAGTCAATTCGTATTAGCCTGTCTCATGTTAATGATTTTAATGAAATAACGCCAACAGTTAATGCAATCTTCACAGTCATTGAAGAACTAAAAAAAGTAATGGGGTAAAAATAAATGATTTATAACCATATATTAATTCGTTATGGAGAAATCTCCACTAAAGGACAAAACAGAAAAAAATTTGTTGCTCAGCTACGTCAAAATATTGTCCACGCTTTAACCGAATTTTCTAACGTGGATATTAAATACACAAGAGATCGTATGTACATCCACTTGAATGGAGAAAACCATGAGCCGATTGTAGAACGTCTTCAAGAAGTTTTCGGTATTCAAAGCTTTAGCTTAGCTTTAAAAGTAGAAAATGAATTAGAATCGATTCAAGAAGCTGCATTAAAAGCGATGAAAGAGTTTGATGTAGAGAATAGAACATTTAAAGTATCAACACGTCGTGCTTATAAAGAATTTCCGCTTGATACTAGCGAGCTTAACTATGCGGTTGGTAGTCATATTTTGCGAAATACAACAAATTTAAAAGTGGATGTACGTAATCCTGATGTAAATGTAAGAGTAGAAGTTCGTCGTGAAGCCACGTACATTACGTGTTTTGACTATCAAGGAGCTGGAGGGCTTCCTGTAGGGACAAGTGGACGCGCAATGCTTATGCTGTCGGGGGGAATTGATAGCCCGGTTGCAGGTTACCTAGCAATGAAAAGAGGACTAGAAATTGAAGCAGTTCACTTTTATAGCCCACCGTTTACAAGCGAGCGGTCTAAGCAAAAAGTAGTTGATCTTGCTCAAAAGCTTACGAAATATCATTCGAATATTAAGCTTCATATCGTGCCGTTTACAGCTGTTCAGCAAGCTATTCAAAAACAGATTCCAGAAAATTATACGATGACATCTACAAGAAGGATGATGCTTCGTATTACAGATCTATTGCGTACTCAAAGAGAATCCTTAGCAATTGTAACAGGGGACAGTTTAGGACAGGTTGCTAGCCAGACTGTTGAAAGTATGTATGCAATTAATGAAGTAACAAACACGCCAATTTTAAGGCCACTTGTCACAATGGACAAAACGGATATTATTAAGATTGCTCAGCAAATTGATACGCATGAGATTTCAAATCGTCCATATGAAGATTGCTGTACAATTTTTACACCAAGTGCACCAAAAACAAAGCCAAAACGTGAAAAAGTAAATCGATACGAAGAATTTTATGATTTTGATACGCTTATAAAAGAAGCAGTTCAAAATACAGAAACCCTTGAAATAAAGGCGTTAGAGCCACAAAATCTACTTGAAAATGATGCCGATTTATTTTAATAAATAAAAAAGATAAAAATTACCAAAAAAAAAGCGTATGAAGCCATGTGTTTTGACACACTCTATATTCAACAAGCAACGAGGAGGTGAAAACACATGGCAAACACAAACAAATTAGTAGCTCCTGGTTCAGCAGCTGCTATCGACCAAATGAAATACGAAATCGCTTCTGAATTTGGTGTAAACCTTGGACCAGAAGCAACAGCTCGCGCTAACGGTTCTGTTGGTGGCGAAATCACTAAACGTTTAGTTCAAATGGCTGAACAACAACTTGGTGGTAGCTACAAATAAGTCATATTAATTGAATAATGATGGCTAACGAAGAGTGAGGGAAACCTCACTCTTTTCGTTTGGGTGATTTTCTTTTGTCATTTGTGGCAAAGCTTTATACTAAATGTAAAGTGCGTTTGGGAAAGGGAGAGAGAGATGGGAACATTGTTTTATGGTGGAAAAATTTACACAATGGCTCAAGAAGGAGAATGGGTAGAGAGTGTTTTTGTGAAAAATGGAGTAATTGAAGACCTAGGCTTCGAACGTAATGTCAGAAATGCACAACAAAATGATATTCAAAACGAAGTGAACTTAGGTGGCAGCGTTATGTATCCCGGCTTTGTTGATAGCCATTTACATCTAATTGGACACGGAGAAAAACTGCTTCGCTTAGACTTGTCCCAAGCGTCTTCTGCCAATGAGGTATTGAAGTTAGTTGAAGAAAAGGTTAAGAAAACCCCATTGGGAGAGTGGATTATCGGAGAAGGATGGGATGAGAACCAGTGGGATGACCCCGAATTACTTCATCATCGAGATTTAGACGTACTGACAGACCAACACCCAATTGTTCTTAAACGTGTTTGTAGACACGGACTGCTTGCAAATGGCAAAGCATTAAAAATAGCGAACATTTCTAAAGGCACGAAATCTCCAGAAGGAGGTGCCATTCACGTTGATGAATTGGGAAGGCCAACAGGTTTTTTAGCAGATCAAGCACAGGAATTGGTAACCAAACACATTCCAGTTGTATCAGAAGCTTATTTAGAAGAAGCTTTGCAGGTTTCAATTAAAGATTGTGTCCAACATGGGCTTACAGGTGTACATACGGAAGATTTAAATTATTATGGGGGGTTTACCCGGACATACCAAGCATTTAAGAAAGTGATAGAGGATCAAAAAAATTTATTTCGCTGTAACTTACTTGTTCATCATGGGGTTGTAGAGTCAATGGACCAATATGTGAAACAGCAGTCTACTCACTCTGCATTTTTAGAATTTGGTGCGATGAAAATTTTTGCTGATGGTTCATTAGGTAGTCAATCTGCACTGCTTAGCTTTCCATATAAAAGTGATCCATCAACAAATGGACTAGCTATTCAAAGTCTATCAGAGCTCAAACAGCTTGTTCGAAAGGCGAGAGAGCTTAGCAGGCCTGTAGCTATTCATGCTATCGGTGATTTAGCTTTTGAATACGTATTAGATAGTATTGAGCAATATCCACCTAGTGAAAATGTGCGGGATCGTATTATTCATGCACAAATCTTAAGAAAAGATTTGATTGAAAGAACCAAGCATTTACCCGTTGTATTAGATATTCAACCGCGCTTTTTAGCAAGTGATTTTCCATGGGTAATTGATAAAATAGGTGAGGAGAAATTGAAATATTGCTACGCCTGGAAAACGCTATTAGATAGCAATATTATGTGTGCAGGAGGCTCAGATGCACCTATAGAGCCAATTAACCCACTATTAGGAATACACGCAGCCGTAACGCGTAAAGTAGGGCCAGGAGACTTACCTGAATATATGCCAAACGAAAAGGTAACAATGTTCCAAGCGATTCAATTATTTACCTTAGGGAGTGCCCAAGCGACTAGTGAAGAACATATAAAAGGAAAGATTGAAAAGGGATACGTTGGTGACTTTACAGTGTTTAAAAAGGACTTATTTGAAGTAAACGTGGATGAGCTACTTGAAGTTCAAGTTCATTTCACCATTATAAACGGGGAGATTGTCTATAAGTGCTCATAAAAAAAGAGGTGTGCTGTAAAGCACGCCTCTTTAAATAATATTTATAAGAATGTACGCTGTACGCGTTGCCAAAATGAATTATCTTTTAATTTTACAGTTTTGATTTGGCGATCGCTTAGACGCACTTGGATTTGATCCACATGTTTTGTACTGATTGCTTCGTTATCTAAGCCAATAACAGGGTAATGGCTGTTATCGTTTGAGAGCTTTAGTGTTAATGTGTGCTCACTGCTTAAAATAAAAGAAGACCCAAGCGTACGGTAATTGTTATTGTTTAAAGATGCAAGTTCGCTGATTTGCATACACGGTAAAAGCGGATCAACGACGGCACCGTTAACAGATTTATTATAAGCGGTACTTCCTGTTGGTGTTGAAATAACCATACCATCGCCACGGAATGTCTCAAAGTGATTTTCATTAATAAACACGTCCATTGTAAACGTTTTTATTAATGCGGATCGCACAAGACATTCATTTAGCGAATGGAGTGTAGTGCCTTGATCAATAGTTGTTTCTAATACAGGAAAGCGTCTTACCTCAATGTTTTCGGAAGTAATAGCATCAATCATTTTTTCCTTTTCATTAATATGAAAATCACAGTAGAAATTTAGCTGCTCAGATGTTGCTACCCCTGCATATAAGCAGTCATCTCTAAAACCTGTTTGACGGACAGCCTGTAAAAAAGCACCGTCATCTCCAATACTTACGATAATATTTGCATCTTTCGCATGCTCTACTACTGTAAAATCATAATTAACCGCTAACTCTTGTAAAGGTTTTACTGCGGCATTCGTTTCTTTATTTCTAGGATGAAAGAAATAAACATTGCGACGATTTGACATATGTAGTTCCCCCTTGTTTTCCCGTCTTTGATGTAAAAAAATAGTATAAAAGTAAACTTTCTTACAAAAGTTTGTTACAATAATTATATCACTATTAAAACATAAATTGAAAGATTATTCTTTCAATTTGTACTCAGGATTAATTTAGGAGGGTTTTCATGAATACGAAAAGGTGGGTAGCACTGGCCATCGCAGTGGGTGTATTTATTATTTCAATACTAGTAAACACAGTTTCCGCTTTTCTTTTTGCTAGTGATGAGGAAAGTGGCGTTGCTGGATTCTTTGGTGGAAGTACTAGCGAGCTAACGGAAACGGTAATTGAAGAGGGTGCGTCTCTTAATAAGATTGCTGTTTTAGAAGTGAACGGCACGATTCAAGATACCGGAGATAGCACATCAGTGTTTTCGCAAGGGGGCTATAATCACGAGCTGTTTTTAGAGCAACTTGATGCAGCTAAAGATGACGACATGGTCAAAGGAATTATCATAAAGGTGAATTCACCAGGTGGCGGAGTAGTAGAAAGTGCTCAAATACATAAGAAAATAGAAGAGATTCAAGCTAATACAAAAAAACCTATTTATATTTCAATGGGTTCAATGGCTGCATCTGGCGGTTATTATATCTCGACATCAGCTGATAAAATTTATGCAACTCCGGATACGCTAACAGGTTCACTAGGTGTTATTATGCAAAGCGTGAACTATGGAGAGCTTGCTGAGCGTCTAGGAGTAAGAGATGTCACGATTAAGAGTGGTGAGCATAAAGACATTATGTCCCCTACAAGAGATATGACAGAGGAAGAACGTCAAATTATGCAAAAGCTTATTGATAACTCATACAGCGGCTTTGTTGATGTAATCTCAAAAGGGCGTGACTTATCGGAAAGTAAGGTCCGTGAAATTGCTGACGGAAGAATCTATGATGGACGTCAGGCGAAAGAGTTAAAATTAGTTGATGAACTAGGGTTTTTTGAAGACAGTTTAGCAGATATGAAAAAGCAATATAAGTTAAAAGATGCTCAGGTTATTGAATACGAATCAGGCTTCGGTTTTCCTTCATGGTTATCTATGAGTATGAACAAAATGATGGGAAGTGATCAGCAGCTATCTTCTATTTTGAAATCATTAGCTGAGCCAAATTCTCCTCGTATGATGTATCTATATCAAGAATAGAGGTGGATGAATAATGGAAAATAACTCATATGATAAAGAAATAGAAATAAAGGGTGTTGAACATTCATCACCTTTAGAGGATAAAATAGTAAATCCTTCTGTAGTTGAAAATCGCTATGCTGGATTTTGGATGCGCTTTTGGGCATACCTACTTGATATCATTGTAGTAGGAAGTATTAACGGCATTGTTGTAAAGCCAATTTTTAAAGCGTTTGATCTTGCTCAAGTTGATCAATTATTCTCACCTTTTTGGTTCATTACGGCACTGACATTTTACGGTTATTTTATTTTAATGACCAAGTTCTTTGGGCAAACATTAGGAAAGATGGTGTTCGGCTTAAAGGTAGTCTCATTAAATGGAACTCCGCTTAGCTGGTCAGTCGTTTTGTTCCGAGAAGGGATTGGACGTTATATTTCAAAAACGGTTCTATTTATTGGTTATATCATCGTTGCCTTTTTACCTAAAAAGCAAGGTGCGCATGATTATTTTGCAGAGACTGCGGTAGTGCATGAAATAAAATAATATAGAAGGCCTCTACTCAATGAGTAGGGGCCTTTCTTGTTAGGTTTAACTTCATGATGTATGGGACATAATGGAAGGGGAAAAAGGAGTGAAGAAAGTGATATGGGTGTCATGGGTTATCGCAATACTACTTGTCCTTGTGTTCATAGTGATGGTTACGAAAATTACGGTATATATTGACTTACGACATGCCAAGGATAACGATTATTATCGCGTGACGTTTATGGCGTGGTTTAAGCTCATTCGCTATACATATGAAATACCAGTGGTAAAGGTTCAAAAAGATTCCAAAACCCTGCTTGTCGAAGAAAAAAGCGGAGCGGGAGAAAATACAAATAAAGATAAATGGAAAGACTATTCCGTTGAAGACGGTCTCAATCTTCTGGAAGATGCAAAGCAATTCTTAGAACATGTTGTTGGCTTTCATACTATTTTCCAAAAATTTTTAAATCGGGTAGCAGTGAAAAACCTAAAGTGGCATACGCGAGTAGGTCTGGGTGACGCAGCTCTCAGCGCTATTTTAGTGGGCGTTGTATGGTCTGCAAAAAGTGGTGTTGTTCATCTACTAGACCGCTATATGAGGCTGAAAAATCCTCCTACGATGACAGTAGTGCCAGTCTTTCAACAGATGTGGTCTGAAACCATTTTTCAATGCATAATTTCATTCCGATTAGGCCAAGCTATATTAGTAGGTTTACGTTTAGTTAAGCACTGGCGCAAGATTCCTCGCTTTTATAAGCCTGAAAGCGAAAGTAAGGCGCATTCTGTTAAAACATAAGGAGGTTACTTAAATGGGAGAACATCCAATTAAGAGTCTAATGTCCACAGCAATGGAAAATTTAAAAGAAATGATTGACGTCAATACAATCATTGGAGACCCAGTAGAAACACCGGATGGAAGTGTTATTCTAACGGTATCAAAAGTAGGATTTGGCTTTGCTGCAGGAGGCAGTGAATTTAGTGGAGAAGGGCAAAAGTCATCTTCACAACAAGGCGGTCAGTCATCTGATTCAAGCCATCCGTTTGGTGGAGGAAGTGGTGGAGGAGTATCAATCACGCCAATCGCTTTCTTGATTGTCAGCTCAGCTGGAATTAAAATGCTCCATTTAAATGAAAGCACGCACTTATACGAGAAAATACTAGACACGGCCCCTCAAGCAATCGAACGCATGCAGCATATGTTTAAAAAAAATCGTCATGATCATGACCATCACGACCGCCATGATAGTAATGATTCGTTTAATCTATAAACTACAAGCTCTCGTTGTATAATTATAAAAACGAGGGCTTTTTATATGAAGGAAAACGCATTTAATTGCAATCTTTTTATATAGGCGCTAATATGAAGGATGTACATATTTATTTAGGGGAGGAATCATTCGTGACAACAGTTAAGTTTAAAGGTAACGATGTAACATTACTAGGGAATCAAGTAAAGGTAGGAGACAAAGCGCCTAACTTCACGGTTCTTGCAAACGATTTGTCAGAAATAACGTTAGATGACACAAAAGGTTCAGTGCGTCTAATTAGTGTTGTTCCTTCTATTGATACAGGTGTTTGTGATGCACAAACTCGCCGCTTCAATGAAGAAGCATCAAAGCTAGACAATGTGAAAGTATTAACAGTAAGTGTTGATTTACCGTTTGCACAAAAGCGCTGGTGCGGTTCAAATGGTATTGAAAACGTACAAACGTTATCAGATCACCGCGATTTATCTTTTGGTGAAGCATTTGGCGTAACTATTAAAGAACTACGTTTATTAGCTCGTTCTGTGTTTGTGGTAGATTCAAACGACGAAGTAACATATGTTGAATATTTACCAGAAGTTACGGATCACCCAAACTATGAAGCAGCAATTGAAGCAGCAAAAGCAGCTAAGTAATTGAACATGCTTTAGACAAAGAAGGCGGAAAACATTGTTTTTCGCCTTCTTTGTGCGGCATGAACTATTTGTGATAAAATAAAATTCTTTGTTAGAGTTCTATATAAAGCATTGTAATGAAAGATAGATTAGTAAATGGAAGGTTCAAGGAGGAGTAGACGTGAGCGAGTTATCAAAAATGGAGCAGTTGTTTAAGGTTATCGATCAGAGTGCAGTAATTTTACGAAAAGAGCTAGACTGCTTATATCTAGAAGCGGTTGCTGAAACAGGTGAAAACTTATTTCAAGAAGACATCTTACAAGACGAATTAGATGAGGTAACGAAAAAAAGATTACAGAAAGAGTATAGCTCTATAAAACTGAATCAATTTGAGAAAGAGACAATTCGAAAAGCATATCAACTAGCAGTTTTAAAAGGAATGAAAGAAGCTGTTCAACCTAATCATCAAATGACACCAGATGCAGTAGGGTTGTTTATGGGATATGTCATTGGTAAGTTTATGCAAGGTAAAGAAAAATATACGGTGCTAGATCCAGCAGTAGGAGCTGGTAATTTAATTACCACGATTTTAAATATGCATTCATATTCAATTGAACAAGTGTATGGCGTTGATATTGACGATTTATTGCTTCAGTTAACCTATGTAAATGCAAACCTTCAAAAGCACGGTGTAGAGTTATTTCACCAAGATAGTTTACAGCCACTATTTATCGATCCTGTTGACCTTGTGGTTTGTGATTTACCAGTAGGCTATTATCCAAATGATGAAGGTGCTGCTCAATATAAAGTAAAGTCAGAAGAAGGGCATACGTATGCTCATCATTTGTTTATTGAAAAAAGCTTAAACCACGTTAAATCAGGTGGATATGTAGTCACGCTGATTCCAAATAATTTATTTGACTCTGAGCAATCTCATCTTCTGCAGCCATTGCTTAAAGAAGAAGCGATTGTACAAGCAATCATTCAACTTCCGCTATCAATGTTTAAGCAGGAAGAAGCAGCAAAAAGTATTCTGGTTTTACAAAAGAAAGGTGAGGGAGTAACTCCACCAGAGAATGCACTTCTTGTGAACCTACCTAAGTTTAGCAATAAGCAAGGAATGAACGATATTATGAATCAGATGAATGAATGGTTTAAGTTAAATAAATAATTTGTCTTTTTAGAAAATAATGATTTTTTTATGGTGGCGCTTTTAATCGTGCATAGCCCTTGAAATCTATAGTGGTGAATGATTAAATGAATAAGGATAGAATTTGTGTCGAAATGCATAGAATATTGTAGAGAATATCGTTTTGTACTTTTTCGTCAAGTTCATAATGCACGTATATAAAAAGGAGCTGTTTTTAGTATATGTCAAAAATTATCGCAATTAATGCTGGTAGCTCATCTTTAAAGTTCCAGCTGTTTGAAATGCCAAGCGAAGCAGTTTTAACAAAAGGTTTAGTAGAGCGTATCGGCTTAGACGACGCTGTTTTCACTATTTCAGTAAATGGTGAAAAACAAACAGAAGTAAGAGAAATCCCAGATCACTCTGTAGCAGTTCAAATCTTAGTAGATAAGCTTTTATCCCAAGGAATTATTGAGTCATATGATGAGATTACAGGTGTTGGACACCGCGTTGTTCACGGCGGAGAGAAATTTGCTGACTCTGTGTTAATTACAGATGAAACACTAGCTGAAATTGAAGCACTATCAGATTTAGCACCTCTTCATAACCCAGCTAACGTTGTTGGTATTAAAGCATTCCAAGCAATCTTACCAAATATTCCAGCAGTTGCAGTATTTGATACGGCATTCCATCAAACAATGCCTGAAAAATCATTCTTATACAGCTTACCTTATGAGTACTATGAAAACTATGGTGTTCGTAAGTATGGTTTCCACGGTACATCACATAAGTATGTATCAGAGCGTGCGGCTGAACTATTAGGTCGTCCAGTTGAGCAACTACGTTTAATTTCTTGTCACTTAGGTAACGGTGCAAGTATCGCGGCAATTGAAGGTGGAAAATCAATTGATACATCAATGGGCTTCACGCCGTTAGCTGGTGTAGCAATGGGAACTCGTTCTGGTAACATCGACCCTGCGTTAATTCCATTCATCATGGAGAAGACAGGAAAAACTGCAGACGAAGTACTAAATGTGTTGAATAAAGAAAGTGGCTTACTTGGTGTATCTGGTATCTCAAGTGATTTACGTGACTTAATTAAAGCAAGTAGCGAAGGAAACGATCGTGCAGAAACAGCTCTTGAAGTATTTGCTGGTCGTATTCATAAGTACATTGGTTCTTATGCAGCTCGTATGTCTGGTGTAGATGCAATTATCTTTACTGCAGGTATTGGTGAGAACAGTGATGTTGTACGTGCTCGTGTACTTCGTGGTTTAGAATTTATGGGCGTGTATTGGGACCCAGCATTAAATGATGTTCAAGGAGAAGAAGCATTTATTAGCTATCCTCACTCTCCAGTAAAAGTTATTGTCATTCCGACAAACGAAGAAGTAATGATTGCTCGCGACGTAGTTCGTTTAGCAAATATTTAATAGCATAAAAAAAGCTAGCGTCTTTCGCTAGCTTTTTTTGTTTTATGAAAATAGGTGTCTTTCTAAACATTTGTTATAATGGAAACAAATTCTATTACTTAGCTTTAAAGGAGTGAAAGCATGAGCCTAACCAATCGAGAAGAGCAGTTGTTACACGAAATTCAGGAGTGGGAACAAACATTGGATGAATATGATCAAAGTCAGATTGAAATTACATATGATGAATGGCTGCATAAAGCCGTTAGTCTTGTACCTGAGCATATTCTACAAGAATATTTAGCCAAAACAGATGATTTTATGTTTCACTTTACATCCTTTATTCAAAATACAGATATTCAGATACAAGCTGAGAAACAAATTATTAATACAGCGCGCGTATTTCAACCAGATATTACAGATATACCAGAACTTCAATCACTACAGATTGATCAACTATCTTACATTTGTGACCAACAGCTAGCCAAACAAAGGCTTTATGCATTGGGACAAGGCGCTTTATCCGGTACGGGAAAGACTCTATTAGTAGGTACAGATATTCCAGCTTTGTTATTTATTAATTTACAATCGATTCAAAAAGCAGCAATGAGCTATGGCTATAATATCCATACACCGTTTGAACTTATGATGACGTTAAAGGTATTTCATTCAGCGTTATTGCCGCCCGAATTGCAAAAAGCAGGTTGGCTTGAATTGACAGAAGAAATTCAACATGGCGTAGATCCTTATTTTTATGAAGGCAGAGATCAAGTAGTAACTGAAGCGCTTGTTTATAAAGCTGCTGCTCAGATTGGGAAGAGCCTACTTATAATCATCTTAAAGCGAAAGGCATATGGTCGTATTCCGTTACTAGGTATGGCAATCGGTGGAGGAATGAACTATAGATTTACAAAGCAAGTAACAGATTATGCGAAGCGATTTTATCAATATCGTCTTTTAATAGAAAAAAGTAAATGACGAGGCCGGGATATAACGCCATAATTCCTTCTCAAAGACAAATTATGGCGTTTGGAAATGAGTGAGGTTGGAGAAAAACATGTTGATTCCATTGAGCTGCAGAAAAGCTTGAGCCTCCTCACTGCTTTGTGGCGCCTCAAGCTTTTCTCTACCTCCTCTACAAATTGCGTGCCTTATTCTTCATTTCACTCTTTTTTAACTTATTATCTCCACCAACAAAAAACCGAACGGTTGAGAGTTGAATCTCAACCGTTCGGATAGATCATTAACGGAAACGCTTATGTCTTGACCTTGTTTACAAATGAGTTTTAGCAGATACATCTTGTTCCGTACGATACCAAATCCATAAATCATTAATAATAGAGGCCAACTCAGCAATTTCTTCGTTTAATTTACAAGACTTTTGAAAGTTATCTTCTTCCTCTAGAGCTGCCTGTTTTTTATTAATTTTCCTTTCGATTTCTGCAATCCGATCAGGAATTAAGCCTCTATTTTTTTCCCACTGACTTAAAATCTTGTCTTGCAGTGCTGGAGTATATTCATTCCATGAATGTTCTAAAACAGGAATAGAGATACCCAACCTTTTATTATATAAGAACATATTTTGCATAAATAAACGCCTCACTTGCATCTAAAATCTTTTCACCAATGCTTTTTCCAATTTAAAAATACAAACTTATACTGTTTATGATAAAGGAAGTAATGAGAAAAATCATGCGTTTTATTACTTTATATATGCAATTTTATTTTACAGTTAGAGCATATTTATCTCATAAAATAAGGTTTCAGAAAGATTATTTGTGAATTTATATACTTTTTTATGAATAAGTATTGAAAAAAACTAATAAAGTTGTTAAAGTAATAGTAGATTAAATGAATAAAAATTTATTGAGATGTATTTATATATATTAGGAGGAAATGTTGATGAGTAATCCGAAAATTGTTCTTGCATATTCAGGTGGTTTAGATACTTCAGTTGCTATTAAATGGTTACAGGAAAAAGGTTATGATGTGGTCGCGTGTTGTTTAGATGTTGGTGAAGGAAAAGATTTAAACTTTATTAAAGAAAAAGCTATTACAGTTGGAGCGGTAGCATCACACGTGATTGATGCAAAAGAAGAGTACGCAAATATTTATGCATTAGCAGCTTTGCAAGCTCACACATTATATGAGGGGAAATATCCATTGGTATCTGCGTTATCAAGACCTCTAATTGCAAAGAAGCTTGTTGAAGTAGCTGAGCAAGAAAATGCAGTAGCCGTGGCGCATGGTTGTACAGGAAAAGGAAATGACCAAGTTCGTTTTGAAGTGTCAATTAAAGCCTTAAATCCAGATTTAGAAGTTATTGCTCCAGTACGTGATTGGAAATGGTCTCGTGAAGAAGAAATTGAGTATGCGAAACAGCATAACATTCCAATTCCAGTTAACTTAGACAGCCCGTTTTCAATTGATCAAAACCTATGGGGAAGAAGTAACGAATGTGGTGTTCTTGAGGATCCTTGGGCTGCTCCACCAGAAGAAGCTTACGATTTAACTGCTGCATTAGAAAATACGCCGGATACTCCTGAAACGGTTGAAATTGAATTTGTTCAAGGCGTACCTGTTTCATTAAATGGCCAATCGTATACGTTAGCTCAGCTTATTCTTGAACTGAACGATATTGCTGGAAAGCACGGAGTTGGACGTATCGACCACGTAGAAAATCGTCTAGTTGGAATTAAGTCACGTGAAGTATATGAGTGTCCAGCTGCGATGACTCTTATTAAAGCTCATAAAGAGTTAGAAGATTTAACACTTGTAAAAGAAGTAGCACACTTCAAACCTATTATCGAGAAAAAACTAACAGAAGTTATTTATGAAGGACTTTGGTTCTCACCGTTAACAAATTCATTACTAGCATTCTTAAAAGATACGCAACAATATGTAAACGGGACAGTACGTGTGAAGCTGTTTAAAGGTCATGCGATTGTGGAAGGGCGTAAGTCTCCAAACTCTCTATATAACGAAAAACTTGCTACGTATACAAAAGAAGATGAATTTGACCATAACGCAGCAGTAGGATTTATCTCTTTATGGGGACTTCCAACAAAAGTTAGCAGCATGGTGAATACTAAGAAGGTGACGACAGTATGACCAAATTGTGGGGAGGACGTTTTACGAAACGTCCTGAACAATGGATTGATGAATTTGGAGCATCCATTTCGTTCGATCAACATTTAGTAGAAGAAGATATTGAAGGTAGTTTAGCTCATGTATCTATGTTAGAAAAGTGCAAGATTCTTTCTAGTGAAGAGGCGAATCAAATTAAAGCAGGGTTACAAACCCTGCTTCAAAAAGCAAAAAATAAAGAGCTTACGTTTTCTGCTCAGTACGAAGATATTCATTTGAATCTAGAAAAGCTCTTAATTGATGAAATCGGTCCTGTAGGTGGAAAACTGCATACAGGTAGAAGTCGTAACGATCAAGTTGCAACTGACATGCATCTATATTTAAAGAAACATGTCCAGCAAATCATCCAGCTAACAAAACATTTACAGCATGTATTAGTTGAAAAAGCTGATCAGCATGTTGAAACGATTTTTCCTGGCTACACTCATCTACAAAGAGCGCAGCCTGTATCGTTTGCTCATCACTTGTTAGCATATGTATCAATGTTTAAGCGTGATTCTGAGCGATTTGAAGAATCGTTAAAACGCATTGATATCTCTCCGCTAGGAGCAGGAGCGCTTGCTGGTACAACATTCCCAATTGACCGTTACTATAGCGCTGAGCTGTTGGGCTTTGCAGATATCTATCAAAACAGTATGGATGCAGTAAGTGATCGTGATTTTATTTTAGAATTTTTGAGCAACAGCTCAATTTTGATGATGCACTTATCTCGTTTCTGTGAAGAGTTAATTTTATGGTCGAGTCAAGAATTCCAGTTTATTGAAATGGATGACACGTATGCCACAGGAAGCAGTATTATGCCACAAAAGAAAAACCCTGATATGGCTGAGCTGATTCGTGGGAAAACGGGAAGAGTTTATGGACACCTGTTTAGCTTATTAACAGTGTTGAAAGGTACGCCTTTAACATACAACAAAGATTTACAAGAAGATAAAGAGGGTATGTTTGATACAGTTACAACGATTGAGGGTTGCTTGACAATCTTTGCTGGAATGATTGAAACTATGACTGTTAAAACAGACGTTATGGAATCATCAACCAAAAAAGATTTTTCTAATGCAACAGAATTAGCAGACTACCTCGCTTCAAAAGGGATGCCGTTCCGTCAAGCTCATGAAGTTGTAGGCAAGCTTGTTCTAGAATGCATTCAGCAAGGGATTTATTTAATGGATTTACCATTAGAAAACTACCAAGCCGCAAGCAATTTGTTTGAGGAAGATATCTATCATGTACTTGACCCAAAAACTGCGGTTAACCGCCGTAATAGTGCGGGTGGTACAGGTTTCGACCAGGTAAGACAAGCAATCTTAAAGGTTAAAGAGGATTTAAAACAAGAAATTAATGCATAAAAAATACGCACTTACTGAAGTGCGTATTTTTTATGCATATTTTTTGTAAAAGCATATAGAGTTACAATCCCATCTACGTCGTGCATAACTCCAACAAGTTAGAAGAAAAATAGTGGGGAATAAAACAACATGTTAGCTAAGGAGAGATTAACAATGAAAGAAAAAAAGAAACCTCAGCACGTTTATGAATATGATCATGAAGGAGAAAAAAAAACGTTTCAACAATTAATGGACTCCTACTCAAGTGGTGTAGTAGGAGATGGTCACATGGCTTCAACATTTGAAAATGTTGAAGATAAAAGTGACAACGAACTATATGAATAAAAAGATGGATAAACTATAGGTAAGGCAAAAACTCCCCACTTTATAAGCATAAGGTGGGGAGCTTATTTTACATATCATTCATATGATAAATAAACAATGAATTAAGGAGTGACAATCGTGAAAATAGGTGTTCCAAAAGAAATTAAAAACAATGAGAATCGCGTTGCTATTACACCAGCTGGCGTGACGGCATTTACAAATGCCGGTCATGAGGTATGGGTTGAAAAAAATGCCGGTGAAGGGTCTGGATTTACGAATGAACAGTATGTAGAAGCTGGAGCAACCATTGTTGAAACAGCTCACGATGCGTGGAGTGCAGAAATGGTTATGAAAGTAAAAGAACCATTGCAAGAAGAGTACAATTATTTTCGTGAAGGGTTAATTTTATTTACGTATTTGCACCTTGCTGCTGAAGAAGCATTAACAAAAGCATTGATTGAAAAGAAAGTAGTAGGTATTGCCTATGAAACTGTGCAGCTACCGAATCGTACGCTTCCTCTTTTGACACCAATGAGTGAAGTAGCTGGAAGGATGTCTTCGCAGATTGGCGCACAATTTTTAGAAAAAACAAAAGGTGGCAAAGGAGTGTTACTAAGTGGTGTGCCCGGTGTTCAACGAGGAAAAGTGACAATCATTGGTGGCGGAGTTGCGGGAACAAATGCTGCGAAAATTGCTGTTGGTCTAGGAGCAAATGTAACCATTATTGATTTAAGCGCAGAGCGACTTCGACAACTAGACGACTTATTTGGCAAGGAAATTACAACATTAATGTCAAATCACTATAACATTGCAGAATCTGTGAAGGATTCAGATTTAGTAATTGGAGCAGTATTAATTCCAGGTGCCAAAGCTCCAAAATTAGTTACAACTTCCATGATTAAAACAATGTCTCCTGGCTCAGTTGTCGTAGACATTGCTATTGACCAAGGTGGAATTTTTGAAACAACAGATCGTATTACGACACATGATAACCCAACGTATGAAAAGCACGGTGTTTTACATTATGCGGTAGCTAATATGCCTGGAGCTGTTCCTCGTACTTCAACCATGGCTTTAACGAACGTGACTGTTCCTTATGCACTTCAAATTGCAACCCTAGGATATAAAAAAGCATGTTTGAAAAATCCGCCGTTACTTCAAGGAATTAATACATTAAACGGCTTTGTAACATATGCAGCGGTAGCTGATGCACATGGATTAACATACTCTGATGCTACAACATTGTTAGAGCAAGCATAACCGATTTATAATAAAAAGAACGTACCCTTTCTGTTTAAAGTAGTATAGAAAGGGTATGAACTAGTTAATTAGTGATAATGACAAAGGAGAGGTTATTATGCACATTTCGTATCATGGACATTCGGTTGTGAAAATTGAAACGCAAGGGAAAACGATTTTAATTGACCCATTCATTACTGGGAATGGTCAAACGGATTTAAATGCAGACGATGTACAGGCAGACTATATCTTACTAACCCACGGTCATAATGATCACGTAGGAGATACAGTTGCTATTGCCAAACGAACAAATGCGCAAGTAATTGCTATTGCTGAACTCGCTACATATTTAGGTTGGAAAGGTTTAAACGTTCATCCAATGAGCATTGGCGGAGCTTATACGTTTGAATTCGGTAAAGTTAAACTTACACAAGCTTTCCATGGATCAAGCTATACGGAAGAAGACAACAAGCAAATTGTTTACACGGGTATGCCAGCCGGTTTATTACTAACAATTGAAGGAAAAACTATTTATCATGCGGGCGACACGGCCCTTTATTCCGATATGAAGTTATTAAGCGATTACCATCCAGATGTAGCGTTTTTGCCGATTGGCGATAACTTTACAATGGGGCCAGAGGATGCAGCAGTTGCAGCTTCATGGATTAATGCCAAACTAGTCGTTCCAATCCATTACAATACATTCCCTGTTATTAAACAAGATCCTCATGAGTTCGTTCAATCCTTAAAAGGAATTGAAGGAAAAGTTTTAAATCCTGGAGAAGGTTTAGAGTTATAAGAGAAAAAGCAAGACGGTGCAATTTTAATGTGCATCGTCTTTTTTTGGGTGTACAAGCATACTATGTAAATAAAAAAGGGGGAATGTATTGGTGTTAAAGCGAAATAGAGCGCTTTTATATTTGTTGCTGTGTGGCCTTATGCTTTATTATGTAAAGCCCTATATTGTCATAAGCATAGATAGTCTTCAAGGGATTTTTAGCCTTGCTTGGTTAGGGTTAGCACTGCTAGTTGTAGGTGGTAATGTATCAGCACTTTTATACGCGAAAAAAGAAGAGCAAAAAAAGCTTTTGCAACAAAAACTTCGCAAGCCAACTCGTCAAAGAGGATGAGATTGAATCCCGCTCCTTCCACCTTTATAATAAAAAGAAAAGAGTAAAGCGCCGAGTACGTCCGGTGCTTTAGAAGGGTGAAGTACATTTGGCGACAAAACATGAACAGATACTACACTATATTGACTCGTTACCAATTGGTGAGAAAATATCAGTCAGGCAGATTGCAAAAGAGCTGACGGTAAGCGAAGGTACTGCTTATCGAGCTATTAAAGATGCAGAAAATAAAGGGTACGTTTCTACAATAGAGCGTGTTGGGACCATTCGAATTGAGCGTAAGAAAAAAGAAAATATTGAAAAACTTACGTTTGCCGAAGTTGTAAATATTGTAGATGGACAAGTGTTAGGCGGACGAGAAGGGTTATATAAAACGCTTAACAAATTTGTTATAGGGGCAATGAAGCTGGATGCCATGATGAGATATACAGAAGCAGGCAACCTTTTAATTGTTGGAAACCGAGTAAATGCACATGAACTAGCTTTAGAAGCCGGAGCAGCTGTTTTAATTACAGGAGGATTTGATACGGAAGAGTGGGTGAAAAAGCTCGCAGATGACTTGAAACTTCCGATTATTTCTACAAGTTATGATACGTTTACTGTTGCAACCATGATTAACCGTGCCATCTACGACCAACTAATTAAAAAGGAAATTGTACTGGTTGAAGATATCTTAACGCCAGCTGAAGAAGCTGTTAGTCTAAAGCTTAATGATACAATTGCCACGTGGCATAATCTTAACACAAAAACGCATCACAGTCGTTTTCCGGTAGTGGATGATCAGATGAAAGTTCACGGGATGGTGACTTCTAAAGATGTCATTGGTTATGATGTGCAAACCCCTATTGAGAAGGTAATGACCAAAAATCCAATGACGGTACATGGCAAAACGTCGGTGGCATCTTCTGCTCATATGATGGTTTGGGAAGGTATTGAAGTTCTACCTGTAGTTGATGATTCTCACCATTTAGAAGGAATTATCAGTCGACAAGATGTCTTAAAAGCACTTCAGATGATTCAAAGACAGCCTCAGGTTGGTGAAACAATTGATGATATTGTCACTAATCAATTCATCGATGTAAAAGATACAAAAGCGGAACCATTCTATCGTTGTGAAGTGACACCGCAAATGACAAACTATATGGGAACTATTTCGTACGGGGTATTTACAACGATTGTAACAGAAGCGGCAAATCGAGCACTTCGTTCATTTAAAAAAGGTGACTTAGTTATTGAGAATATTACCATCTATTTCATTAAACCTGTACAAATTGACAGCATTGTTGAAATTCGACCAAAAGTATTAGAGTTGGGACGAAAGTTTGGAAAGGTAGATGTTGAAGTATACAATGAGGGCGTCGTTGTTGGTAAAGCAATGCTGATGGCACAGCTCTTAGAACGTGTATGAAAAAAGTGTGCACTCATTCAGTGCACACTTTTTTCATGAAGACGTTTGAGCTTCTTTTGTAGCAAGAGGAAGATAATACTTATATGCGCGAATACCTGTAATAATACTTCCGAGACCAAATAAAGCAAAGATGATACCGATAATGAGAGACGTTGTAGTTGCATAAATAAACCACTGGTTAATTCCAAAAAAAAGTACAAAAGCTCCGAGTGAAATGCTCGATTTTGCAGAAATCCATTTGCGCTCAATAGGACGTTTGGAGCGGACATACTTAACTTTTAAATAGAAATAAAAGACAAATGAAATGACAATTAAAATGGCGAGAATAGGCATTAATTCATTCAGCTCCTTTTAAAGATAATGACTTATCGGTGGTAAAATATCTAAAAAATTTCGGCTTCATAGCCCTGAATGCGTTTTCTTTAAGCTGTATGTAACAGACTACTTATTCTTATTCTATCGATAGATGCCAGAAAATTCTAGTATTAATTAATTCTGCTTTTAAACTTCTAGCTATCTATGATTTAATAGAACTAGCTATTAGGTTTGGTACATAAATAGTTTGCTAATTTATCGATGGGAGTGCTGCTAGATGAAAACACAAATTTTAGATGCAATTAAAAGTTTCGATACAATTATTATTCACCGTCATGTAAGACCAGATCCTGACGCATATGGTTCTCAATGTGGGTTAGCAGAGCTTTTAAAAACATCTTTTCCGGAAAAAAATATTTACGTAACAGGAAAAGAAGCGGAATCTCTTAAGTTTTTATATCAAATGGATGATGTTGCTGATGATTTGTATGAAAATGCACTCGTTATTGTATGTGATACAGCCAATCAAGAACGAATCTGTGATCAGCGATATGCAAAAGGGAAAATGTTAATTAAAATTGATCACCACCCGAATGAAGACAAGTACGGAGATTTACTATGGGTGGATACAGAAGCATGTTCAACAAGCGAAATGATCTATGAATTTTTCCTTCATGGTAAAGAGGATGGACTTATGTTAAATGATCGCGGTGCCAAATTAATCTTTAGTGGAATCGTAGGAGATACGGGGCGCTTTTTATTTCCAAGCACAAAGCCTAAGACTTTCCGCTATGCAAGCGATTTGATTCAATATGATTTTGAGTTCAAAAATGTTTATGATGAGATGTATAAAACAAAAGAAAACGTAGCACATTTGCACGGCTACGTACTGCAAAACTTCTCCCTATCGGAGTCGGGAGTTGGATATATGAGAATACCAAAAGAAATTCTTGAAAAGTATAATGTAACACCAGCAGATGCATCACAGCTAGTTAGTTCGTTAGGGCATATTGAAGGTATAAAGGTATGGGTATTCTTTGTGGAAGAAGAAGATCAAATTCGAGTAAGGTTAAGATCAAAAGGGCCGGTTATCAACACAATTGCTCGTAAGTATAAAGGAGGAGGTCATCCACTTGCAGCTGGTGCTTCCATTTATTCTTGGGATGAGGTTCAGCCACTGCTGCAAGATTTAGAAGCACTATTTCAGTAAATGTTTAAGCAGGCGTACATTCTCTTAGTACGCCTGTTTTACATAACTTTTTCTACTTTCTTTATGCGAATTTCAATTGACAAAGTGGTGTAAAAGTAAATTTGATGCACTTCGACTTCATAAATCATTTTATCGAATTCATATTTTTTATTTTCGATTGCTTTTTTTAATACGTTTCGTGCGTCATACGCACTCTCAATATCTTGAGCAATTAAATGCAATGCTTCCTCTTCAACGCTAGCTTGAAGATGGTAAGAAGTGAGAGAGCCTAATTTATATTGCTTCGTATTTGTTAAATTTACTTTTACTTCTTGAATTAAAATGTTTTTTTTCATTTTTTTATTTAATTCTCGTACATCTTCTTGCCAAATTAGGCTGTTTTTTTCTGCTCTTTCTAGCTGCTGTTCAAGCTGCACTAATGATTTTGTTTGTTCATGCTGTAGCTCACCATAAATAATTAAAAAAACGCCCCAGCTAACAATGGCACCGATAACTAATCCAGCGAAAAAACGTTCTAAATCTGACCGCTTATATAGACGTTTGTTTGGGACTCTCATAAACCTAAGCTCTCTTGAGTTAACCATTTAATAATTAGTGCCCCTGTTTGAGCACCACCCATCGCTGAAAGTATTAACAAGATTTGTTTTACAACATCTTTAGTAGCACCTTCAAATAAGCCACGTTCAAAACTATAGAACGTATCAAAGGTGCCTCCAATTGCTCCCACAATTGCCCAGATTTTTAAACTGTTACTTAAAGTATACATGATATGAAATGGAGATTTACCAATTAAAAATCCTGCAAACGAACCAATTAAAGCACCGCCAAGAATAATACCTAATGAAGTGAAGTAGCTCCAAATAAACAATGACATAAAGGGCTCTTTCATCTTTTCCCTCCTTTTATACATTTTCTATCATTTCTGCTGTAATTCATGTATATGGACAAACAAAACAAGTTATGTGATTTGTATGGAAGAACAACAAAATTTATAATGGATATAAATACATAAAAAGAAGGTGGGAAGACTCGTGCCTTTTGTTCATCTACAATTAAAAAGTGCATATAGCATCTTAAATAGTACAGTTCGAATTACGCAGCTAGTCGAACGTGCAAAAGCATTAGATTATAAAGCTGTTGCTCTAACGGATGAAAACGTGATGTACGGAGCTATCCCTTTTTATAAAGAGTGCAAAAAAGCCGGTATAAAGCCAATCATCGGTTTGACTTTACATGTGCTAAAGCAAGAAGATGAATCGTTTTCTTATCCGCTTGTTTTACTTGCTCAGAATGAGAAGGGTTATGAAAATCTAGTGAAGTTGAGCAGTCTTGTTCAAACAAAAGAAAAGAACGGTGTGAAAAAAAAGTGGCTCCCTCATTATAAAGAAGGCATAATTGCTTTTACGCCTGGATTATCAGGAGAAATTGAATCACTTGTTTTAGATAATAAGCTAGATGAAGCGAGACAAACGATGGCATTCTTTAAACACATATACGGAGAAGAAAGCTTTTATGTGTCTCTTCAACGTCACGGAAATCAAGAGCAGGCTGTAAACGAGGAGCTTCGTAACTTAGCTAAAGAATTGAATGTGAAGTTACTAGCTACTAATGACGTGAAATACCTTGTTCAAGAAGATTATGAGGCCTATGAATGCCTAACTGCTATAGGTGAGGGTAGTATGCTTCAAAGTCTGATAGAAGAGGATTCGGATAAGAAAGAATACTACTTTAAAACACAGTCTCAAATGGAGAGCCTGTATACAGATGTTCTTTCCGCTGTCTATGAAACAAATTGTGTAGCCGAACGGTGTAACCTGGAGCTTTCACTTGGTAAAATGATGATTCCATCCTATCCAATCCCAAATAGTGAAGATACGGCGGATAGCTATTTACAGAAGCAGTGTCAAGCAGGGTTGAAGAAGCGTTTAGGCACAGTACCCCCTGAATATGCAGCACGACTAGATTATGAACTTAGTGTTATTCAAGAGATGAAGTTTAGCAATTACTTTCTAATTGTGTGGGATTTTATGCAGTATGCGCATCAAAATGGAATTATTACAGGTCCGGGACGTGGTTCAGCAGCAGGTTCTTTAGTTGCTTATACGTTAGAAATTACCAATGTTGATCCAATTAAGCATCATTTATTATTCGAGCGGTTTCTAAATCCTGAACGAATCTCAATGCCCGATATTGATATTGATTTTCCAGATAATAAGCGTGACCAAGTTATTCAATATGTTGCTGAAAAATATGGTCAAATTCATGTGGCTCAAATTATCACGTTTGGAACATTGGCTGCTAAAGCTGCCATTCGAGATGTTGGAAAAGTTATAGGAATAGATAAAGAAGAACTGTCCATTATTTCAAAACTGTTACCATCTAAGCCAGGAGTCATGCTACAACAAGCGGTTGTACAATCTAAGCCTTTCCGTGAGTATATTCAAACTACGCCGACTAGACAAAAGCTTTTACAATTAGCGATGCAAGTAGAGGGGCTTCCGAGACATACGTCTACTCACGCTGCAGGCGTTGTTATTAGCGACAAACCGTTGACATCGTATACGCCTATTCAAGATGGTCAGCATAATGTGTACCTCACTCAGTATCCAATGGAAGCACTGCAGGATATCGGCTTACTTAAAATGGACTTTCTAGGTCTTCGTAACTTAACGTTAATTGATTATATTCTTGCAAAAGTGGAGCGAGATACAGGGAAAAAGCAGAAACTATCAGATATCCCTATGCAAGATGCTAAGACGTTTCAGCTTTTAGCAAGTGGTGATACAACTGGAATCTTTCAGCTAGAATCAGACGGCATGCGTAAAGTATTAAAAAAGTTACAACCAACGGAACTAGAAGATATTGTAGCAGTCAATGCTTTGTATCGTCCTGGACCGATGGAACATATTCCAACGTATATTAAAAGAAAGCACGGCTTAGAAAGGGTTACGTATGTTCATGATGTACTAAGACCAATTTTACAAACCACGTATGGAGTTATTGTTTATCAAGAGCAAATTATGCAAATTGCTTCGCAAATGGCAGGATTCTCACTAGGTGAAGCTGACCTTTTAAGGCGCGCCGTCAGTAAAAAAGAAAGTACGACGCTCCAGAAAGAGAGAAAGCATTTTGTTGAAGGAAGTAAACTGCAGGGGTATAGCGAAGAAGTCTCAGACCAAGTTTATAATTTAATTGTTAAGTTTGCTAACTATGGATTTAACAGAAGTCATGCCGTTGCATATAGCTTTATTACTTATTACTTGGCCTATTTAAAAGCACATTACCCTCTTCAATTTTTTGCAGTTTTATTAACCAGTGCGATTGGAAATCAATCAAAAAGTGAGCAATATATTCAAGAAATGAGAAAAAGAAAGATTGCTCTTTTACCGCCATCTATCAATCGAAGCGCGTTTGCTTTCAATGTAGAAAAGAAACAGATTCGCTTTAGCTTAGGAGCAATTAAATATGTAGGTGGAACAGTGGTTCAAGAGGTACTTAATGAGAGAAAGAATAAACCATTTGAGGATCTATTTGACTTTTGTATGCGCGTATCGACGAAGGTTGTAAATAAAAAAATTCTTGAAATGCTGATTAACGCTGGTTGTTTCGACGAGTTTGGTGAAAACCGCGCCACTCTTATTGAAACGATAGACGTGGCATTCGAGCACGCACAGCTGGTTGATCCACAAGATGATTTTGGCATGGAGTTTTCCCTCAAGCCAAAGTACATTATAGTAGATGAATTCAGCGAACAAGAAATCCTAGAACGTGAAAGAGAAGCAGTAGGCTTCTATTTATCAAATCATCCAACTTCTCAGCATGAAAGGTTAATGGAAGCTCATTCTACAATCTCACTATGCGATATTGCAAACTGTAAAAGTGGTACACAAGTTTCAGTTATTGGGCTTATCTCAAGTGAACGCGTCATTCGTACCAAACAAGGTGAACAAATGGCCTTTATTGCAATTGGTGATGAAACAGGCGATGCGGATGCAGTAGTGTTTCCGAGAAGCTACGAAAAATACAAACAGCTGTTAAGTATTGGACAAATTGTATTGATTAAAGGCAAGGTGGATATTCGAACAAATAAACAACAAATTGTTGCACAAGAAGTTTATTTAGCAAAGGAACTTGAAGAAGAGCTACCGAAACAAGAAGTATATTTAAGGATAAAGTCATCAGCTCAAAGTGATAAAGTAATTCGTAGTATTTATAAAAAAATTAACAGTGCTAAAGGAAATGTACCAGTTCTGGTGTACTATGAGTTAGAGAAGCGATTATTACGCTTACCGTCGGACTATTTTATTTCACTAGAAAGTGATATCGTTACACAGTTTAAAGACCTATTAGGAGATGAAAATGTCGCTGTAAAAACGCTATAGTCTTTACAGATTGTAGATGATGTTATATTGTAAAGAAGTTAAAAAAAAAGTGGTCTGACCACTGTTACTTAATTTTACATTTACTTAGATGCAATAAAATTGAGCACTTAACGCTTAACTGCATCGTTTCTATTTTAATAGCTATATGTATACTTATATCGAATGAGGAGTGAGCTCATGTCTTTACGCGAAGAAGCACTGCATATGCACCGTATCAATAAAGGAAAGTTAGAATCTAAATCGAAAATCCCTGTTCGAAATGCTCAGGACTTAAGCCTAGCTTATTCACCTGGAGTAGCTGAACCTTGTAAAGAAATTTATGATGATGTGAATAATGTGTATGAGTATACAATGAAAGGGAATATGGTCGCAGTGGTATCTGACGGAACTGCGGTTTTAGGATTAGGAAATATTGGTCCGGAAGCAGCTTTACCCGTAATGGAAGGTAAAGCAGTATTATTTAAAAGCTTTGCCGGAGTCGATGCGTTTCCTATCTGCTTAAAGACCACAGATATTGACCAGATTGTAGAGACAGTAAAGCTATTAGAACCAACATTCGGTGGAGTAAACCTAGAGGATATTGCGGCACCAAATTGTTTTGAAATTGAGGAACGCTTAAAAAAAGAAACCAATATTCCTATTTTTCATGACGATCAGCACGGAACTGCAATTGTAACGGTAGCTGGCTTGGTAAATGCACTGAAGTTAGCAAATAAGAAGATGTCAGAAGTGAAGGTAGTAGCCAACGGTGCTGGAGCCGCGGGGATTGCCATCATTAAATTATTGCATCGCTACGGCGTGCGCGACATTATTATGTGTGACTCAAAAGGTCCAGTTTATGAAGGTAGATCGTTTGGAATGAATAAAATAAAAGACGAGGTAGCCGCTTATACCAATCGTCAAAAAGTAACGGGCACTTTAGAAGATGCACTTGCTGACGCAGATGTGTTTATTGGTGTATCTGTCGAAGGGGCTCTAACAAAAGAGATGATTCACAAAATGAATGAGGATCCGATTGTTTTTGCAATGGCCAATCCAATGCCTGAAATTATGCCGGACGATGCAAAGAGTGCAGGTGTCAAGGTAATTGGGACAGGAAGATCTGATTTTCCTAACCAGGTGAATAACGTACTGGCGTTTCCTGGTATATTTCGCGGTGCCCTAGATGTACGAGCTACTCATATTAATGAGCAGATGAAAATTGCTGCGGTAGAAGCAATTGCAAGTCTTATCTCATCAGAAGATTTACATGAAGATTATGTTATTCCAGCACCATTTGATCCTAGAGTTGCACCAGCAGTAGCAGCTGCTGTGGCGAAGGCAGCGATGGAAACAGGTGTTGCAAGGTTACAGGTTGATCCAGATGATATTGCATTAAAAACGCAGCGTTTGGCTATCATTGAATAAAGTAAGATAGCGAAAAAAATGTGTGGATACTAAGCGGATAAGGTGAGTGAAAAAATAGGTTGATGAATGAACGTTCAAAAGTTTATGTAGAAATCTTAAAGCAAATTCGGCAATTGATGCAGTCTAATCAGCTGCAAACAGGAGATAAAATTCCGTCAGAGCGAGAGTTAGCAGAGCGACTAAATGCCGGTCGCTCTTCTGTGCGTGAAGCACTTCGCGCATTGGAGTTGCTAGGCCTTATCGAAACACGAAGGGGCGAAGGCACGTTTATTAAAGAAGTAGGCGATCATCAGCTTATCGACATTTTAGCAACGTTTCTCTTACATGATAACAAGCCAAAAGAAGACTTAATCGAAACAAAATATATGTTAGAAAAAGCATGCTTAGAATCCATACTACAAAATAATAAAAGTATTGTTGATCAGCTAGATAACAAAACCCTAACAATTAAGCATCTATTTGAGCAGCTATTTCGGCTTCAAACTAATCGATTGTTACAGCGAATTTGGTTAATTGTTAGTAACTTTTACTATACATTTCAACAGTCAACAACGATGCAAAATCAAGCCCAAATCGCGTTATTAATTCATGCTATTAAACATGGAAACGAGCATGATGTTTTTACGATTCACAAGGGGTGGTATCATCCTTTTGATGATTCAAAAAATGTCGAATAGCACGTTGCATGTTTCTACACAAAATGTACAACTTTTCTTGTAAAGTAAATATCAACTAGTACACAAAATGAAGAATTATGAGTCGATTCATACTTCATGGTCTGTTTTCACCGATTGTGTAACCTATTTTTGAATAATAGGTGATAAACGCTCTATTGGTTTCAGACTGATGCTTATTATATGGTAAGCAAAGGATACGAAGACGGATTCTTTTAGATAAAAGAATCAAAAGGAGGTTACACTTTGTTAAGAGATCTATTTACTAAAAATACAAAGAATACAAAGAATACAAAGAATACAAAGAAGAGAAAGTATGCTTCAGTTCCATCAGAACACCTAAAACAAGATGTACCTGAAGGAATTATGACAAAATGTAAAAAATGCAAAAAAATCATGTACACGAAAGAACTTAATAAAAATCTAAAAGTGTGCTTAAACTGTGGGCATCATCATCAAATGACTGCTCAAGAAAGAATTAGTAGCTTAATTGATGAAGGCACATTTATTGAATATGATCGTACAATGCGCTCTCAAAACCCTCTAGAATTTCCCGATTACGTTGAAAAATTAGAGAAAGATCGTGAAAAAACAGGGCTTAGTGAGGCTATCGTAACGGGTGAAGGCGACATTAATGGTTTAAAAGTAGTCGTCGCTGTTATGGATTCACATTTTAGAATGGGAAGCATGGGGTCTGTTGTAGGTGAAAAAATTACAAGAGCTATCGAAAAAGCAAAAGATTTAGGCGTACCGTTTCTTATTTTTACAGCATCAGGTGGAGCTAGAATGCAAGAAGGTATCTTAAGTTTAATGCAAATGGCTAAGACAAGCTCAGCGTTAAAAATGTATAGTGATAAAGGTGGACTCATTATTTCAATTATGACGCACCCTACAACCGGAGGCGTATCTGCTAGTTTTGCTTCGCTAGGAGATTACAACTTAGCAGAGCCCGGTGCTTTAATCGGTTTTGCAGGTCGAAGAATTATTGAGCAAACGATTCGAGAAGAATTACCAGAGGACTTCCAAACAGCAGAATTTTTATTAAAACACGGACAATTAGATGCGGTTGTGGCGCGTCATAACTTAAAAGAAACGCTCACAAATATTTTAGACATTCATGTAGGAGGTGACGTACAGTGGTAAGTGAATTAGAATTTGAACGCCCAATTGTGGAGTTGCGTAATAAAATTGCAGAGTTAAAAGAGTTTGCAACAAACACGGATGTTGATTTATCAACAGAGATTGAAAAGCTAGAAAAGCGTTTGGAAAAAGTAGAAAAAGATATTTATAATCACTTAAGCCCATGGAATCGTGTACAGATTGCGCGTCATCCTGAACGTCCAACTACGCTTGATTATATCTCAAGATTGTTTACTAATTTTTTAGAGTGCCATGGTGATCGTTATTACGGTGATGATGAAGCTATCGTGGGAGGCATTGCGAAGTTTCAAGGTGTACCTGTTACGGTCATTGGACATCAGCGCGGTAAAGATACGAAAGAGAATATCCGTCGCAATTTTGGAATGCCACATCCTGAGGGCTATCGTAAAGCGTTACGTTTAATGAAGCAGGCTGAAAAGTTTAACAGACCAATTATTTGCTTTATTGATACAAAAGGTGCTTACCCAGGAAAAGCAGCGGAAGAAAGAGGACAAAGCGAAGCCATCGCAAAAAATCTTTTTGAAATGGCTGGCTTAACTGTACCTATCGTTTGTATTGTTATTGGAGAAGGAGGAAGCGGAGGAGCATTAGGACTTGGTGTAGGAAACCATCTTCATATGCTTGAAAACTCCACGTACTCAGTTATATCTCCAGAAGGTGCTGCTGCGTTATTATGGAAAGATGCAACGCTTGCTAAGCAAGCAGCAGAAACAATGAAAATTACCGCGCCTGATTTAAAAGAACTAGGTATTGTGGATGAGGTTGTGGAAGAGGTTAAAGGTGGAGCTCATCGTAATATTGATGAACAAGCAAGTTACATGGAAGCGGCGATTCGTAGCTCTTTACAAGAATTAACAAAACTCACAAAAGAGCAATTAGTTGAAGAGCGTTATGAAAAATACAAAAAAATTGGACAATTTTCAGCTGAAACCGATGCCATCGGTGTAAAATAAACAATAAAGCATCCTCTATTTTGATAGGGGGTGCATTTTCTCGTTTCTACAATAGCTCTTCTCTATTGTGTTTCATAGTTCTTCATGGTATTTTATAGACAGCAAAACCCTATAGGATTCTTAAGAAGAAGCCTGCATTTTCCTTCAATGGATTTAAAAGACATTGTTATAGGGAAAGCAACTCGCTTCTTTTATTGTAATGCCTAAAACCAATTTTATAGGCATGCTTGTCAAATAGACGGGAATAGTAAAATCATTAGATAAACCAAGTTAATTGTAATGAAAAATCAACTCGTTAAGCGTAAAAATTATGCTATGAGTATACAATACATCATGTGTTGTGATAGTCTATTTACTGCTTACATAATAGTTTTTTCTTTGGTTTCAGTGAGCATATCATTGCCTGACTAAACTACATATTGCTGTTAGAGTTTAAAGTGAAAAGTAATTAGGCCAGTGACTTTGAGTGCAAAGTTTGTATTAATTGAGAAGCTTGGTTATACCACTATATAGGAGGAAGATAGAATGCGTAAAACAAAAATTGTAGGTACTATTGGTCCAGCAAGTGAGAGTGTAGAAAAGTTAGTTGAACTATTTAACTCTGGTTTAAATGTTTGTCGTTTAAACTTTTCACATGGTGATTTCGAAGAGCACGGTGCACGTATTGTTAACATTCGTGAAGCAGCTCAAAAGACAGGAAAAACAATTGGAATCTTACTTGATACAAAAGGTCCTGAAATCCGTACAAATACAATGGAAAATGGTGCAATCGATTTAGAAGAAGGTTCTGAGATCATCGTGTCTATGAAAGAAGTAGTAGGGACAACTGAAAAATTCTCAGTTACGTATCCTGGTCTAGTCGACGATGTACACCCAGGTTCTAAAATTCTTTTAGATGATGGTTTAATTGGACTTGAAGTATTAGAAGTTAATAAAGCTGCTGGTGAAATCAAAACAAAAGTATTGAACCCAGGTACTTTGAAAAATAAAAAAGGTGTTAACGTACCAAACGTAAGTGTAAACTTACCAGGTATCACAGAAAAAGACGCAAACGACATTGTGTTTGGAATCGAGCAAGGTCTTGACTTCATTGCTGCCTCTTTCGTTCGTCGTGCGTCAGATGTATTAGAAATTCGTGAGCTATTAGAAAAACATAATGCTACACACATTCAAATCATTTCAAAAATTGAGAACCAAGAAGGTGTCGATAACATCGACGAAATTCTTGAGGTGTCTGATGGTTTAATGGTTGCTCGTGGTGACTTAGGAGTAGAAATTCCTGCTGAAGAAGTACCATTAGTACAAAAAGATTTAATCAGAAAATGTAATGAGCTTGGTAAACCTGTTATCACTGCAACACAAATGCTTGATTCTATGCAACGTAATCCACGTCCAACTCGTGCAGAGGCAAGTGACGTAGCGAACGCAATCTTTGATGGTACAGATGCAATTATGCTATCAGGTGAAACTGCTGCTGGTTCTTATCCAATTGAAGCTGTTCAAACAATGCATTCGATTGCATCACGTGCAGAACAAGCACTTAACTACCGTGAAATTCTACAACAACGTAGTAAGCAAGTTGGTACATCAATTACAGATTCAATTGGTCAATCTGTAGGGCATACTGCACTTAACCTAAATGCAAGTGCAATCGTTGCTCCAACTGAAAGTGGATATACGGCAAAAATCGTTTCAAAATATCGTCCGCAATCTCCAATCGTAGCGGTAGCAGCAAACGATTCAGTAGCTCGTCGCTTAGCTTTAGTATGGGGCGTTACACCAGTTGTAGGTGAGCGTTGCACAAATATTGATGACATGTTAGAGCATGCTGTAAACGACGCTGTGAAAACGGGTATTGTATCACATGGTGATCTAGTTGTTATTACAGCTGGTGTACCTGTTGGAGAATCTGGTGCTACAAACCTAATGAAAGTACAAGTTGTAGGAGATGTGCTAGCAAAGGGTCAAGGAATCGGACGTAAGTCAGCAGTTGGCCAAGTAGTTGTAGCGAAAAGCGCAGCTGAAGCAAATGAAAAGATGACAGAAGGTGCAATTTTAGTTACAAACAGTACAGACCGCGACATGATTAGTGCAGTTGAAAAAGCAAGTGCATTAATCACAGAAGAAGGTGGCTTAACAAGCCATGCAGCTGTTGTAGGACTAAGCTTAAGCATTCCTGTCATTGTAGGCGTAGAAGGCGCAACAGCAACGTTCCAAGATGGACAAGATATTACAGTGGATTCAGCTCGTGGCGTTGTATATAACGGGCATGCAAGCGTTCTGTAAGTCATAAATAATTTATAAAGGAGAAGGTTTTTTACCTTCTCTTTTTCTATAGTCAGATAGAAGGAGAGTTGACGGTGAAATTTCTCGTTCCAATTTTAATTATTATTCCTGCTATCGAAATTACGTTATTGCTAACAGTAAGTTCAAAAATTGGTATTTTACCAACGTTTTTCTTAATTTTAGCAACAGGAATATTAGGGGCTTATTTAGCAAAGAAGCAAGGTGTAAAGACCTTACAGAGAGCAAGTCAGCAAATGAATTCTGGACAAGTTCCTGGCGATGCAATTGTAGATGGACTTTGTATTTTAATTGGTGGACTTTTATTATTGACGCCAGGCTTCTTTACCGATACAACGGGTTTTTTATTACTTATTCCGACAACAAGAAAATTTATCAAGCCAACTGTTATGAAGCTGTTTCAACGACTATTTCAAAACCGTAGCCGTTTTACAATTATTCGTTAATAATGAAAATTATAGCGTTCATTAAAAAAGAGTGTGCTGTCAATGAGAGAACTGTTCTCATGAAGCACACTTTTATTTTGCCATAATAAAGTTTTTGATATCGTGAAATATGCCGGCTGAATAGAGCGTACGAATAATAACTAGTAAGATAGGCCCGACAATTAATCCAAGAAAACCAATTAATTTAAAGCCGACAAACAAAGCAACTAAAGTAGCTAAAGGGTCTAATCCAATACTAGATGATAGAATTTTCGGTTCCATAATTTGGCGTTGTACGATAACAACCAAGTATAAAACAGATAAACCAACAGCAAAGGAAATATTTCCAGTTGTAAACGCATAAATAATCCAAGGTACGAAAATGAGTCCAGTTCCTAAATAAGGTAATAAATCTACAAAGCCGATAAGTAAAGCGATGGTAATTGAATAATCGACTCGTAAAATGAGCAGACCAATAAGAACAATAATTGTTGTAATGGAAATAAGCGTGAGCTGAGCTTGGATAAATCCAAAGAGTGCTTTTTTTAGCTCTCCTACTACAGCTTCACTACTCTGTTTTACTTTTGGTGATAAAAAGCTTTTACTAAATGTAAGAAAACGATTCCAGTCTTTACTAATAAAGAAGGTAGCAAGTAAAGAAAAAATAACAACAGTTGCGATATTAGGGAGCCATCCGAGAAAAGTTGGAATGGCTTGTAAAAGTCGTTGTACAAAATCTCCTACATTTGTTGTAATACTACTGCCGACATTTTGAATATTTGTTAAAATAGTTTCTTGTTGATTATGGTTTAAACTGTTAAACATGGAAGCGATTTGGTTATAAAGAGGAATCAGTTTGCTGGCAATGAAATTTTCAATGTATACGATGACGGCTTCAAAATTATTTGGAACGACTTTTGCTAGATAGGTTGTACCAGCTATTATTTCAGTTACTAAGAGCGTAATTGAGCCTGCTAGAATGGAAAAAATAAGCATGATTGAAATGAGAACAGCAATGTAGCGTTTACACTTTAACTTACGCTCAAAAAAGTTTACGATTGGGTTCATGAAGAGTGCAATGATAAAGGCAATGATGAATGGATAAAGCAGCGTTGAAAGGTAATAAGCGACTAGAAACGTGACGGTTAAACCAGTCAATAAAATCACGGTGCGTAAAAAGCGAATCCAATAGATCTTAGGCAAGTAGTTAACAACCTCCTTTAAAAGTGGTTTTGTTAGTATTTTACAACTTTTATGAAAGAGTGAAAAGAAAAAAGTGAGGTTTTCACTAGAAAATAAAGTTCAAATAAGTATCAAAGTAATGAAAGGAAGGGGAAACAAATGTTTTCACAGCCAGTTATGTTTTTAGCTATTTTATTCGTTATAGGATTAATTGCAAAAAATCAGTCGTTAATCATAGCAGTAGGTTTCTTATTAGTTATTAAATTAATAGGTCTAGACGGTAAAGTATTCCCTTACTTACAGTCTAAAGGAATCAATCTAGGGGTAACCGTTATTACAGTTGCGGTATTAGTACCGATTGCAACAGGTGATATTGGTTTTAAACAATTGGGAGAAGCTATCAAATCCTCATATGCATGGGTTGCATTAGCTGCTGGAATCCTAGTGGCAATTATTGCTAAATATGGACTGACTTTATTGTCGGAAGATCCTCATATCACAACAGCTCTTGTATTTGGTACAATCCTAGCTGTGGCGCTATTCCAAGGAGTTGCAGTAGGACCTCTGATTGGTGCTGGAATTGCCTATTTATTTATTAAAATTACAGAGTTATTTTAGTAGAAATTTTTTTATAATAACAATTTTTTTAAAATTTATTTACTCTTTTCATTCACAAAAGTCAGATAATTGTTTATAATATAGTTTGAAGCCGCATCTCATTACATACAATTGTATGGTATAACGTATACGATAAAACAACTAAAAAAGCATACTAGATAGCATATTTTCTTTATGTTATTTAGCAATACGAAAATGTAAGCATTTTCTTTTTTTATCAGGGTCTTAAGAAAACCCTATGAGAAACGATGCGCTTCTATAGAAATGTCTTATGTGATGTGGAATTGAGCCAGCGCTCAATTAATTTATTTTCGTATGTACAATAGGGTGTATGGGGAAATCTTTTCTGTAAAGGAGATGGGAATATGACTGCGACTCGAGGTTTAGAGGGAGTTGTTGCGACAACTTCAGCGGTAAGCTCCATTATTGACGACACGCTAACTTATCGTGGTTACAATATTGATGATTTAGCAGACTATGCTACATTTGAAGAAGTAGTTTATTTGCTTTGGCATGGAAAATTACCAAATAAAGAAGAGTTATCTATTTTTTCTAGGTTACTAGCAGAGAATGCTAAATTACCTCATGAAGTATTAGATCATTTCAAAACATATCCAATCAAAGATGTTCATCCAATGGCAGCTTTAAGAACAGCCGTGTCACTAATTGGTCTGTACGATCCAGAAGCAGACCTAATGGATGAAGAAGCTAATTATCGTAAGGCAGTTCGCCTACAAGCCAAATTACCAACAATTGTAACAGCCTTTTCACGCATTCGAAAAGGAATGGATCCAATTGAACCGAACGAAAACTATAGCATTGCTGCTAACTTCTTGTACATGTTAACGGGTAATGAACCGACTGACATTGAAGTTGAAGCATTTAATAAAGCACTTGTCTTACACGCTGACCATGAACTAAATGCATCGACATTTACCGCTCGTGTCTGTGTAGCAACTCTTTCAGATATTTATTCTGGCATTACAGCAGCAATCGGAGCCTTAAAAGGTCCTCTTCATGGTGGTGCAAATGAAGCTGTTATGAAAATGCTATCTGATATTGAAACGGTAGAAAATGCAGAGCCTTATATTCGCAGTAAGTTAGCAAATAAAGAGAAGATTATGGGCTTTGGTCACCGTGTGTATCAGCAAGGAGATCCACGTGCTAAACATTTGAGGGAGATGTCTGAGAAGCTTACAAAACAAGCTGGAGACGCTACTCTTTATGAAATGTCTGTAAAGATTGAAGAAATTGTTACAAGTGAGAAGAAGCTGCCACCAAACGTAGACTTCTATTCTGCTTCTGTCTATCACAGCTTAGGAATTGATCATGATTTGTTTACACCAATCTTTGCGGTAAGCCGTGTATCAGGTTGGGTAGCGCATATTTTAGAACAGTATTCAAACAATCGATTAATTCGTCCACGTGCCGATTATATCGGTGAAGGAAAACAAGCGTATATCCCGATTGAGCAAAGAGATTAACTTTTATGTGAGAAAGTGCTCAGCGTGAGTTGAGCACTTTATAATAAGCTACTAAGCTAATAAGCTTTAAAACTTCAAGGGGGTTATTTTTATGACAAACGGACAAAAAATTACGGTAACAAACGGAGTGTTAAATGTACCTAACAACCCAGTAATTCCATATATCGAAGGAGACGGAATTGGTCCAGATATTTGGGCAGCAGCATCTCGTGTATTAGAAGCAGCTGTTGAAAAAGCATATGATGGCGAAAAAGAAATTGTTTGGAAAGAAGTATTAGCAGGGGAAAAAGCATTTAACGAAACTGGCGAGTGGTTACCAGCTGAAACATTAGATGTTATTCGTGAGTACATAATCGCGATTAAGGGACCATTAACAACGCCAGTAGGTGGTGGAATCCGTTCACTAAACGTTGCTTTACGTCAAGAGTTAGATCTATTTACTTGCTTACGTCCAGTGCGTTATTTCGAAGGTGTTCCATCACCAATTAAACGTCCAGAAGATACGGATATGGTTATCTTCCGTGAAAATACAGAAGATATCTATGCTGGTATTGAGTATGCAAAAGGTTCTGAAGAAGTTCAAAAGTTAATCAACTTCCTACAAACTGAAATGGGTGTTAACAAAATCCGCTTCCCTGAAACATCAGGTATTGGTATTAAACCAGTATCATCTGAGGGTACAGAGCGCTTAGTACGCGGAGCAATTAACTATGCAATCGAGCACGGTCGTAAGTCTGTAACCCTTGTTCATAAAGGGAACATCATGAAGTTCACTGAAGGTGCCTTCAAAAACTGGGGTTATGAACTAGCTGAAAAAGAATTCGGCGATAAAGTATTTACTTGGGCTCAATATGACCGCATCGTTGAAAAAGACGGAAAAGACGCTGCAAATAAAGCACAAGCAGAAGCAGAAGCTGCTGGAAAAATTATCGTAAAAGATTCAATTGCAGATATCTTCTTACAACAAATTTTAACACGCCCTCGTGAATTTGATGTAGTTGCAACAATGAACTTAAACGGTGATTACATTTCGGATGCTTTAGCTGCACAAGTAGGTGGAATTGGTATTGCACCAGGTGCCAACATTAACTATGAAACTGGACATGCAATCTTTGAAGCAACACATGGTACTGCTCCTAAGTATGCGGGTCTAGACAAAGTAAATCCTTCATCTGTATTATTATCAGGTGTGTTAATGCTAGAGCATTTAGGTTGGACTGAAGCAGCTACGCTTGTAATGGAATCAATGGAAAAAACAATTGCTTCTCAAGTAGTAACATATGATTTTGCTCGTTTAATGGATGGAGCAAAAGAAGTAAAATGCTCTGAATTTGCAGATGAGTTAATTAAAAACTTAGGAAATCAAGTAACAGTATAATAGTAAAAGAGAACGATTTGGGGGAATTAACATGTCAAACAAACGAAAAAAAGTCTCAGTTATTGGTGCTGGCTTTACAGGTGCAACAACTGCGTTTTTGATCGGACAAAAAGAGTTAGCTGACGTTGTATTGGTGGATATTCCACAGGCAGAAAACCCAGCTAAAGGTAAAGCGTTGGATATGTTAGAAGCAAGCCCAGTACAAGGTTTTGATGCTAATATTACAGGAACAGCCAACTATGAAGATACAGCTGATTCTGATGTTGTCATTATTACAGCTGGTATTGCACGTAAGCCTGGTATGAGTCGTGACGATTTAGTTACGACAAACCAAAAGGTAATGAAGTCTGTAACGCAAGAAATTGTTAAATACTCACCAAATTGTTATATTATTGTGTTAACAAACCCAGTTGATGCGATGACTTATACAGTATTTAAAGAATCTGGATTTCCAAAAAATCGTGTAATTGGTCAGTCTGGTGTACTAGATTCAGCTCGTTTCCGTACATTTGTCGCGCAGGAACTGAATGTCTCAGTTAAGGACGTTACTGGCTTTGTACTAGGGGGACACGGTGACGATATGGTTCCTCTTGTACGTTATTCATACGCAGGTGGAATTCCACTTCAAACGTTAATTCCACAAGACCGCTTAAATGCTATTGTGGAGCGTACGCGTAAAGGTGGCGGTGAGATTGTGAATCTTCTAGGAAATGGTAGTGCTTATTATGCACCTGCTGCAGCTCTATTGGAAATGACAGAAGCTATCCTAAAAGATCAGCGTCGTATTTTACCTACAATTGCGTATTTAGAAGGTGAATATGGTTATAGTGGTATCTACCTTGGCGTACCAACAGTTCTGGGGGCAAATGGTATTGAGCAAGTAATTGAGTTAGAGCTAACTGAACAAGAAAAAGCAGCTCTAGATCAATCTGCTGATTCAGTTAAAAACGTGATGAGCGTTCTTATCTAATAAGTAAGAAAGCACTGATTAAACAAAAGCATCATTTATAAAAGAAAAACAGGAAAATTCGAGGGAAACCTCGAATTTTTTTGTTGTAGAAGCTTCACTATCTTATACAAGAACTGTTCGTGTAATTCGTGGTTGTTTCTACAAGCTACAAATAGAAAGGATGAAGTAGCAATGGTGCTAGGGAAAAAACAAAAGATTGGAAGAACTATAAAACAAATTCAAGTTGGTGAAAAGCTTTCACTTACTGAACGCATAGAGGATAAAGATATTCTCTTATATCTAGGTCTAACCAATGACGCCAATCCCCTCTATATTCAGCATGATTATGCTGCACAAACAGTATTTAAAAAGCCAATTGTTCCAGCAATCATGATCAATGGAATGATGACAGCTGCTATCTCCAAATACCTGCCAGGTCCGGGAAGTCATGTTTTAAAGCAAACCGTCTCATTTCCTAAGCGTATTTACCACTACAGTACAGTTGAATTTTTATTTGAAGTAGTTGATAAAAATATGGAAGAAAAGACAATTACAATTGACGTACAAGCAACAGATGAAAACGAAGAAAGTGTTGTACAAGCTCAATTTATTGTATGTCCTCCTCAAGAGCTATCCATTGCGGAGACACATGAGTTTGAGAACTTTTAATGCGGTGACAAACAGGCCTCCTTTTCAATTAGGGGGCTTGTTTATTGGCATAATATTATGAAATGCCTTTGAGAACTTTAAAGAATCAGTGTATGATAATGACATACATATAGATAAAATAATGGATGAAGTGGCGTTTAAAATGAATTGATGGAGGCTTATGTTACGAACATGAATAAGAGATTATTAGTAGTAGACGATGAACAGTCAATCTCAACATTATTACAGTATAACCTGCAGCAAGCTGGTTTTGAGGTTAGCACAGCAATGGATGGAGAAGAAGGGTACAATAAAGCACTGGAAGAAAATCCAGATTTAATCGTGTTAGACTTAATGCTTCCCAAAATGGATGGAATTGAAGTGTGTAAAAAGCTTAGACAGCAGAAAGTTATGACGCCTATTTTAATGTTAACGGCTAAGGATGATGAGTTTGATAAAGTGTTAGGCTTAGAACTTGGAGCAGATGACTATATGACCAAACCTTTCAGTCCACGAGAGGTTGTTGCTCGGGTGAAGGCCATACTTCGTCGTTCGCAAATTAGTAATCAAGCGGATCAGGAAGAAGAAGATGGAGAAAGAATTTTTATTGGAGACTTAAAAATTCTTCCTGAGCATTACGAAGCTTATTTTCAACAAGAGCAGCTAGAATTAACGCCAAAAGAGTTTGAACTACTATTATATTTATCAAAACATAAAGGACGGGTGTTAACTCGTGATCAGTTGTTAAGTGCTGTTTGGAACTATGATTTTGCTGGTGATACACGCATCGTAGATGTCCATATTAGTCATTTGCGTGAAAAAATTGAAAGCAATACAAGAAAGCCTATTTATATTAAAACGATTCGTGGTTTAGGGTATAAGTTGGAGGAACCAAAGGTAGATGAATAAGTTCCGCTCGCGCTTACTTTTTGCACTGCTAACCTTAATTATTGTGGTACTGGTTTGTTTAGGCTTATTATTAGCTCAGCTCTTTAAAAACTTCTATTTTCAAACCTTTCAAGAACGTATGGAAAAAGAAGCTGAGCTTGTAGAACTTTTTATTGGTAAAGAAGGCCTGACAAATCCAACTCTGCAAGAAAATGTAGATTCAATTAGTGAGTCATTAAGTGTTCGAGCAACTGTTATTAATAATGATGGCACAATTCTTGTAGATTCAAACGCAAGTAGTGACAGTGGTTCTTTGGAAAACACTAGGATACTCCAAGAGGTAATAAAGAAGCAAAGCATGAATAAGGAAGCGTTCAGTCGTATTGAAGAAAACCATGATCTCTATTACTATGGCGTACCGCTTGTCATTGATGGTGAGAAAGAAGGTTTTGTTGTTTTAAGTACCTCTTTTGCATCGTTAAATCAAGTGAATCAACAAATATGGGGACTGTTAATTGGGAGTCTTGGCGTTGCGTTAATCGTCATTTTATTACTAGGAATAAAGATAATGAATCGCTATACGAGACCAATTGAATCTGCTACTCAGGTAGCCATGGAGTTAGCAAGAGGCAATTATAAAGCTCGTACCTATGAAGATTATATGGATGAAACAGGAATGTTAAGTCAGTCCATCAATGCTTTAGCTCGCAATTTACAAGAGTTAATTCGTAGTCAAGAGATGCAACAAGATCGCTTGCGGACGCTCATTGAAAATATGGGTAGCGGGATGATTTTAATTGATAGTCGCGGCTATATTAACCTAGTAAATCGAGCTTATAAAGAACAGTTCCAAATAAAGATGGATGATTTCTTATATCATCTTTATTATGAAGTGTTTGAACATAAAGAAGTGGTTTCTCTAGTAGAAGAGATTTTTATGACAGAAGTAAAAGTTCGCAAGCATGTTGTACTCTCTAGGAATATTGAGCGTCGTCACTATGATGTATATGGAGCACCAATTATTGGGTTAAATGATGAATGGAAAGGGATTGTTCTTGTCTTTCATGACATAACAGAACTTAAGAAACTAGAGCAAGTTCGTCGAGATTTTGTTGCTAACGTATCTCATGAGTTAAAAACACCTATCACATCAATTAAAGGGTTTAGTGAGACGCTTTTAGATGGAGCTATGGAGGAACCTGAGCTAAGAAAGCAATTTCTATCGATTATCATGAATGAAAGTCAACGGATGGAAACGTTAATACAAGATTTATTAGATTTATCAAAAGTGGAACAGCAAGGTTTTCAGTTAACCGTTCAAACTATTAATATTAATACGCTTCTTTACGAAATTGTTATGGTTCTTTCTAATCGAGCAAAAGAGCGAGAAGTTGATCTTCAAATCGAAACATTGGAAGAGGAATGTTTAATTGAAGGAGATATCCAGCGGTTAACCCAAGTTTTTATGAATTTAATTAGTAATGCACTGAATTATACGATGCCAAGCGGAAAAGTGCATATTCAAATTGAAGAGAAATTAGAAACGGTCCTTGTTCATATCACTGATACAGGGATTGGCATCGCTCAAGAAGAAATTCCTCGGATTTTTGAACGCTTTTACCGGGTGGATAAAGCAAGAAGTAGAAACTCCGGTGGTACAGGTCTTGGACTAGCTATTGTCAAGCATCTTGTAGAAGCACATAAAGGACACATTGACGTACAGAGTAAAGTAAATGAAGGGACAACCTTTTCTGTCACATTAAACAAATACTTAGAAAACTAAGCAAATGTTTACGCTCCTTTTACAAAGTGTTTAAGGAAGCTTAATATAAGCTTGTTATACTTTTCTATGGAAACCCCTTCATCCAAGGAGCCAATTTTGGAAGACGAAAGGAGTCTTCATACTTCTTTCGTCTATTTTTTTATGACATAAGACAAAGGCATTATTCTATAAAGGATAATGCCTTTTTTGTTTATACCATTTATAATTGAGGCGCATTCCTCGTTCAAATTATGTATGAAACTAGTTTCTGGTAAAAAACTAACTGTAATTAGATAGATTAGTTTTTGTTGTTAAGAGGGAACTTTTGATAAAATAGAATAAACGTTCTTTTTTTTGAAATGGAGGATTATTCATGTCCAAGAAATTAGTATTAATAGACGGCAATAGTATTGCATATCGTGCATTTTTTGCTCTGCCTTTACTGAATAATGATAAAGGTATACATACAAACGCCATTTACGGATTTACAACGATGTTAATGCGCATTTTAGAAGAGGAGAAACCAACACATCTTCTTGTTGCATTTGATGCTGGCAAAACAACGTTTCGTCATAAAACATTTACAGAGTATAAAGGTGGAAGACAAAAAACGCCGCCTGAGTTATCAGAGCAATTTCCATTTATTCGAGACTTGCTAGATGCTTACGGAATTAAGCGCTATGAGCTAGAGAATTACGAAGCCGATGACATTATCGGTACATTGGCAACACAAGCTGAAAAAGAGAACTTTGAAGTGAAAGTAATTTCAGGTGATAAAGATTTACTTCAGCTTGTTTCAGAACACATAACAGTCGGTATCACGCGAAAAGGCATTACAGATGTTGATGCCTATACTCCAGCTTTAATTGATGAGAAGTATGGAATTAAGGCTATGCAAATAATTGATATGAAGGGGCTTATGGGGGACTCTTCTGACAACATTCCGGGTGTTCCTGGAGTTGGAGAAAAGACGGCTCTGAAATTGTTAAAAGAGTTTGGTACAGTTGAAAACGTCTTGGAATCGATCGATCAAGTAAGTGGTAAAAAATTAAAAGAAAAGCTATCGGATAACAAAGAGCAGGCACTCATGAGCAAAGAGCTTGCTACAATCGACACAAACGCACCCATTGAAGTGAGCTTGGAAAGCGTTTTGTATGAAGGTGAAAATAGTGAAAAGCTTCTAGCATTATTTAAAGAGCTCGGCTTTAATTCCTTGTTAGATAAATTTGGTGGCGATTCAGAGGATAGCAATTCTTTTGAAGAGCTTGAACATAAGATAGTGCAAAGTGTAGACAAAAATATACTAACCAAAGACGCTGCGCTTGTTGTGGAAGGGTATGAAGAGAATTATCATCGTGATCAGCTGTTAGGCTTTGGTATTAGCAATGAAAACGGCCACTTTTTCATTGAAAAATCAGTAGCCTTAGAGTCTTCTGAATTTGTAAACTGGCTGCAGGATGCATCAATGAAAAAGACCGTATTTGATGGAAAAAGAATGGTTGTCGCGATGCGTTGGGAAGGCTATGAGATTAAAGGAATTGAACAAGATATCATGATTGCTTCCTATATCTTAAACCCTGCGGAAGCCAACGATGATTTAGCTACAATTGCTAAGTTAAAAGGCTATACGCAAGTAAACTCTGATGAAGCAGTATATGGAAAAGGTGCAAAGAAATCTGTACCTGAAGTAGATGAATTAGCAGAACATGTTGCTAGAAAAGCTGCAGCGCTTCGATTTTTAAAAGAAAAGCTGCTAACAGAGCTAAAAGAAAATGAGCAATATGACTTATATGAACAGCTTGAGATGCCCCTGTCATTTGTATTAGCTGACATGGAATATCAAGGAGTGAAAATTGACCACAACCGACTAGATGAGTTAGGGAAAACTATTCATGAGCGCTTGAAGGAATTAGAAGCTACTATTTATAGTTACGCTGGAGAAGAATTTAACATTAATTCAACGAAGCAGCTGGGAGTTATATTGTTTGAAAAGCTTGAGCTTCCCGTTATTAAAAAGACAAAAACGGGCTATTCTACTTCTGCAGATGTGTTGGAACAGTTGGCTAATAAGCATGAAATTATCCAAGAAATCTTAGAATACCGTCAGCTTGGTAAGCTTCAGTCTACATATGTGGAAGGGCTAAAGAAAGTCATTCATTCTGATGAAAAAGTTCATACGCGTTTTAATCAAACGTTAACGCAAACAGGACGGTTAAGTTCAGTTGATCCTAATTTGCAAAATATCCCTATCCGCTTGGAAGAAGGGAAAAAAATACGTTCAGCTTTTGTTCCTTCTCAGAAAGATTGGGTAATCTTTGCCGCCGATTATTCTCAAATCGAGCTGCGTGTCTTAGCACATATTGCAGCGGATGAAAAACTAATTGAGGCATTTACAGAAGATCTAGATGTTCATACGAAAACGGCTATGGATGTGTTCCACGTAGCAAAAGAAGATGTGACGTCGAATATGAGACGTCAAGCAAAAGCGGTTAACTTCGGGATAGTGTATGGCATTAGTGATTATGGGTTATCACAGAATCTCGGTATTACGCGAAAAGAAGCAGCAAAGTTTATTGAGCGCTACTTAGAAAGTTTTCCTGGAGTTCAAGAATATATGGCAGACATTATACGTCAAGCGAAAGAAACAGGCTATGTAACGACTTTATTGCACCGTCGTCGCTACCTACCTGAGATTACAAGCCGCAACTTCAATCTCAGAAGTTTTGCTGAGAGAACGGCTATGAACACACCTATTCAAGGAACAGCTGCTGATATTATCAAAAAAGCAATGCTCGAGATGGCTAAGCGATTAAAAGAAGAAAATTTAGAAACCAAGCTTCTTCTTCAAGTACATGATGAGCTTATCTTTGAAGCACCGAAACATGAAATTGAAATTCTTGAACGCATTGTTCCAGAAGTAATGGAAAGCGCACTGAAATTAGATGTACCTTTAAAGGTAGATTATTCATACGGTGCTACTTGGTTTGATGCTAAGTAAACAACAATGAACTAGCAAAGAGAGGTGGATAAGGTGCCGGAATTACCAGAGGTTGAAACGGTTCGCCGCACGCTCATTCATTTAGTAAAAGGAAAAACAATTGATGAAGTAAAAGTAACTTGGTCAAATATCATTAAGCGACCAGTTGATGTTGAACAGTTTTGTGACGCACTAAAGGGACAGACGATTCTAGATGTACACCGTCGAGGTAAATTTTTGAAAATTATCTTAGATGACTACGTATTGGTTTCTCATCTCCGAATGGAAGGGAAGTACGCTCTTGCTGAAAAGGATGAACCGATTGATAAGCATACGCATGTTATCTTTTTGTTTACCGATGGTACGCAGTTAAGGTACAAAGATGTACGGAAATTTGGGACTATGCATTTATTTCAGCCAGGAGAAGAAGAATCATCACTACCCCTAAGTATACTTGGTCCAGAGCCTTTTGAAGCGCTGTTTACAGCTGAAGTTCTAAAAAAACGAATCGGTCGAACGACCCGAAAAATTAAGGCGGTCTTATTAGATCAACAAGTGGTCGTTGGTCTTGGAAATATTTATGTGGATGAAGCACTGTTTCGAGCTCGTATACATCCTGAACGTGTAGCAAGCGAGCTCACCGATGAAGAGCTGGACCGTTTGCATAAAGAAATAGTAGCAACTCTACAGGAAGCGGTTGAAAAAGGCGGAAGCACCATTCGGTCCTACGTAAACACTCAAGGAGAGATGGGAATGTTTCAGCTTCAGCTTTATGTTTATGGGAAAAAAGACCAACCTTGTGCTATATGTGGCACCCCGATTAGAAAATATGTAGTAGCGGGAAGAGGTACGCATATTTGTCCAAGTTGCCAGAAGCTTGAAGAATAATAACAATGGATGGGCTCCTTTCATATACTTTAGATAGATGAAATGGAAGGAGCTCTTTAAGATGATTTCACTTTCTTTAATACTAGTAGCTTTTGCAGTAAGCCTAGATAGCTTCAGCGTAGGATTAACATACGGATTGAGAAAACTTAAAATTCCGTTTAAATCAATTTTAATCATTGCATGTTGTTCCGCGTTTACATTAACTCTTGCAATGTTTGTCGGTAAAATGATTACTCACTTATTTTCTCCGGCTGCGCTTGACACCATTGGTGGTATTATCTTTGTATTGTTGGGCATGTGGATTTTGTATCAATTTTTTCGTCCTGAAGATGAGGAAACAGCAAAGTTGGAAGAAAAGATTATTTTTAAAGTGGAAATAAAATCTATTGGGTTGGTTATTAACATTTTGAAAAAGCCGACGACAGCAGATTTAGATAAATCCGGCTCTATTACGGGAGTTGAAGCGTTAATTTTAGGTATTGCGTTATCGTTGGATGCATTTGGAGCTGGAATAGCAGCAGCTTTATTAGGCTATTCTCCAATTATATTGGCCATTGCCGTAGCAGCAATGAGTTTTATTTTTCTTACATTAGGAATTCAAATTGGAAAATGGTTTTCTAAATTAGCTTGGATGAGGATGTTTTCATTTGTACCAGGTGTTGTATTGATTTTAATGGGGATATTTAGATTATAAGAATTAAAAAGGGAGAACATTATGACGATTGTTGTTGGTTTAACGGGTGGAATTGCTAGTGGAAAAAGTACGGTTGCAGCCATATTCCGTGAAATGAGTATACCGGTTATTGATGCTGATCAAATTGCAAAAGAAGTCGTTCAGAACGGTAGAGCGGCTTATAGTAAAATTGTTGAGACGTTTGGAAAAGGCATTTTACAAGAAGATTTAGAAATTAATCGTGCTGCTCTTGGTCAGATTATCTTTCATAATGAACAGGAACGTCAAAAGCTAAATTCAATTGTACACCCGGAAGTTCGAAAGGAAATGTTAAAGCAAAAAGAGCAGCTGATTGCTGAGCAATATCAGCTAGTTGTGTTGGATATTCCGCTTTTGTTTGAAAGCAAATTAACGTATCTGGTAGACCAAGTTGTTGTTGTCCATGTAAATGAACTTGTGCAGCTTGAGCGACTACAGAAGCGGAATAACCTTTCTAAAGAAGATGCATTAGCAAGAATTAAGTCTCAGCTGCCTTTAACTGAAAAGGCAAAGATGGCAGATTTTATAGTTAATAATAATGGAAGTATAGCTGAAACAAAAGAACAAGTGATAAAACTTGTATCAAAATTAACAAATTGAGCTGGAGAGAAGTCATTCTTTCCAGCTTTTTTTAATATATGTAGAATAAGACAATAAAATAATGTGCAATAATTCTTCATTTTAAAATTATTTATGTTATACTATTTTGTATAAAAGGTTAAATAGTATAACATATTTGTTAGGGGGAACAGCCATGAAAGCACGAATTGCAATTAATGGTTTTGGGAGAATTGGAAGAATGGTTTTTCGAACAGCAATTGAAGAGGAGAAGTTAGATATTGTTGCAATTAATGCAAGCTATCCTGCAGAAACATTAGCACATTTAATTAAATATGACTCTATTCATGGTCCATTTAATGGAGAAGTTATTTGTGAAACAGATGCGTTGATTGTAAATGGTAAAAGAATTCAACTGCTTGACTCGCGAGACCCACTCTTATTACCGTGGAAACAGTTGCAAATTGATCTAGTGATTGAAGCAACTGGGAAATTTAACTCTAGAGAAAAAGCACAGTTACATATTGAGGCTGGTGCTCAAAAAGTTGTCTTAACAGCACCTGGTAAAGATGAAGATGTCACGATTGTAATGGGGGTAAATGAAAAGGTATTGGATGTGCATAAGCACCATATTATCTCAAATGCATCTTGTACGACAAACTGCCTAGCGCCTGTTGTGAAAGTATTAGACGAAGCTTTCACCATTGAGAACGGATTGATGACAACAGTTCACGCATATACGAATGATCAAAAAAATATTGATAATCCACATAAAGATTTGCGACGCGCGCGCGCATGCGGTCAGTCCATTATCCCTACAACAACTGGGGCTGCCAAAGCATTATCGCTGGTGCTTCCTCATCTCAGTGGGAAATTACATGGTATGGCGCTGCGGGTTCCAACGCCAAATGTCTCGCTTGTCGACCTTGTTGTCGATGTTAGGAAAGCGGTAACAAAAGAAGCGGTGAATGAAATGTTTATTCAATCGGCAGAGGGTCCCTTACAAGGCATATTGGCATTTACAACAGAACCATTAGTATCAATTGATTTCAATACAAACCCTCATTCAGCAATCATTGACGGCTTATCAACGATGGTCATGGATGAACATAAAATTAAAGTATTAGCGTGGTACGATAATGAATGGGGATACTCACAAAGAGTAGTCGATTTGGTGAAATATATTACAGCAGAAATGATTCAAAATTCAAAGCTAAAAGTTGGATAAAAAAGCGAGGCAATCATGCCTCGCTTTTTGTGTTTGAATTCATTGTTTGTTCTAATTAAGATAGGGAACTAATAAATGAGAGGTCTTAAGAAAGCGGTGGGGCAGAGAATAAATTGTGTTTAGCTACAGATTGTAAATTTAAATAAAATCACGTGTTGCAAAATAAGTCTAAACAAAGTATACTATGTTTCGTGAACTTCTTGTGTACCTTTCGGTTATGTATCTACTTAAAGGGTTAGGACCTCTCTGGACTAACTTTCCCCCGTGGTAGTTAACATGCTATATGGCGAAAGAATTTCATATTTAACGATTAAAAATTGTTAAAGGGGGAAATATCATTATGGAAACAATGGGTCGTCACGTTATCTCAGAATTATGGGGTTGTGATTTCGATAAGTTGAATGATATGGATTATATTGAAAAAACGTTTGTAGATGCAGCATTAAAGACTGGAGCGGAAGTTCGTGAGGTTGCTTTTCATAAGTTTGCACCTCAGGGTGTAAGTGGGGTTGTTATTATCTCAGAATCACACTTAACTATTCACAGCTTTCCAGAGCATGGATATGCAAGTATCGATGTATACACATGTGGAGACTTAGATCCAACAATCGCTGCTGACTATATTGCAGATGAACTAAATGCTCAAACACGTGAGACAATTGAAGTGCCACGTGGAATGGGTCCTGTACAAGTAAAGCAAACGAAAGCAAATGTACTTTAATAGTATAAAACAAAGCTAAGACAATTAGGGACTGCTCTATAAATTGGACTCGCCATTTATAGACAGTCCTTTTTAGATACAAAAATATCGTTTATCCATTATAATAAAGAAAGTAGCTAGTATATTTTTAATAGCTATAGCGATTATTTTGATAAAAAGGAGTCTATACAACATGGGGATTATTCAAAAAGTAAAGTCAGTTTTTTCGAATCATTCTGAAACTAGAGACCACCACGAGAATCCAAAGTTACAAACACATTACTATAAATCAACAGCCTCTCAAACATTTACTCAGGTGCAAAATTTATTGAAGAATATGAATGGAGTAGAGATTTTAGCTGCTTATGAAGAGCGTGGAGAGATTAGTTTAAACGTATCTAAGGGGCGAAAAGCATTTGTTGTTATTACGATTATTTCATTACGACCTTTTGAAACCGCTATCGATTTTTCGGTTACAACGGAATCAAAAGTGATGCCATTCGATTTTGGGTATAGTAAAGAATTAATCATCTTTTTTTATAAGCATTTTGATCAGCATTTGATTGCTATTAAGTAAGGGAAATAAAGTATATTGAATAAATAAAGCTGTATAACGCCTTTATCTATTGGAAAACAAATGTTTTAGGAAATAAAATTTCAGAATTCATTCTCCTTCACTTGTATTCAAGCTTTGTTTTCTATAATATGAAAAGAAAGTGAATTTTTATTTTAAATTTCTAACATACATAGGCAGTCAGTTCGTACAAGCTGCTTAGTTTATACAAATATAAAAGGTTATTTATTGGAGTTGAGAAGATGAAATGTCCTTCCTGTCAGTATAATGGAACGAGAGTGTTAGACTCACGGCCTGTTGAAGAAGGTCGTTCAATTCGCAGGCGACGTGAATGCGAAAATTGTCACTACCGTTATACAACATTTGAAAAAGTAGAAGAGCCACCTTTAATCGTAGTGAAAAAAGACGGAGCGCGTGAAGAATTTAGTAAAGAGAAGATTTTACGCGGTTTGATTAAGGCATGTGAAAAAAGACAAGTTAGCTTGAAACAACTTGAAGATACTGTACATGATATTGAATCTGAACTGCGTAGTCAAGGTGCATCAGAAGTTCAGTCGGACGTTGTTGGGGAAATGGTAATGGAAAGGCTAGCTGCTATTGATGAAGTATCGTATGTACGCTTTGCCTCTGTTTATCGTCAATTTAAAGACATTAATGTCTTTATTGATGAACTAAAAGAGTTAATTAAGAAAGAAAAACTATAAAAGAGCTATTAAAGAGATTTTTTAGCTCTTTTTTGCTATTTTAGAATTGGGTAGGTAATGATGATGAATGAGCAACATTGGAAAGAAATTATTCCAGTTGACCGTTATGTTGTGAGAACGAGCGGCGTTATTCAAGAATATGATCGAAAAGTGTTAACAACTCTCTATCAACCGTTAATTGGAACCGTGTGCTATGGCTTATATATGACGTTATGGAGTGAACTAGAGCAAGGGCGCTTGTGGGGAGCAGAAGTAACGCATCATCATCTAATGGCCGTTATGCAAATGAACTTAAAATCCATTTATCAAGAGCGATTAAAGCTTGAGGGAATTGGCTTATTAAAAACCTATATGAAAGAAGATGACGGGGGAAGAGTTTATATTTATGAGTTAATTCCTCCATTAACACCACAACAGTTCTTTGATGATGGTGTTTTAAATGTCTACTTATACAATCGATTAGGGAAAAATGTATTTCAAAAAATTAGACGATACTTTATGGACCCAGCTGTTGACCAGATGGAATTTAAAGACGTTACTCGGTCATTTAACGATGTCTATAAGTCAGTACAAACGACAGAGCTCACGTCAAGTTTACAACGAGAGAATCAAGATGTCTTCATACCAAGTAAAGATTTAGACTATGTTGATAACTCCAAAAGAGCGAATATAACGATTAGGGATGCAGGGTTTGATTTTGATTTATTTCTGGCAGGTTTAACCGAGTCCATGATTTCTAAAAAAGCCATTACAATCAAAGTAAGGTCAGCAATTGAAAAGCTGGCGTTTTTATATCAAATCGATGCTTTGCAAATGAAGAATGTTGTCTTGGACGCGCTTAATGAAAATGATCAAGTAGATATTGAAATGCTTCGAAAAGCTGCTAGAAACCATTATCAGTTTGAAAATGGTGAAGCACTGCCTAACTTAAGTGAACAAGTTCAGCCGCCGTTATTACGAACAATGGAACATAAAGAGCCTATTTCTCAAGAGGAGAAGTTAATTAAGCAGTTAGAAGTGACGTCGCCAAAGCAGCTACTGACAGACTTGTCCGGTGGAGCAACGCCTTCTAAAGCAGATTTACAAATGGTTGAAGACGTTATGTTTCATCAAAATCTTTCTCCTGGTGTTGCTAACGTACTTATTTATTATGTCATGCTAAGAACAGATATGAAGTTATCGAAAGCATATGTGGATAAAATTGCGGGGCACTGGGCTCGTAAAAAGGTAAAAACAGTGGAAGAAGCGATGATTATTGCGAAGAATGAGCATAAGGAATACCAAAATTGGGCTGAGTCTAAGCAAGCAACGACGAAGAAAAAACGAACGGTTCGTAAAGAGCTGGTCCCAGACTGGTTGAAAGAAGAGTCGGAAGAGGAAAAGAAACCTCAAAGCCAAAAAGAAGATTTAGATTTTGAAGAAGAAAAGCGGAAACTTGAAGAAGAATTAAAGCAGCTTGATTTGGACTTAAAGAAGAATCGTGAGGATTAATGAATGGAAAGGAGAGGTAATGGGATGAAGTCAATCAATGATTCACTAAACAAATTAGCGAATAATCAAGGTTTTAAGGAACGATTTGAAACGTTAAAATCAGAAGTACTTTCTGATCGTAATGTCCAAGATTTTTTAAGGAAGAATCGGGATCAATTGGATGAAGGTATTGTAGAACGTGGTCTTATTAAGATGCATGAGTTTAAAGGGCAGAGCAAAGAGTGTCAAGACTGTCCATCTTTACAAAGCTGCGTTAATATGATTAAAGGCTATCATCCAAAGCTTTCCATTGATGGTAAGAATATTGATGTAACTTATGAGCGCTGTCCTAGAAAAGTAACTGAAGATGAACGCAAAGAGCAAGAGTCATTTATTCAGTGTCTTTATGTACCGAAAGATATTTTGAGCGCTTCCATGTCAGAGATTGAAATTGAGCAAGGCCGGCTTGAAGCTATTAAGTTAGTGCGAGATTTTGTCAGGGAGTATGAACCTAATAAAAAGATGAAAGCTCTTTATCTACATGGGTCTTTCGGTGTTGGGAAAACCTACTTTTTAGGTGCGATTGCTAATGCCTTAGCTGAAAAGAAAGTGAAATCAACCATTGTATATGTTCCTGAGTTCTTGCGAGAGCTTAAAGGATCTTTTCAAGATAAAACTTTTAACGAGAAGATAGAATACGTTAAAAAAGTGCCCGTCTTAATGTTAGATGACTTGGGCGCAGAATCTGTAACGAGCTGGATGCGAGACGATGTGCTGGGCACTATCCTTCAATTCCGAATGCTGGAAAATCTACCGACTTTTTTTACGTCAAATCTAAATTTTCAGCAGATGAAGCACCATTTAACGTATACACAAAAAGGTGAAGAGGAAGAGTTGAAAGCCGCGCGGATTATGGAACGAATCAAGACGTTAGCCACTCCTGTAAAGGTGGAAGGTGAAAATAAACGTAATAAATGAGCAGTTCTTTTACATTTCATGTAAGGACTTGCTCATTTTTTTTCATGTTGCCCCATATATATAAATAAAGCGTGTCCAAAAGGGGGCTAACATTAGTGAGAATTTTCTTTAAGTATGAGAAAGAAGCAATTGGTATTTACAGGTCTCTATGCGCGAAACGAAGCGCTTTATCATATGCTCCGCAATGCTTTAAACTTGTGAACAGTCAGCTTCTAGTAATTGACGTGACATATAATCGAGACGAAATTGTACACGATATGCTAATCCCAGTATTGACAGATTTTATATTAGGGCAGAAAGAAGAGTCCATTTTAAGTGAGATTTTGACACAGAAATTTTTTTATACAGATTCACAAGAGCTACAGCTTATTATAGACATGGTCTATCATATTGTAGAGGGTGAGAAAGAGGATGTACCAAAACAGGATTTTTCAATGCCGAAAGAGCTATTAATTAGAGAAGCGCTGCAAGATTTCTTAGTGAACAACGTTACGTTTACATTTGAGTCCTTTCTCCAGTTTCGATTAAAGAATTATCGATCTCGCTTACAATACTATGTAGAAATCGCTATTGATGAATATAAACTAGAATATGAATATCAAATGTTTGTTGAACAGCTCAGACAAGTTATTTTAACGGAAGAGGCAAACTGCGAAGCAATACATGTTGTGTATTCACAAGAAAGTGAATTTCAACTCTATGATGAAAATTTTACATTGTTAACAGCAAATCAGCGTCAACATTTAGCTGAGGAATTTATGAAAAAGAATGAGTCGTTATACATAGATCCATCCGTTATAGCGCCTCTCATTACGCTATCTCCAGAGCATATTTATATTTATAGTGATCGTGAGCATACACATGATTTCATTTATACCATTCAAAACCTTTTCCAAGAGCGAGTAATCATATGTACAAAACAAGAAGCCACATTTTTAAAAAAAGAGAATCTGACTTGAGAGGTTGATTTCTATTTTAAAAATGAATATAATAGGCTCATATTGTAAAAATATTAATTAGCGATAAGTAATGATGAGGACATGAGTTTATATTTACGGTTTATTAGAGAGGGAATCCATGGCTGAAAGATTCTTAACACGATTTATATCCTTACCACCTCTAAACTTCAGTAGTAAACAAGTATTTTACTTTAGTAATTACTGACGGAATTTCCGTTATCAAGCCTCGAGCTGTCTTTTATTGTGCTTTATTAAGCAGAAAGACAGAAACAAGGGTGGTACCACGTGTATACACAACTCGTCCCTTACTAAGGGACGAGTTTTTTTATTTGCATAAATAACCAGTTTATGCAGGATTATACTGAGATAAATAAGGAGTTGAATCACATGTCAGAAGTTATTTCAATGACATTTCCAGATGGTGCAGTAAAAGAATATCCTAAAGGTACAACGACAGAACAAATTGCGTCATCGATTAGCCCAGGGCTAAAGAAAAAATCAATTGCAGGTAAGGTAAACGGTGAGCTTTTAGATTTACGTACACCAATTTACGCAGACGGTCAGCTTGAAATCATCACGCAAGATTCAAGTGAAGCACTTGAAATTATGCGTCACAGTACGGCTCACTTAATGGCTCAAGCGATTAAGCGTGTTTTTAAAGATCAAAAGGTTCAGCTTGGCGTAGGACCAGTTATCGAGAGTGGATTTTATTATGACATTGATATGGAGCAATCCATTACGCCTGACAATCTAATTGAAATTGAAAAAGAAATGAAGAAGATTGTGAATGCAAATATTGATATTGAGCGTCGCGAAGTATCTCGTGAAGAAGCAATTGAGCTATATAAAGAAGTTGGAGATGAATTAAAGTTAGAGCTTATCGATGCAATTCCAGCAGGTGAGACTGTAACAATTTATCAACAAGGCGAGTTCTTTGATCTTTGTCGCGGTGTTCATGTTCCATCAACCGGCAAAATTAAAGAATTTAAGCTATTGAATATTGCTGGTGCTTACTGGCGTGGAGATAGCAACAATCAAATGTTGCAGCGTATCTACGGTACAGCATTCTTCAAAAAAGCGGACTTAGATGAGCACTTACGCTTATTAGAGGAAGCGAAGGAGCGTGATCACCGTAAAATTGGTAAAGAGCTTAATTTATTCACAAACTCACAAAAAGTTGGACAAGGTCTTCCATTATGGTTACCAAAAGGGGCAACAATTCGTCGCGTTATCGAACGCTATATTGTGGATAAAGAAGTTGCACTAGGTTATCAACACGTGTACACACCAGTCCTAGGTAGCGTAGAGCTATATAAAACATCTGGTCACTGGGATCATTATCAAGACGGCATGTTCCCAGCAATGGAAATGGATAATGAAGATTTAGTTCTTCGTCCAATGAACTGTCCGCACCATATGATGGTATATAAAAATGATATTCATAGCTACCGTGAATTACCGATTCGTATCGCAGAGCTAGGTACGATGCACCGTTATGAAATGTCCGGTGCACTTGCTGGTCTTCAGCGTGTTCGTGGTATGACGCTAAATGACGCGCACATTTTTGTTCGTCCAGATCAAATTAAAGAGGAGCTAATTCGTGTTGTTCGTTTAGTAGAAGCTGTATATAAGGATTTTGGCTTTGAAAACTATTCGTTCCGCTTATCATATCGCGATCCAGAAGATACAGAAAAGTACTTTGATGATGATGCAATGTGGGAAAAAGCACAAACGATGTTAAAGGACGCAATGGATGAGCTTGGTTTAGATTACTATGAAGCAGAAGGAGAAGCGGCATTCTATGGTCCAAAGCTTGACGTTCAAGTTAAAACGGCTCTTGGAAAAGAAGAAACTCTTTCAACAGTACAGCTAGATTTCTTATTACCAGAACGCTTTGATTTAACATATATTGGAGAAGATGGGAAGCAACATCGTCCAGTTGTTATTCACCGCGGTGTTGTGTCAACAATGGAACGCTTTGTAGCCTTTTTAATTGAAGAATACAAAGGGGCGTTCCCAACATGGTTAGCACCTGTTCAAGTTCAGGTGATTCCAGTATCTCCAACAGTTCACTTAGACTATGCAAAAGAAGTTCAAGAGAAACTTCAGTTAGCAGGGGTGCGCGTGGAACTAGATTCACGTGAAGAAAAAATTGGTTATAAAATTCGTGAAGCTCAAATGCAAAAAATCCCTTACATGCTAGTAGTGGGAGATAAAGAAGTAGAAGAAAAAGCAGTCAATGTGCGTAAATACGGCGAGCAAAATTCAGAAACTGTTGATTTTGAACAGTTCTTAGCAGGGCTAAAAGTAGAAATTACTCGCTAATAAAAAAGTGGAGAGGGGACCCTCTCCACTTTCCTTTTTTAAAAAAAGCAAAAAAAATGTTGCATAAATGTTTTTCCTTTGGTAAAATAATTTTTGTTGTTAAATAAAGAACGAAATCATTGACTTTTGTCTTTGTTGATACTATAATAGCTTAAGTAATTGAATACTTGTTTGTGCAGAAGAAGAAGCACCCGCTTCTCACCTGATTGACGCCTATAGAGCAGTTAGCAGGTTGACATCGTATTTACTTTTAACGATAGTAGTGTGGGTGCATTGTGTACTCACGCTTTTTTGTGTGTATACTCAACATCTACACAAGCGTATTCATTCATTAAACCTTGGAGGTGGCTACTTATTAGCAAGGACATGATGGTAAACGAGGGCATTCGAGCTCGCGAAGTTCGTCTAATTGATCAAAACGGTGAGCAATTAGGAATTAAATCAAAAAATGAAGCACTTGATATTGCTGCACGAGCAAATCTTGACTTAGTAATGGTTGCTGCAAACGCGAAACCACCTGTATGTCGTATTATGGACTACGGTAAGTTCCGCTACGAGCAACAGCGTAAAGAAAGAGAAGCTCGTAAAAACCAAAAGGTTGTTAACTTAAAAGAAGTTCGTTTAAGCCCAACAATCGATGAGCATGATTTTAACACAAAACTTCGTAACGCACGTAAGTTCCTTGAAAAAGGTGATAAAGTAAAAGCGTCAATTCGTTTTAAGGGTCGTGCTATTACTCATAAAGGAATTGGACAAAAAGTACTTGATCGTTTTTCAGAGGCTTGCGCTGATATTAGTTCAGTTGAATCAGCTCCAAAAATGGAAGGACGCAGCATGTTCTTAGTGCTTGCACCTAAAAACGAAAAGTAATAGAACGAGGAGGAACACCCCATGCCAAAAATGAAAACACATCGTGGCGCTGCAAAGCGTTTCAAAAAAACTGGAAGCGGTAAGTTAAAGCGTGCTCGTGCTTACACTAGTCACTTATTCGCTAACAAATCTACTAAACAAAAACGTAAATTACGTAAAGGTTCTTTAGTAAGCAAAGGTGACTTCAAACGTATTCGTCACTTATTAGATAACATTAAGTAATTTGGGTTGAGATAGAAACATAACAGGAGGTAACAATTATGCCACGCGTAAAAGGCGGTACAGTAACACGCAAACGTCGTAAAAAAGTTTTAAAATTAGCCAAAGGTTTCTTCGGTTCAAAGCATAGATTATACAAAGTTGCTAATCAGCAAGTAATGAAATCATACATGTATGCTTATCGTGACCGTCGTCAGAAAAAACGTGATTTCCGTAAATTATGGATCACACGTATCAATGCAGCAGCTCGTATGAACGGTCTTTCTTACAGCCGTTTAATGCACGGATTAAAATTAGCAGGTATTGAAGTTAACCGTAAAATGCTTGCTGACTTAGCTGTAGCTGACGAAAAAGCATTTGCTGAATTAGCAGCAGCTGCTAAAAAAGGTTTAGAAAAGTAATTTTCTACTGAAAAGTCTTGTTACCACGAGGTAGCAAGGCTTTTTTTGTTTATTGGAGGGATTATTTTTGTTTTTGATAATATACGCAGTGTTTATTAATCTTGTTGGCTTATACGTAATGAATACAGACAAAAAGAGAGCTAAGCGAAATGAATGGAGAATTAAAGAGCAGACTATTTGGACTATTGCTATTATAGGAGGAGCTCTAGGGGCAACGATTGGCATGAATCTCTATCGTCATAAAACAAAGCATGCAAGCTTTCGTTTGGGTCTCCCTTCTTTAGTAATCATTCATGTGGCTTTATTGCTAATCTATATGTAAATAATGTGAAGAACGAAGTGGGGCAGACAATGAAGGCGTGAAAATTTATGAAGTAGAAGCTGATTATCAACGAATAGTAATGAAAGACTTAATGTTTCCAGAAATAGTTTTCAAACTAGATGAGTAGTGAGCAGGGCGAGATCCCCCAGTTTACGAGGAGGCTCGGTACTTACCCTGCGGAAAGGGAGAAATTTGTAATGGAAGTTAGGCCAAGCAAAGAGGCTTTTTTCAACTAGAAGTAAGCACATTGTTTTTCAAATGTTCTCTCACTAAAAAAGCCCAAAAGCTACTGCTTTTGTGGCTCTTTCTTTAAAAACTCTCGTACAGGACTTTTCCAGGTAATAATAGCTTTTGGATATAAAGTTGATACCTTAGTGGACACTGATCTTATATCTTCATGAGTTAAATCATTGAGCTGGTCAGGATTTTTTAATAACATAGTAATAGAAAAAACTTGTTCATTTATATATTTTTCACCTTCAAACAAAATACCTTTATACGTTAGTTCTAAGTTTTTACGAATATTTTCTGCTTCATCAATTACATAAAACTCATTTTGCTCTTTGGCTTGCATTAATTTTCGCTTTGGATTTCGAACATATCGTATAATAAAAAGCACAAAATAGACTAATAAAGCAATTACTAATAGTCGCATTAAGAGCACAATCAAAGCAATATCGCCTCCTTGCCAGGGGTTGTTTCCTAACAGTACGTATAAAAGGGGAAAAGGTTTCATTTATTTTTAGTTTTATATTAATATTTATTTTATTTTAGGAGAGATTAGATATGAACTTAAAGTCTTTATTTAACATGCAGCGTCAGCTAGACCAACATATTGAAACAAATCATAATCTTCAAAACGAGGATTTGGTTTCACGCAAGCTTCTTGCTTTATTAGTAGAATTAGGTGAGCTGGCTAATGAAACGCGTTGTTTTAAGTTTTGGAGCCTAAAACCGTCAGCAGATAAAAAGATTATTTTAGAAGAGTTCGTAGACGGCGTTCATTTCTTGTTATCTTTAGGGATTGAATGGGGGTTTGATTCAATTGAAGAGCTTCCGGTTAATGCGGACAAAGAAACTGCAACAGAACAATTCTTACACGTGTTCTCTTTGCTCACACAATTAAAAGCAACCGTAAGCCTAGAACAGTACATAGAAGCGTTCTCTTCATATATGGGACTTGGAGAAGTTCTTGGCTTTGCAGCTGAAGAAGTGAAAACGGCTTATATTATGAAAAATGAAGTAAACTTTAAGCGTCAAGATGAAGGGTATTAAGAAGAAACCGTTTCCTCTGAAAATGCTTTCTTATATAATAAAAGATATACATATGAAAGGGGTATGAATAGATGAAAAAGTTAGATGAAACATTACAAATGTTAAAAGACTTAACTGATGCAAAAGGTATTCCTGGAAACGAACGTGAACCAAGAGAAGTGATGAAAAGATATATTGAATCTTACGCTGATAGCATTTCAACAGACGGACTTGGAAGCCTTATTGCCGAAAAAGTTGGAGATGAAAAAGGCCCTAAAATTATGGTTGCAGGTCATTTAGATGAAGTTGGCTTTATGGTTACTCAAATTGATGATAAAGGCTTCATTCGTTTTCAAACGGTAGGTGGCTGGTGGTCGCAAGTAATGCTAGCGCAGCGCGTCACAATTGTAACGCGTAAAGGTGATATTACAGGGGTTATTGGTTCTAAACCACCGCATATCCTACCAGCTGAAGTGCGTAAAAAGACCGTTGAGATTAAGGATATGTTTATTGATATCGGCGCATCTAGCCGTGAAGAAGCAATGGAGTGGGGCGTCAAGCCTGGAGATCAAATCGTTCCTTATTTTGAATTTACCGTTATGAATAACGAAAAAATGCTGTTAGCAAAAGCATGGGATAATCGTATCGGCTGTGCTATTGCTATTGATGTGCTCAAAAATTTAAAGGGGCAAGAGCATCCAAACGTTGTATACGGTGTTGGAACAGCTCAAGAAGAAGTGGGCTTACGCGGTGCAAAAACATCAGCTAATCTTATTCAACCTGATATTGCATTTGGGGTAGATGTAGGTATTGCTGGTGATACGCCTGGGGTGTCAGAGAAAGAAGCAGCGTCAAAAATGGGTGAAGGTCCGCAAATCATTTTATATGATGCATCGATGGTTTCTCATAAAGGTCTACGTGACTTTGTAACAGACGTAGCTGATGAAATGAACATTCCATACCAATTTGATGCGATATCAGGCGGTGGTACTGATTCAGGCGCTATTCATATTTCAGCTAACGGAGTACCTGCACTATCTATTACAATTGCTACTCGCTATATTCATTCACACGCTGCAATGTTACATCGCGACGATTATGAAAATGCTGTGAAGTTAATTACAGAAGTGATTAAAAAACTTGATCGTGAAACGGTTAATAAAATTACGTTTGAATAAAACAAAAGGTGCACTCAGTTTGAGTGCACCTTTTATACTTACTTTAAGCTATTTTCAAGGGTTGTTAAAATTTCTTCTTTTTCACTTTTAGGTGAGTTTTCCCATAGTACTTCGAAAAGCACCCCTAGACCCGGAAGCATTTTTTCTTCACCGCTTTTAATAGCATCCATAATCGTTGCTTCAAGCTCTTCTTGAGAATTACCTGAAACATTTGATATAATAGCATTTCGTAAATTAAGATCCATCGTGATCACCTCAACTATAGATAGTAAAATCAAAAATAGTTTGTGTATGTCACATTCAATTTATGTATCGTAACTGAAATTGATAAATAGAGGAGTTATGTTTGGTGAAGCGCATTGATTCCGTGAAGAACCCACAGGTTAAACTATGGAAAAAATTACACACAAAAAAAGAACGTGATAATCAAGGATTGTTTTTGGTGGAAGGTTTTCATCTTGTGGAAGAAGCCTTGAACCAAAGAGAAATGATTAAGCATCTCATTGTTGCTGATAACGTTGATATTCCATCGCATTGGAATGTTGATACGATTGAGATTATTGTGGTGACGTCTGCTGTTATTAAAGCAATTGCTGATACGGAAACCCCCCAGGGAATTGCCGCAGTATGTTACCAGAACCAGTCATCATCAGTTATACAGACAGCGCGTCGATTAGTACTGTTAGATGCCGTCCAAGATCCAGGTAATGTAGGAACTATTATTCGGACAGCCGAAGCGGCTGGAATCGATGCGGTCATTATTGGAGAAGGCTGTGTAGATGTTTATAATAGTAAAGTCATCCGTTCGACTCAAGGTGCAATTTTCAACTTGCCTGTTATTAAGAAAGATTTAATTAGTGCGATTAAAGAGATAAAGGAACTTGGAATTAACGTGTATGGTACATCCTTACAAAATGCTTCGGTGTATACAGAAGTTGAAAAGCCAGAAGCTTTTGCTCTGATTGTTGGTAACGAAGGGAACGGTGTAAGCTCAACGGTGCTGAGTGAAACGGACCAGAACTTATATATACCGATCTTTGGAAAGAGTGAATCCTTAAATGTAGCAATTGCATCAGCAATTTTAATGTACTATTTACGTGGAATGTAGTTGCAACGGCTAGCCGTTTTCACTATAATAATACAATAGCTAAATATGCGAAAAGCAGTGATAGAGAGCAGTAGCTTATGTAACGTTATTCAGGGAGAAAATGCCGTGACTGAAAGCATTTTTATAAGCGTGATAAGTGAATTCACCTCTTGAGTTGACACTTGGACCATCATTTTTGATGTAAAGGTGTTCCGGATATTCCGTTAACGTTAATGAAGTGAACCATGCTTTTGTATGGTTAACAAGGGTGGTAACGCGATTAAACCTCGTCCCTTTTTGGGGAGAGGTTTTTTTATTTGCAATTTTTTAAAACAAAAGGAGGATTATTCAATGAAAGAGCGTTTACAAGAGCTGCAACAAGAAGCCATTGTTAAAGTTAATGACTCAAAAGATTTAAAAGCATTGAATGATGTACGTGTAGCTTATTTAGGAAAAAAAGGACCAATTACAGAAGTACTTCGCGGAATGGGGAAATTATCTGCTGAAGAGCGTCCTGTAATGGGGGCACTGGCAAATGAAGTACGTGAAGCAATTGCTTCAAAGATTGAAGAAAAGCAGGTAGCGCTAGAAGCAGAGGAAATTAACCGCAAGCTAGCTTCAGAAACAATTGATGTAACACTGCCTGGCCGACCAGTTAAAGTGGGTACGCATCATCCGTTAACAAGCGTAATTGAAGAGGTTGAAGATTTATTCCTAGGCATGGGCTATGAAGTAGCTGAAGGGCCTGAAGTAGAGCAAGATTACTACAACTTCGAAGCGTTAAATTTACCAAAAGGTCACCCTGCTCGTGATATGCAGGATACGTTCTACATTACCGAAGAAACGTTATTGCGTACTCATACATCAACTGTACAAGCGCGCGTAATGAATGGAAATGAAGAAAAAAGTCCAATTAAAATCATTTGTCCTGGTAAAGTATATCGTCGCGATGATGATGACGCTACGCATTCCCATCAATTTATGCAAATTGAAGGTTTAGTGGTAGATGAAAATATTCGCATGAGTGACTTAAAAGGAACACTTGAAGTGTTTGTGAAAAAAATGTTCGGGGCTGAGCGTGAAATTCGTCTGCGTCCAAGCTTTTTCCCATTTACTGAACCATCTGTTGAAGTAGATGTATCGTGTGCTAAATGTGGAGGGAAAGGCTGCAACGTTTGTAAGCAAACAGGGTGGATTGAAATTTTAGGTGCTGGTATGGTACACCCAAATGTACTTGAAATGGCCGGCTATGATTCGAAGAAATATCGCGGCTTTGCATTTGGAATCGGTGTAGAACGTATCGCTATGTTAAAGCACGGCGTTGATGATATTCGTCATTTCTATACAAATGATGCTCGTTTCTTAAATCAATTCAAACAAGTATAAAGGAGGGACTAACATGTTTGTATCATATCGTTGGTTGCAAGAATATGTAGATTTATCAGGAGTAAAAGCAGAAGAGCTTGCTGATAAAGTCACAAAAAGTGGAATTGAAGTTGAAGGTGTAGAAAAATTAAATAAAGGGATAAGTGGTGTTGTTATCGGTCATGTCGTAGAACGTGAACAACATCCAAACGCAGATAAGTTAAGCCGTTGTCAAGTTAACCTTGGGGATGAAACGGTTCAAATCATTTGTGGTGCTCCAAACGTAGCACAAGGTCAAAAGGTAGCCGTAGCTAAAGTGGGCGCCGTATTACCAGGTAATTTTAAAATTAAACGCGCTAAGCTTCGCGGTGAAGAATCAAACGGCATGATTTGTTCTCTTCAAGAGCTTGGAATTGAAAGCAAGCTTGTCGCAAAAGACTATCAAGAAGGAATCTTCGTATTCCCAAATGATGCTGAAGTTGGAGCAGATGCTTTAGAGGCATTGAACTTGTATGATGAAGTATTAGAGCTTGGATTAACGCCAAATCGCTCAGACTGTTTAAGTATGCTAGGCGTAGCTCATGAAGTAGCAGCAATCTTAAATCGCGAAGTGAAATATCCAAAGGTGGAGCTTCAAGAATCGGAAGAAAAAGCATCTGATTACATTTCAGTTGCAGTAGAAGCAAAAGAGGATAATCCGCTATACGTAGCACGTGTTGTAAAAAATGTTAAGATTGCGCCATCACCACTGTGGATGCAAACGCGCTTGATGGCAGCTGGCATTCGACCACATAATAACGTAGTTGATATTACAAACTACATTTTACTTGAATACGGCCAACCACTTCATGCGTTTGATTATGATCGTCTTGGCTCAAAAGAAGTTGTTGTTCGTCGTGCAAAAGAAGGTGAAGAAATTGTAACTCTTGATGATCAAAAACGCGTACTGAAAGGAAATCAGCTTGTTATTACAAATGGCAAAGATCCAATTGCCTTGGCTGGTGTAATGGGAGGCGCGAATTCTGAAGTGCAAGATGACACGGTCAATGTGTTAATTGAATCTGCTTACTTCCGCGGATTATCTGTGCGCCAGACTTCTAAAGAACACGGTTTGCGCAGTGAAGCAAGTGCACGTTTTGAAAAAGGAATCGACCCAAGCCGTACGCGCGTAGCAGCTGATCGTGCTGCTGAACTAATGGCTGCGTATGCTGGTGGGGAAATTATTTCAGGAACAGTTGAATTTGATGAAATGACAATTGAGCCTGCTGTAGTATCTGTAGCGCTTGAGCGTATTAACCACGTTCTTGGTACAGAATTAGAAATGGACGAAGTTCAAGAAATCATGAATCGCCTTCAGTTTGAAAGCAAAGTGGAAGAGGATACTATCATTGTAACCGTTCCAACGCGTCGCGGTGATATTACAATTGAAGAAGATATCGTGGAAGAAGTAGCTCGTATGTATGGATACGATCATCTGCCAACAACTCTTCCTGTGACTGTAGCAACGCCAGGTCGTTTATCAGATTATCAGCTAAAGCGTCGTAAAGTACGCCGTTTCTTAGAAGGGGCTGGGTTAGCTCAAACAACAACATATTCATTAACAAGTGCGGATAAAGCAACACAGTTTGCATTAAATACTGCATTAACAGTTCGCCTAGCAATGCCAATGAGTGAAGACCGTAGCGTTCTTCGTCAAAGCTTAGTACCACACTTACTTGAAGCTGTGAAACATAATAACGCCCGTCAAACGGATTCAATTGCGTTATATGAAACAGGTTCTGTGTTCTTAGGCACAGAAGAAGGTAAGCTACCAACAGAAGAAGAGAGAGTAGCGGGTGCAATTACAGGCTTATGGCATTCTCACAGCTGGCAAGGCGAAAAGAAAGCAGCTGATTTCTATGTGGTCAAAGGTGTTGTGGAAGGGTTATTATCAACATTAGGTCTTAATAATCAAGTTGGATATCAACCTACACACCAAGAGGGCATGCACCCTGGCCGTACAGCAGCAGTTGTATTAAACGGTCAAGAAGTTGGGTACGTTGGTCAGCTACACCCAGTCACACAAAAACAATATGGTCTTCGCGAAACATATGTATTTGAACTAAACCTAAAAGCAATCTTTGCAGCGAAAATAGAAGAAGTTCGCTATTCTGCAATTCCTCGCTTCCCATCAATTACAAGAGATATTGCTCTTGTTGTGGATACGGAAGTATTAGCAGGAGAACTTCAAAGAGCGATTTATGAAGCTGGTGGAGAACTATTGAAAGAAGTTGCAGTGTTTGACTTATATGATGGTGAAAGAATGGAAGAAGGCAAAAAATCTGTCGCTTTCTCTTTACGTTATCTAGATCCAGAGCGCACGCTTACGGATGAAGAAGTATCAGCAGCTCATGCTAATGTATTGAAAGTGGTCGAAGGACAGTTTAAAGCGAGTTTACGTTCATAAAAAATAAGGAAGCGCCCTTGGGCGCTTCCTTATTTTTTGACTAAAGCTAAAGCTTTTTCCGTATTTGCGAAGTGAGTTTTAGCAATGGAGTGTAAACCTTTGACTCCGTGCTTTTTAATAATGGAGGCAGCTGCGATATCCACCTGTTTGCCTGCGCCACGAGGAATGGTCATACCGACCGTTTCCGAAAGCTTATCCATCTGTTTTAAAAATGCATACCTTGCAATAATAGAAGCAGCAGCTACTGCCAAATGTACGCCTTCGCCTTTTGTACTAAAATATACGTTTTCATTAGCAATTGCTTTCTCGTTAGCAATGTGCTTGTAGTAAGTATTTTTTTCAACAAATTGATCAATTAAAATCGCGTCTGGCTTTTCAGGACTAAGCTTATTCAGCACATTTAAAATGACTTTATTATGAAGAAGTGCTTTCATTTTTCCTTGAGTCATCCCGCGTTCTTGGAAAGTATTGTACTTTTCATTATGTAGAACGAGCAAGCTGTATGGGATAATTTTTATTAATTGCTGAGCAAGTGAGATGATTTTTTGATCGGTTAAATCTTTTGAATCGCGAACGCCGAGCTCTTTTAACAATGGAATTTGTTCTTTTTTTACGTATGCAGCAACAACGGTCATTGGACCGAAGTAATCACCAGTACCTACCTCATCAGAACCAATTACTGACAGCTCACTAAAATTTGGAGGTAAAGTTGTATTGGCTTTAGAGACTTTCTTTTTTGTCGGCGCGGTTGTCTTGCCCCACTTCTCAGCTTCTATCTCTGCATCTTTTCCTTGAAAAAGGACTTTTCCAGATCTATAAGCAGTGATTGAGCAACTTCCTGTTTTTGCAGTAAATAATGCACCAGCAGGCACTTTAGCCTGTAAATGCGGGGTGTAAAATGCTTTCATTTTGAAGATGTCATCAGATGACAGTGTTAAAACAGCGTGTGACATATGTCTCCACCTTTCTTTGTCAATAAGCTGGTAAGTCAACTTATTTTACAAATAAACGTCTATTTTTTATAATAACGTAAATATTGATATGTTTCCATTGCAGTCTTCTTCATGATATGATATTGATTAGGATTTTTCGTGGAACGGAGGACTTTCTCGTGTCAGGACAAGATAAAACACGTGCGACAGTTGATATATATGGCCAACCCTATAAAATTGTTGGAACAGAAAGTACTAGTCATATTCGACTAGTGGCTTCTATCGTTGATGATAAAATGAGGGAGATTAGCAAAAAGAATCCGTATTTAGACATTAATAAACTAGCTGTTCTAACTGCGGTCAATATTGTAAATGAGTATGTAAAGCTCAAAGAAGAATATGAAATGTTAGAAAAAAAACTTCATCGGAAAGAGGAATGAGACTTCTAATGTTAGACATTATTTTAGTTATCCTGCTGCTGTTGGGATTTGTTACTGGATTAAAACGCGGGCTGATACTACAAATTGTTCATCTTGTGAGTTTTGCCGTAGCGTTTATTGTGGCCTATATTTTTAGCGCAGATTTAGCACCTCGACTACGTTTGTTAATTCCGTTTCCAAATATGCAACAGCAAAGCGTTGCTTCATTTGTACTAGATCCTGCGTTTCTTGAAGATGCGTTTTACCGCATGATTGCCTTTGCGATTTTGTTCTTTGTAACCCGTCTTGTTTTACGTATGGTTGGTTCTGTACTAACTGCTTTAACGGACCTTCCAATTTTACGTCAGTTGAATAGATGGGGAGGAGGAGCATTAGGATTTGTAGAGGTTTACGTTCTTGTATTCATTTTACTATATCTTGGAGCTGTTCTTCCTGTAAATGACGTACAAATGGCGATTCAGCAGTCGGCAATTGCTACAAATATTGTAGAAAATACACCTTATCTATCATCTGTTATTCAAGATTTGTGGACAGAATACGGTATGGTATAAGTAATTAATTTAAATAGACAGTGGAGAGGATTGCTCAGAAGTGGCATAATACTTTTGAAATCCTCTTTTTTTGTTTTACAATAATGAAGAAGGACTAAACGTAAATAAAGCTTTTTAGTGTCAAAATAGTAAAGATAAAGATAGACGGTACTCATACATATAAATCTTGAATCGAGGTTGAATAATGAATAAAAAAGATGTTATTAAACTTTTGGAGACTATTGCTATATATATGGAGTTAAAAGGGGATAATCCATTTAAAATTTCTGCTTTTCGTAAAGCTGCTGCAGCTCTTGAAAGCGATGAGCGTAGCCTAAGCGACATTGGAGACGTAACAGCTCTACAAGGAATTGGAAAAGGTACGGCGACGGTAATTGAAGAGTTTAGAGAGACAGGTCAGTCATCCGTATTAGACGACTTGAAAACAGAGGTTCCCGAAGGACTAGTGCCACTTTTGAAACTTCCTGGATTAGGTGGGAAAAAGATTGCGAAGTTATATAAAGAGCTAGACATTGTGGACATCATTTCATTAGAAGAAGCTTGCCGTAATGAAAAAGTTCAGGGATTAGCCGGCTTTGGTAAGAAAACGGAAGAAAAGATTTTAGCTGCAATCGCGGAATATGGAAAAAGACCAGAGCGTTTACCACTTGCATTCATGCTGCCAATTGCTGAAGAAATTCTAGGCCAACTAGAAGCGATGACAGATATTATTCGATATTCACAAGCTGGAAGTATTAGACGAATGAAAGAAACGGTAAAAGATTTGGATTTTATCATTTCAACGGAAAACCCAGCAGCTGTTCGAGAACAGCTTGTATCACTACCACTTGTTAAAGATGTCATTTCAAATGGAGATACAAAAGTTTCTGTTACGCTAGGCTATGATTATGATGTATCTGTTGACTTCCGTCTTGTCCAAGATGAAGCTTTTGTTACAACGCTTCATCATTTCACGGGTTCTAAAGATCATAATGTTCGCATGCGTCAATTAGCCAAAGAAAACGGTGAGAAGATTAGTGAGTACGGTGTGGAAAACGTAGAAACAGGTGAACTTCAAACATTTGAAACAGAAGAAGCGTTCTATCACCATTTTGGACTAGCATTCATTCCACCCGAGGTGAGAGAAGATGGACGTGAAGTAGATGTGTTTATAAAGAACCAAGAGCTCTTAAAGCATGAGGATATTAAAGGTGACTTACATATGCACTCAACTTGGAGTGATGGAGGTTACTCGCTTGAAGAAATGGCTGAAGCGTGTCGAGCAAAAGGCTATGAATATATGGCTATTACCGATCACTCACAGTATTTAAAAGTAGCTAATGGATTAACACCAGAACGTATTCGCAAGCAACGAGAAGAAGTAAAGAGGTTAAATGAAAAATATACTGATTTTACAATTCTAGCAGGAATTGAAATGGACATTTTACCAGATGGGACGCTTGATTATGAAGACGATTTATTAGCGGAAATGGACTTTGTCATTGCGTCTATCCATTCAAGCTTTTCACAATCACGTGAAGAAATTATGATGCGTTTGAAAAATGCATTAACAAATCAACATGTAGATTTAATTGCACATCCAACCGGCCGCTTAATTGGTCGAAGAGAAGGATATGATGTGGACATTGATTTGTTAATCTCACTTGCTAAAGAAACCAATACTGCGCTTGAGTTAAATGCAAACCCGAATCGCTTAGATTTAGCAGCAGAACATATTAAAAAAGCACAAGAAGCAGGGGTGAAAATCGCTATTAATACAGATGCTCACAACCTTGAGATGTTAGAAGACATGAAGGTTGGTGTATCAACTGGCGTAAAGGGATGGTTAAAGCCTGAAACAGTATTGAATACGTATAATTTAGATGAGTTAAAGATATTTTTAAATCGCCATAAAGAGTAATAATTATCAGGAGGAATTTATTTTGCAACCAAGGATCTTTCAAGTGCTTGAATTTAATAAAGTAAAAGAACAGCTAGCTACAAAAGTTGCCTCATCTCTAGGAAGAGAAAAAGTAGAACAGCTTGTTCCATCTACAGACTATGAACAGGTGTTAAAATGGCAGGATGCTACAGATGAAGCAACAACGGTTCTAAGGCTTCGTGGACATGCCCCTTTGGGAGGAATTTCGGATGTGAGACAAAGCGTAAAACGAGCTGAAATTGGAGGAACATTAAGTCCAAATGAGCTTTTAGATATTGCAGGTACAATTTATGCAGCGAGACAATTAAGACAATTTATTGAACAGTTAGCGGAAGACGAAGACGTTCAAATTCCAATTATTCAAGAACATATTGAAAAGTTAATATCGCTCCCAGAAGTAGAGCAAGCAGTTAAGATGAGTATCGATGAAAATGGAACAGTTCTAGATGGTGCTAGCGAACAGCTGAGAGGTATTCGTCAAAAACTTCGTTCGACTGAATCACGTATTCGCCAAAAGCTAGAGAGCTTAGTTCGCTCATCTTCTGCTCAAAAAATGCTCTCAGATACGGTTGTAACAATTCGAAATGACCGATTTGTTATTCCGGTAAAACAAGAGTATCGAAGTGCTTACGGGGGTATCGTTCACGATCAATCATCTTCAGGTGCAACACTATTTATTGAACCGCAAGCAATTGTTACGTTAAATAATGAATTGCAAGAAGCAAAAATGAAAGAAAAGCAAGAAATCGAGAAGATTTTGATTGAACTCACGACTCAAGTAGCAGAAGTAGCAAATGAGCTGAGACAAAATGTTTATTTGCTTGGTGAATTAGATTTTATGTTTGCTAAAGGCCGTTATAGTCATGAATTAAAAGCTTCAAAGCCAAAAATGAATGACCGAGGTTACATTAAGCTATTTAAAGCGAAGCATCCTTTGATTTCACAGGATGAAGTGGTAGCCAATGACATTGAGCTTGGTAATGACTATACGTCAATTGTTATCACTGGTCCTAATACAGGTGGTAAAACCGTTACGCTAAAAACAATTGGTTTATTTACATTAATGGCTCAAGCAGGTCTTCAAGTTCCAGCGCTAGACGGTTCAGAGATGGCAGTGTTTAAAAACGTATTTGCTGACATTGGAGATGAGCAATCAATTGAACAAAGTTTAAGTACGTTCTCTTCTCATATGGTTAATATAGTAGATATTTTAAAGAAAGTAGATAGCGAAAGTCTTGTTTTATTTGATGAGCTGGGAGCGGGTACAGACCCTCAAGAAGGAGCAGCTCTAGCTATTTCGATTTTGGATGAAGTATATGGATGCGGTGCAAGAGTGGTTGCAACCACTCACTATCCAGAATTAAAGGCGTATGGATATAACCGGGCTGGTGTTGTAAATGCGAGCGTGGAGTTTGATATTGAAACGTTGAGTCCAACTTATAAGCTGTTAATTGGTGTACCAGGACGAAGTAATGCATTCGAAATTTCCAAGCGACTAGGGCTAGAAGATAAAGTCATCGATCATGCTAAGAGTTATATTGGTTCTGAGACAAATAAAGTAGAAAACATGATTGCGGCTCTTGAAGAGAGCAGACGTAAATCAGAAGCTGAGCTAGTTGAAGCGGAAATGTTACGTAAGGAATCTGAAAAGCTTCATCAAGAGCTTCAGCGTCAAATCATTGAATTTAATGAACAGCGTGATAAGCTCTATGAAAAAGCAGAAAAAAAAGCTGAAGATACAATTAAGGAAGCATCACAAGAAGCAGAAAACATTATCCGAGATTTACGACAAATGCAAAAAAATCAGCAGGCATCGATTAAAGAGCACGAGCTCATTGAAGCAAGAAAGCGTCTAGAAGATGCAGTCCCTACATTGGAGAAGAGTAAAAAGAAAGTTTCTAAACCTCAAAAGCAAGAACGAGTTCTGTCGTCAGGAGATGAAGTAAAAGTATTAACATGGGGACAAAAAGGCACATTAATTGAGCGTACGGGGAGTAATGAGTGGCAAGTTCAGATGGGCATTATGAAAATGAAAGTAAAAGAAAAAGATTTAGAGTATATTAACTCACCAAAACCTGTTGAAACAAAGCCTCTTGCAACGGTAAAAGGTAAAGACTATCACGTTAGCTTAGAATTAGATCTTCGAGGAGAAAGATTTGAAAATGCACTTAGTCGAGTTGAAAAATATTTAGATGATGCGCTTCTTGCAGGGTATCCACGCGTATCTATTATTCATGGAAAAGGAACTGGTGCTTTACGAAAAGGTGTGCAAGAATACTTGAAGAACCATCGTTCGGTTAAATCAGCTCGATTTGGCGAAGCTGGTGAAGGAGGGACAGGTGTTACTGTCGTAGAATTTAAGTAATAGAGAAAATGAGGGGGAGGAGAGCTGCAAGGAATGGATAATTTTTGGAAAGATCCGTACGTGGAATCAGCTGCTTACTACAGCGTTGTTATATTAAGTATCGTTGTATTTTTAGCGATTTTTGAACTCGTAACAAAGTATAAAAATTGGGAAGAGATTCAAAAGGGAAATCTTGCAGTTGCCATGGCTACAGGAGGTAAAATATTTGGATTAGCCAATATTTTTAAATACTCTATTGAGCATAATGATAATTTATTTACAATGCTGGGTTGGGGAATTTATGGATTTGTTCTTTTGTTAATCAGCTACTTTATCTTTGAGTTTTTAACACCAAAGTTTCGAATCGACGACGAGATTGAAAAGGATAATCGCGCAGTCGGCTTGATTTCATTGATTATTTCTGTTGGCATGTCGTTTGTCATTGGTGCAGGAATTGGATAGGGGAGCAGAGACATGGAACTATTGGCAAAAGTATTGATTGGACTATGTGGATTGTTTATGGTGATTGGCCTTATATATTTGTTGTTTTTTTCATGAGTTAGTTAGAGAAGAGAAGAGTGAAAACCTCTTCTCTTTTTTTATAACTATTTGTCATGCTAACCGCTGGTTCAAAAGTAGTATACTTTAAGAAGAAAGAAAATTTTAAAAATAAAGGGAGGGAGCAGTATGCTTGATAAGCCATGGGTTTCTCAATATCCACCTGAAGTACCTCATTCACTTGCATACAGTGAAAAGACATTAGCACAGCTTTTTGAGGAAGCAGCTAAGAAGAATCCTCATAAATGTGCTGTGCATTTTTTAGGAAAACGACTCACGTTTCATGAACTATACGAGCAAGCCATTACGTTAGCTGTATACCTAAAGGAACTAGGTGTCCAACACGGAGATCGAGTCGCCATAATGCTGCCCAATTGTCCTCAAGCTGTTATTTCTTTTTACGGGGTTCTCTTAGCCGGAGGAATCGTTGTTGAAACTAATCCGTTGTACACAGAAAGAGAATTAGAGTATCAATTAAATGATTCAGAAGCAATATGTATTATTGGTTTAGATTTATTGTATCCACGCATTTCAAAAGTGAAAGCGTTAACAAAAGTTAAGCACGTTATTTCAACTTCAATTAAAGACTACTTACCATTCCCGAAAAACCTATTATATCCTTATGTACAAAAAAAGCAGCAAACCATCACTGTTCAAGTTGAGCATATGGGTGATACGCACCTATTCCCAACTATTATGAAGCGTAAAAGAGAATCTGAAATCTTTGTATATGACGTTACTTCTAATGCGGATATTGCCTTATTACAATATACTGGTGGAACAACTGGATTTCCAAAAGGGGTTATGCTTACCCATAAAAATTTAGTAGCGAACGCAACAATGTGCTCTCATTGGCTTTATCGATGCAAACAAGGTCAGGAAAAGATTCTTGGAGTTTTACCGTTCTTTCACGTATATGGTTTAACAACCGTACTCATCTTATCTGTTTTAGAAGGTTATGAAATGATTTTATTACCCAAATTTGATGCGGAAAGTGTTTTAAAAACGATTCATAAGCAGCGGCCTACCTTATTTCCAGGTGCACCAACTATTTATATTGCGTTATTAAACCATCCAGATCTGAGCAAATATAATTTGTCATCCATTGATTCATGTATTAGTGGTTCTGCACCTCTCCCTGTTGAAGTACAGGAAAAATTTGAGGAAATAACGGGAGGAAAGTTAGTAGAAGGTTACGGCTTAACCGAAACTTCTCCAGTTACACACTCTAATTTTGTTTGGGCAAAGAGAATTAGAGGGAGTGTCGGTGTTCCTTGGCCAGATACAGATGCCAAAATTGTTTCTTTTGAAACTGGTGAAGCTTTGCCAATTAATGAAGTTGGTGAAATTGTGGTAAAAGGTCCACAGGTTATGAAAGGATATTGGAAACGTCCTGACGAAACGGAAGCTGTGTTACAAGATGGATGGCTGAAAACAGGTGATGTTGGTTATATGGATGAAAGTGGGTTCTTCTATATTGTAGATCGTAAAAAAGATATGATCATTGCAGGGGGATATAATATTTATCCTCGTGAAATTGAGGAGATACTCTATGAACATCCTAAAGTACAAGAAGTCGTTGTGGTTGGGATTCCAGATGAATATAGAGGAGAAACAGTAAAAGCTTACATTGTTCTAAAAAATGGTGTATCATGTACAGAAGAAGAATTAAATACTTTTTCACGTCAATATTTAGCGGCATATAAAGTTCCTCGGGTATACGAGTTTCGAAAAGAACTTCCGAAAACAGCAGTCGGAAAGATTTTAAGGAGAGCACTCGTTGAGGAAGAAAAAGAAAGCCAAAAAAAGGCGACGTGATAAACGTCGTCTCTTTTTTTTATAAAACACAATTGACAGAATCATCTTATTTCTTTATTATAAAAATATGAATGAATCATCATTCATATTTTAAAGGAGCGTATCTAGATTGAAAAGAAATAAGCCAAAGTACATGCAAATTATTGATGCAGCAGTAATTGTTATTGCTGAAAACGGCTACCATAATGCTCAGGTTTCCAAGATTGCTAAACAAGCAGGGGTAGCTGATGGAACGATTTATTTATACTTTAAAAATAAAGAAGACGTATTAATTTCTTTATTTCAAGAAAAGATGGGGCAGTTTATTGAAAAAATACAGGAAGAAATCGTTGAAGTAAACACTGCTTCTGAACGCCTGTATATGTTAATTGATAAACACTTCTCATTCTTAGCAAGCGATTATTCATTAGCAGTTGTCACACAGTTAGAGTTAAGACAATCTAATAAAGAGCTTCGTTTGAAAATTAATGATGTATTAAAAGATTATCTTACTGTTATTGATACCATTCTTCAAAAGGGAATTGAAACAGGAGAGTTTCCAGAAAACTTGGATATTCGTTTAGCACGCCAAATGATATTTGGAACAATTGATGAAACGGTCACTACATGGGTGATGAATGATCAACGTTACGAATTGAGCGAATTATCTAAAAAAGTACACTATTTATTAATGAATGGATGCAGTGGCTCTCCGCTTTAATGGGGAGAGCTCATGCTCTACATAAATTGAAGCAAGAGGTGAGTAGAATTGAGCGCTTTGTATAGTGAAACAATTCAAGGAATGACGTTTATTACATTTAATAACCCACCTGCTAATGCGTTGTCTCAAGGCGTATTACAAGAGCTTTCACAACTATTAAAAAAGTACGAAACAATTGAGGAAACTCGAGCTATTATTCTAAAAGGTGAAGGGCGCTTTTTCTGTGCAGGAGCCGATATTAAAGAGTTTACTTCCTTACAACAGTCCACTCAATATGAAAACTTAGCTAAAAAAGGTCAAGACTTATTCGAGTATATTGAAAATTATTCAAAGCCTATTATTGCCATGATTCATGGAGCGGCTCTAGGCGGCGGGTTAGAATTAGCAATGAGCTGCCACATGCGATTTGTTACGCATGATGCAAAGCTTGGCCTACCTGAACTGCAGCTTGGAATCATTCCTGGATTTGCAGGTACCCAGCGACTACCACGCTATGTGGGAACTGCTAAGGCATGTGAAATGATGCTAACAAGCAGACCAATTAAGGGAAAGGAAGCGGTAACTCTTGGACTAGCGAATGCTTCCTACGAAGAGGAGGAACTGCATTCAAAAGTAACAGCGATAGCAGAAGCTATTGCTAAAAAGAGCCCAAGTTCTGTAAAAGCAACTCTTGAATTACTACAGTATACAAAAACGAACCGTTATTACGAGGGTGTAGAAAAAGAAGCGCACCTTTTTGGAAGCGTATTCAATACAGAAGATGCAAAAGAAGGCGTTACGGCTTTTATTGAAAAAAGAGAGCCAAAGTTTGTTGGGAAGTAACTATCTTTAGGAGGGGAAATAAATGAATATTTATGTTTTATTAAAAAGAACATTCGATACTGAGGAGAAAATCGCTTTACAAAACGGTCAAATTGCAGAAGATGGAGCAGAGTTTATTATTAACCCTTACGATGAATATGCAGTAGAGGAAGCAATTCAGCTGAAAGATAAGCACGGGGGAGAAATCACGGTTGTAACGGTAGGAAGTGAAGAAGCAGAAAAAGAGCTTCGTACAGCACTCGCAATGGGAGCTGACAAAGCAGTGTTAATTAACATTGAAGACGATGTTGAGTATGGAGACCAATATACAACAGCTAAAATTTTAGCGCAGTATTTAAAAGACCAATCGCCGGATTTAGTTTTAGCAGGAAACGTGGCAATCGACGGAGGATCAGGCCAAGTTGGTCCACGTGTCGCTGAATTATTAGAAATTCCGTACGTTACAACGGTAACCAAGCTTGATATCAATGGAACAAGCGTAACAGTTGTAAGAGATGTAGAGGGTGACTCAGAAGTTATTGAGACAACGTTACCGCTGCTGGTTACTGCGCAACAAGGTCTAAATGAACCACGTTATCCATCTTTACCAGGTATTATGAAAGCGAAAAAGAAGCCGCTAGAAGAGCTGGAATTAGATGATTTAGATTTAGATGAAGATGATGTTGAAGCAAAAACAAAAACAATCGAAATTTATTTACCGCCTAAAAAGGAAGCAGGACGGGTTTTAAGTGGCGATATTCAAGATCAGGTAAAAGAGTTGGTTACGCTATTGCATTCAGAAGCAAAAGTAGTTTAAAAACGCTTAGGATAATGGGGGAATCGAGATGGGACGCAAAGTATTGGTGTTAGGAGAAGCAAGAGAAGGTGCATTACGACACGTATCATTTGAAGCAATTGCGGCAGGTACAGCGGTTGCCGAGGGTGGAGAAGTGGTTGGAGTTCTTGTTGGTAAAGGGGTAAAAGATTTAGGGGAAGAACTCATTCATTACGGAGCAAACCGAGTCATTGTAATTGAGCATGATGATTTGGCTTCCTACACATCTGATGGCTACGCACAAGCACTCTTGACTGTTATTCAAGAAGAAAAACCAAACGCAATTATATTTGGTCATACGGCTTTAGGAAAAGATTTATCGCCTAAACTGGCTGCTCGTCTAGATAAAGGACTGATATCAGACGTAACAGCGCTTGAAGTAGCAGGTGGAAACTTAGTTTTTACTCGTCCAATTTATTCAGGAAAAGCGTTTGAAAAGAAAATTTCTACAGACGACTTTATTTTTGCTACTATTCGTCCAAACAATATTTCAGTGTTGGAAAAAGATACGAACCGTACAGGAGATATAAAAGAACTTGATGTGGAAATTAAAAATCTACGTACAATTGTAAAAGAAGTAGTTCGTAAAGCCACTCAAGGGGTAGATTTATCAGAAGCAAAAGTGGTTATTGCAGGTGGACGTGGTGTAAAAAGCGAAGGCGGATTTAAGCCGCTAGAAGAATTAGCTGATGTGCTTGGTGGAGCAGTTGGAGCATCCCGTGGAGCTTGTGACGCGGAGTATTGCGATTACTCACTTCAAATTGGTCAAACAGGAAAAGTCGTAACACCAGATCTCTATATCGCTTGTGGTATCTCAGGAGCCATTCAACATTTAGCTGGGATGTCGAATTCAAAAGTTATTGTGGCTATTAACAAGGATGCAGAGGCAAACATCTTTAAAGTAGCCGATTACGGCATTGTCGGAGACTTATTTGAAGTCGTACCAATGCTTACAGAAGAGTTTAAAAAATTAAAAGTACAATCCTCATAAGAAAAAGTCTTTTCTGCCCGCTATGGTGGAAAAGACTTTTCTTATGAAAATAATGAATGAATTGTTTAAAGGTGTGTAAAATAGGATACAGGTATTATATAAAGTCATCTAGCATGACTCGCCCTTAGATGTTCCATGTCTGTAAAGGACTGTATTATGTAGTAAATAAGTTGTTACTGATATGCTAAAAAGTATAAGCAAATAAATAGCCACTGTTATATGAAGGTGGTATACTTTCTTTATCATGTAGATATAGCATATATTTAGGAGGAATTAGAATGGCAATTGCACACGCAACAGATCAAACTTTTTCAAATGAAATCGGTTCAGGGCTAGTTCTTGTTGATTTTTGGGCACCATGGTGTGGACCATGTAAAATGATCGCTCCAGTTCTTGAAGAATTAGATCAAGAATACGGTGAGAAAGTGAAAATCGTAAAAGTAGACGTGGATGAAAACCAAGAAACTGCTGGTAGCCACGGCGTAATGAGTATCCCAACTTTAATCTTATTTAAAGACGGGCAAAAGGTAGACCAAGTTATTGGTTACCAACCAAAAGAAGCATTAGCCGAATTAGTTGATAAGCACGCGTAAGTAATAAAAACCTAGCTACAGCTAGGTTTTTTTACTACTTATATCTTATTGGCGGTTTCGTACATTTTTTCTAAAAGTGATATAATAAAAGGAAACGAACATTTATTCGTTTCCTTTTATTTTTGTATGGATGAATAATAAATATAGATAAGCAAGAAGACTTTGGCGAAAGTTAAGAGTATTAAAGGAAGGAGAGCAACATGAATCCTTATTTAAAAGAAAAACTGGTAATTTTACCTGAGCAACCGGGTTGTTATTTAATGAAAGATAAGCATGGAACGGTTATTTATGTTGGAAAAGCAAAGGTTTTAAAAAATCGAGTTCGTTCTTATTTCACAGGGTCTCATGATGGAAAAACGCTGCGGCTAGTTAACGATATTGTAGATTTTGAGTATATTGTGACATCTTCAGATTTAGAAGCCCTTATTTTAGAAATGAATTTAATTAAAAAACATGACCCTAAATATAATATTATGCTGAAAGACGATAAGGGATATCCCTTCATTAAAATTACGAGTGAAAAACACCCTCGACTTGTCATTACGCGCAAAATTAAAAAGGATAAAGGGAAATATTTTGGACCGTATCCAAACGTTCAAGCTGCCAATGAAACCAAGCGGCTATTAGATCGTATTTACCCTTTGCGCAAATGCACGACAATGCCTAATCGAGCATGTTTATATTACCATATTGAACAGTGCCTAGCTCCCTGTGTATATGATATTACAGATAGCCAGAACAAAGAAATTATTGACAATATTACGCGCTTTCTAAGCGGTGGATATGAACAGGTGAAAATTGAATTGACAGAAAAGATGTTGAAAGCTTCAGAAGAGCTAGACTTTGAACGTGCAAAAGAGTATCGAGATCAAATTGCTCATATTGAAGCTACAATGGAGAAGCAAAAGGTAACGTTCAATGATTTTATTAATCGTGATGTATTTGGCTACTCCTATGATAAGGGTTGGATGTGTGTGCAAGTCTTCTTTATTCGACAAGGAAAGCTAATTGAGCGCGAAGTATCTATGTTTCCGTTTTACAACGAACCAGAAGAAGATTTCTTAACGTTTATTGGACAATTTTATGGGAAAAACTTAAAGCCTAAAGAAGTACTTGTACCAGCAACCGTAAATGCAGACCTTGCAGAACAGCTGTTAGAAGTGGACGTTCAGCATCCAAAACGAGGCAAAAAGAAAGAGCTTGTTGAGCTTGCTTCAAAAAATGCCCAAATCGCTTTGAAAGAAAAGTTTTATTTAATTGAACGAGATGAACAGCGTACTGTTGGTGCTGTGGAACGGCTAGGACAAGCACTAGGAATTGAAGCTCCTTATCGCATTGAAGCTTTTGACAATTCTAACATTCAAGGAACAGATCCAGTTTCTGCTATGATCGTTTTTGTTGACGGTAAGCCTGAAAAAAAGGAATATCGAAAATATAAAATTAAAACAGTTGAAGGCCCTGATGATTATGGTTCAATGCGTGAAGTGGTAAGAAGACGATATATGCGCGTATTAAAAGAAGGTTTACCTTTACCAGATTTACTTATTGTGGACGGTGGAAAAGGTCATTTAGCAGCTGTTCAAGATGTTTTGGAAAATGAACTAGGGTTGCTTATTCCTACAGCTGGGTTAGTAAAAGATGAAAAGCATAGAACATCTAACTTAATGATTGGAGACCCTCCTGAAATTGTTCCACTTGAGCGTAACAGCCAGGAGTTCTATTTGCTTCAACGAATTCAAGATGAGGTTCACCGCTTTGCTATTACGTTTCATCGGCAAGTTCGTTCTAAGTCTGCTTTTCAGTCTGTATTAGACAATATTCCAGGAGTGGGAGAAAAGCGTAAAAGAGCATTATTGCAAAAGTTTGGGTCTGTTAAAAAAATGAAAGAAGCATCAATCGAAGAGATTCAAAATGCAGGAGTTCCAAGGTCGGTTGCAGAGCAAATTGTTGAAGCCTTAAAAAATTAGTATTGAATTCCAGTTTAAACTCTGATAAGCTAGAACATAATTTCATATGACACTTCATTAAACTGAAGTGAAGATAGAGGTGCAAATTTTAAGAGTACACGTTTTGAAGAGTATGAGCTCTAAAGACGAATGTGGAAAGGGAAATTTGCCGAAGTGAATGACATCTCATAGAGTCATTTGCTGGTTCTGCGTTGAATAAATGTAGGATTGTCAAGAATATGTTTCTTGGAGAGCTATCTCACGGCATTGAACGTTTTATATACTTTTCGTTCGTTAAGCAATGAGATATCAATCTCATTGCTTTTTTTATTGTCTGAGCTTAAGCAATAGATCGCCTCTTTATCATATTGAAAATAAAAGAAAGGGTGAGAATACTTATGGGATTAATCGTTCAAAAATTTGGTGGTACTTCTGTTGGATCAACCGAGCGAATTCAGAATGTAGCCAATCGAGTAATTCAAGAAGTTCAGCGAGGTAACCAGGTAATAGTGGTAGTATCAGCAATGGGAAAAACAACAGACGAACTAGTAAGATTGGCAGGGGAAATTACAAGTAAGCCAAGTAAACGAGAAATGGATATGCTACTAACAACTGGTGAGCAAGTAACGATTTCCCTTCTTACAATGGCGCTGCAAGAAAAAGGTTATGAAGCTACGTCCTATACAGGGTGGCAGGCAGGAATTTGTACGGAAGCTCAGCATGGAAATGCACGCATCACCAAGATTAATGAACAAGCTATTGCAGAGCGTTTGAAAAAAAATCATATTGTGGTTGTAGCAGGGTTTCAGGGAATGTCAGAAGATAACAGCATTACAACATTAGGCAGAGGCGGATCTGATACAACAGCCGTTGCTTTAGCAGCAGCATTAAAAGCAGATAAGTGCGATATTTATACAGACGTAACGGGAGTGTTTACAACTGACCCTCGCTACGTACAAGGTGCTCGTAAACTGCAGTCTATTTCATATGATGAAATGCTAGAGCTTGCAAATTTAGGGGCGGGCGTATTGCATCCTCGAGCAGTAGAGTTTGCAAAAAACTATCAGGTGCCACTAGAGGTAAGGTCAAGCTTAGTAACAGAAAGAGGAACGATTGTGGAGGAGGAAGTATCAATGGAACAAAACTTAGTAGTAAGAGGAATCGCATTTGAAGACAATATCTCAAGAGTCACCATTGAAGGGCTAAATAATGAGCTGCAGACGTTATCAACCATTTTTACAGCATTAGCAAAAGAACATGTCAATGTAGATATCATTATTCAAAATGTTACGTCAGACAACCGTTTATCCATTTCTTTCTCTATTAAAACAGAAGATACGGATACAACTTTGTCAGTGTTATCTCAATTAAAAGACATAGTTGGTCATAAAAAAGTGGAGCATGAAAGTGGCTTAGCTAAAGTTTCAATTGTTGGTTCGGGGATGATTTCAAATCCTGGCGTTGCGGCTGATATGTTTGAAGTATTAGCTGTGGAAGAAATTGAAGTGAAAATGGTAAGCACATCTGAAATTAAAGTATCAACAGTTGTTCCACATAAAGAAATGGTCAAAGCGGTAGAAACATTACATACTGCTTTTGAATTAGAAGAGCAAGATATTTATCAAGTTCAATAATAAAAAGCGGGCTTTGCCCGCTTTTATTTCTTATATCTTTCCGCTCTAGTTTCAGGTGTAATGATATCTTTTTTATCCCATTGAACTGAAAACAGGATTTTGCCTGCTTTTTCTTTATTTGTTAAATAGGTTTCTGTTAGGCAGTTTTTTAACTGCTGAACTTGTTCAGCAACAAAGCCAGCTTCAAGATGAAAAGATGAATTTGGATACTCAGTAAATCTTCGCTTCACAACTTCACCTGTTAATTCCATTTCAATGTTATATTTTTCCGTTTTTAAAATGGTTAATTGTCCCCAACCAGCTTTTATAAAAAAGCCGCTAATCTCTTCAACAGAGGAAAGTGGGAATTTTCGTGCTAACTGCTTTCCTGCCCAGTACGAGATTTCATTTGTATCACTGCTAAGAAGCTCTGGAATTAACACATCTCGAAGTAAGCTGTATCCAAAATAAGGAGTTGTAGGTACTTGTGGAGTATCGGTTTGATCGATTTCTTCAATTTCAACGATTTCTTGCTGTGTTTCAGTTTGTTGATTGCTCATTTTTTCCCCTCTTTCTTTACATCTATTATATACAAATTACACAGGTCTCTCATCTTTTTTTAAAAATAAATCAAGCAAATCCTTTGAAGTTGTTGTTACGTCTATAAGTTTTCAAAATACGTAAAAAAATTATTGTGCAATAAAATGAATATCCTTTTATAGGAAGTCGTAATCTTTTGTAGAAAACGGTTACATAAAGGTGTACAATAAGAAGTGTAAAAAATCTAAAATCCTATAACGACAACTCAGTAAGCGTTAACAAACTTAATTTTTCATAAATTTATATTTTAATGAAGATTTAAACATCTTATCTTGACGCTCTATGTTGATGGGAGTAAAATTGATGTGTCACATATTTTAATAGAGAATGCAAAGGTTTTCATTTTCTACTGTATCAATCTATTTATTTTATTCGGGAGCTTTGTTTTCACTAACATTGTTTATCTAACTAAGGGGGGTATACGCACATGGCGGCGAACAAAGAGTTTCAGTATCGCAAACTACATTCTTTACTAGGTGTCATACCAGTAGGCATATTTTTAGTCCAACATCTGGTTGTCAACCACTTTGCAACAAAGGGAGAAGAAGCATTTAATCAAGCAGCTCATTTTATGGAAAGCTTACCTTTTCGCTACGCACTTGAAATCTTTATTATCTTCTTACCTATTTTATTTCATGCTATCTATGGCTTGTATATTGCGTTTACTGCCAAAACGAGTGTAAGTAGATACGGTTTTTTCCGTAACTGGATGTTTGTCTTACAACGTGTATCTGGCGTGATAACGCTTATTTTTATTACATGGCATGTTTGGGAAACACGTATTCAAGCTGCACTTGGTCAAAAAGTAGATTTTAATATGATGCAGGATATTTTAAGTAATCCTGGTATGATGGCATTTTACATTGTGGGTGTTGTTTCAACAATTTTTCATTTTGCTAATGGATTATGGTCATTTGGAGTTAGCTGGGGGTTAACTGTAACACCTCGCTCACAACGAATCTCAACATATGTAACGTTAGCGATTTTCTTCGCATTAACATTTGTAGGTGTACGCACATTATTCGCATTCGCATAAAATCACGTTTTAAAGGAGTGAGGTTACAATGAGTAAAGGAAGAATTATTGTTGTTGGTGGCGGCTTAGCGGGCTTAATGGCGACAATTAAAATTGCTGAGTCTGGCAAACAAGTTGATTTGTTTTCATTAGTTCCAGTGAAGAGATCTCACTCAGTTTGCGCTCAAGGTGGTATTAACGGAGCTGTAAATACAAAAGGTGAAGGAGATTCACCATGGGAACACTTTGACGATACGGTATACGGCGGAGACTTTTTAGCCAATCAACCTCCAGTAAAAGCAATGTGTGAAGCTGCTCCAGGAATTATTCACTTATTGGACCGTATGGGTGTTATGTTTAACCGTACTCCTGAAGGTTTGTTAGACTTCAGACGATTCGGAGGAACACAGCATCACAGAACGGCCTTTGCAGGCGCAACAACAGGTCAACAACTTCTGTATGCACTAGATGAGCAAGTTCGTCGTTATGAAGTAGCAGGACTCGTAACAAAGTATGAAGGTTGGGAGTTCTTAGGGGCAGTATTGGATGACGAGCGCACCTGTCGAGGGATTACTGCACAAGATTTAAAGTCTATGGAAATTAAAACATTCCCTGCAGATGCGGTAATCATGGCAACAGGTGGACCTGGTATTGTTTTCGGAAAATCAACGAACTCAGTTATTAATACTGGTTCAGCGGCATCAATTGTGTACCAACAAGGAGCATACTATTCAAATGGAGAGTTTATCCAAATTCATCCAACAGCTATTCCTGGAGACGATAAGCTTCGCTTAATGAGTGAATCAGCTCGTGGTGAAGGTGGACGTGTTTGGACATATAAAGACGGTAAACCTTGGTATTTCTTAGAAGAAAAATATCCTGCTTATGGTAACTTGGTACCTCGTGACATTGCAACACGTGAAATATTTGATGTGTGTGTAGCGCAAAAACTTGGTATTAACGGCGAAAACATGGTGTATTTAGATCTCTCTCATAAAGACCCAAAAGAACTTGATATTAAGCTTGGTGGTATCATTGAAATTTATGAAAAATTCATGGGGGATGACCCACGTAAAGTACCAATGAAAATCTTCCCAGCTGTTCACTATTCAATGGGCGGACTGTGGGTAGACTATGATCAAATGACAAATATCCCAGGTCTGTTTGCGGCAGGCGAGTGTGATTATTCTCAGCACGGTGCAAATCGCTTAGGTGCTAATTCACTTCTGTCAGCGATTTATGGCGGTATGGTTGCCGGTCCAAAAGCTGTTGATTACATTAAAGGTTTAGAGAAAAGTGCGGATGCTCTACCAACAAGCCTGTATGATCAACATGTAAAACAGGAAGAAGAAAAATGGCAAAGCATTATGTCAATGGATGGGACAGAAAACGCGTATATTCTTCATAAAGAGTTAGGAGAATGGATGACTGACAACGTGACAGTTGTGCGTTATAATGACAAGCTATTACAAACAGATGAGAAAATTCAAGAGCTTATTGAACGCTATGATCGTATTAATATTAACGACACAGCAAAATGGAGTAACCAAGGTGCAACGTTTACTCGTCAGCTTCAAAATATGCTTCAGCTTTCTCGCGTAGTTACGCTAGGGGCATATAATCGTAACGAAAGCCGTGGCGCTCACTACAAGCCTGAATTCCCAGATCGTAACGATGAAGAATTCTTAAAAACAACAATGGCTCAATTTGTTGATAAGAAAAAGGCACCAGCTTTCCATTATGAAGAAGTAGACGTGTCATTAATTAAGCCACGTAAACGTGACTACACAAAGAAAAAAGATGAGAAAAAAGTAACGAAAAAACAACAAGAGGGGGTTCGTTAAATGAGTGCACAACAAACGGCACAAAAAACAGTTCGTTTTGTTATTACTCGTCAAGATTCGCCAGAGACAGCTCCTTATAATCAAGAATTTGAGATACCTTATCGTCCAAATATGAACGTAATTTCTGCACTAATGGAAATTCGCCGTAACCCTGTTGATGCAAACGGAAATGAAACAACGCCTATTAACTGGGATATGAACTGCTTAGAAGAGGTTTGTGGAGCATGTTCAATGGTCATCAACGGCAAGCCGCGCCAATCTTGTACAGCTCTAGTAGATAAGTTAGAACAGCCGATTCAACTTCAGCCAATGAAGACATTTCCTGTTGTTCGTGACTTACAAGTTGATCGAAGCAGAATGTTTGACTCATTAAAGAAAGTAAAAGCATGGGTTCCAATTGATGGAACATACGACTTAGGACCAGGTCCTCGTATGCCTGAGAAAAAGCGTCAGTGGGCATACGAACTTTCAAAATGTATGACGTGTGGGGTTTGCTTAGAAGCATGTCCAAACGTTAATGATAAATCAAACTTCATCGGGCCAGCACCACTTTCTCAAGTACGTTTATTTAATGCTCATCCAACTGGAGCTATGAATAAAGGAGAAAGACTAGAAGCAATCATGGAAGATGGAGGCCTTGCAAACTGCGGTAACTCACAAAACTGCGTGCAGTCTTGCCCAAAAGGTATTCCATTAACAACATCAATTGCAGCGCTTAACCGAGACACAACTATTCAAGCATTCCGTAACTTCTTTGGTAGCGATCAAGTATAATAGAAAAAGAGCTCAACAGCTTTTCCAGCTGCGGAGCTCTTTTTTATTTAAAAAAACTTAGAATACAGTAACCCATTTATTACTTCCTACATAAGATATGGTGACTAAATTTACACCCATCCGATAGTTCAACTCAGGATCAGGCAAGGAGGGTTACATTGAAAGAAAAAGAGTTTCAACCTAAACCACTGCTGACAAAGCGTGAAAGAGAAGTATTTGAACTTCTAGTACAAGACAAAACAACAAAAGAAATCGCGAGTGAACTATTCATTAGCGAGAAAACAGTGCGCAATCACATTTCAAATGCGATGCAAAAGCTTGGAGTTAAGGGGCGTTCTCAAGCAGTTGTCGAACTCCTTCGTATGGGGGAACTTGAATTATAACATGAGCGGGGTATCCCTTTTGGGAACCCGCTTTTTGTTAGTTACTTTGAATGTATCATTAGGGAAAGTTGGGATAAATAAAAATATACATAAATGAAACTTATCGCTTGAATACAAAACATATCCTCCGTATAATGAATAGTGAGAAAAAATTTCTCTATTTTAGAAAAAAGGAGGTGTAGATATGAGGAAAGTATGGTTTTCAATAATGTTGTTTATGCTGCTTGGTTTACCTTTAGGAAATTTGCCAGTTTCGTTCAATGATGGCACACAGCCATATTCTACTGTGGATACTGTAGCCTTAAATCACCCTACGGAAAGCGTACAGCACTCACCTGGTTTAAAACCAATTACTAAGCATTTTAATTTATCATTGGAGACGGGATATACACCTGTTTTACCTATTATTAAAGATGAACAACCTCAACTATATGAAAGTCAAAAAGAGTCTTTTATTCTCCGACAATCCTTTATTTATGCAAAACAATTTCAAACAAATTACCTCTGACCATTCAACAACTTAAATTCTACTTTTACCTTACTAAAAAATGATGTTTAATAAGGCTATTTGTTGTGCGCATTTTTATGTATTAAACGTCACTTTTAAAACTCCAAACCTCAATACTTTTATTGTTTAAAATTATTCTATTTAAAAATGATTGACTGTGAAAAAAACACTATTAATCTTATAGGAGCTGTTTATTTATGGTTATTAGAGAATCTGAGCTTCCAGGTATCGGAAGGAAATTTGAGATTGATACACAGGAAGGAAATCGTATTGTCATTATTCTTCATGATGACGGTCGTCGTGAAGTATATTACTTTGACAAAAGAGACTTAGAAGAAAGCGCATTTGATATTACGCTTAACGATACGGAAGCAAGACAGTTAGCTGCCATTTTAGGAGGCATGATTTATAAGCCAAAGGCGATGGAAACAATCGAGGTTGCCTTTAATGATCTTATCATTGAATGGTATAAGGTCGAGCCTGGTGCAGAAGCTCATAATCAAACAATTGGTAATATTGATGTTCGTAGTAATTATGACGTAACCATTATCGCGATTATGAAAGGACCTAAAACAAAGCTTTCTAGTCCTGGTCCAGATACCGTCATTGAAGAAGGAGATACGCTCGTTATTTCTGGTGAAAGAGGCAACCTGAAAAGGTTAATTGCAGAGCTTCTTTCAAAAGGAGGTAGCGCTTAATCCATGGATCATTTAGTTTTTGAAGTAGGAACAGCGCTAGTATTAGTGGCAGTAGCTGCTGTTTTGGCAAATAAATTAAAATTTACTATTATTCCATTTTTAATCTTATTAGGAATGGCTGTGGGTCCGCATGCTCCAGAATTTGGAGACCTAAGCTTTAAGTTTATTGAAAGTGAAGAAATTATCTCTTTTATGGGCAGGATTGGAGTGCTATTTCTTCTCTTTTACTTGGGGTTGGAATTTTCAGTGGGAAAGTTAATTAAATCGGGGCGGTCTATCGCCGTTGGTGGTTCCATTTATATCTTAATTAACTTTAGTCTTGGTTTGTTGTATGGATACTTGACAGGTTATCCTCTTTTAGAAGTACTGATTATGGCTGGTATTATTACGATTTCTTCAAGTGCAATTGTTGCTAAAGTTCTGGTTGATTTAAAGCGAACGGCTAATCCAGAAACAGAACTTATTTTAGGGATTATTATGTTTGAAGATATTTTCCTAGCAGTCTATTTATCCGTCGTGTCAGGGCTTGTACTCGGTGACCACACATCCGTCTTGAGCTCTGTTCTATCGGTTTTAATTGCATTTGGTTACATGCTGTTGTTCTTTATTGTTGCTCGAAAAGCAACGCCTTTACTCAACAAACTATTAAATATTTCTTCTAATGAAATCTTTATTATTGTTATATTTGCAACGCTGTTTTTTGTTGCTGGATTTTCAGAAACAATTCACGTTGCAGAAGCAATCGGAGCATTGTTGTTAGGCCTAGTGTTTTCAGAAACGGAGCACCGGGATCGCATTGAACATTTAGTCATTCCATTTAGAGATTTCTTTGGTGCGATTTTCTTCTTTAGTTTTGGATTAAGTATTGATCCTTTAACGTTATTAGATGCTGCATGGTTAGCAACCGGGGCAGTTGTTTTAACAATCATAGGGAATTTCACGGCTGGTATGATAGCAGGTCGGAGAAGTGGTTTATCTCACAAAGCATCAACAAATATTGGGTTAACAATTGTGTCACGGGGGGAGTTCTCAATTATTATGGCCAATATTGGTATAGCGGGTGGACTGGCTTCAATTTTACAGCCATTTGCCGCTCTGTATGTACTCATTTTAGCCATTCTTGGCCCATTATTAACAAAAGAATCAAAGATGATTTATGGATTGTTAAATAAAGTTTTTAAATGGAAAAAGGTTGAAAAGTCTTATTAATCTTAGTTGACAAATCGGAATAATGTGATAAAATTCAAAATAATCAAACGAATAGATTGTTATTTTGAGTAATTGCTGATCGGCCAACCGAAAGCTTCTACCTATTTTAGGTAGGAGCTTTTCTTATTTTTTGGGGGTGATTACGTGGATTGTTTCTGTAAAAAAGCAATACATTGTTTGTTTATCACAAAGGGGGTAAATCATTGAGTGTACGTTTAGAAAGAATCACAAAGCGTTTTGTAAATAATAATAAATTTACTGTTGTGTTAGAAGATGTAACTGTTGATATTGAGCAAGGAGATTTTGTTACGTTGATTGGCCCTAGCGGTTGCGGGAAAAGTACGTTGTTAAAAATGATTGCAGGGTTAGATACAGACTTTGATGGAAGCGTGAAACTCGATGGCCAGGTAGTTGAGGGTCCATCTTTAAAAAAAGGAATGATTTTTCAAGAACATCGTTTGTTTCCATGGTTAACGGTTGAAGAAAATATTGCAGCAGATTTGTCGTTAAAAGATAAGCAGATTCGTAAAAAAGTAGATGAGTTAATTGGTATTGTTCGCTTGCAAGGTTTTGAAAAGTCGTATCCTCGTGAGCTGTCTGGTGGAATGTCTCAGCGAGTAGCAATTGCTAGAGCGCTTTTAAGAAATCCAGACGTACTGTTGTTGGATGAACCTTTCGGAGCTTTAGATGCGTTTACGCGTACACATTTACAAGATGTACTTTTAGAGATTTGGAACCAAAAGAAAACGACAATGATTTTTGTGACGCATGACTTAGACGAATCTATTTATTTAGCTAATAAAGTAATGGTTATGAGTGCGAAGCCAGGAAAAGTTCGCAGTATAATACCAATTGATTTGCCTTATCCAAGAAGGAAAGCTGATCAATCCTTTCAAAAAATGAGACACCGTGTATTAAAAGAGTTTGAAGAAGTTGGTATTCACTAAAACAATTGGAGGAATGGTACAGTGAAGAAAATAAGTTTAATCGTACTTTTTTTAGCTTTATTAGTCATAGCAGGATGCAGCTCATCGTCAGCCAATACAGAACAAAAAGCGAAAACAGTTACCATTGGTATTCAACAAAGCTTAGGCCCATTATTATTGGCTAAAAATAAAGGATGGTTTGAAGAAGAATTCGAAAAGATTGGCGTAAAAGTAAAGTGGACAGAGTTTCAGAGCGGTCCGCCACATTTTGAAGGAATTGCATCAGATCGTTTAGACTTTGGGCAAGTAGGCAATTCGCCTGTTATTTCTGCTCAAGGGGCTGATATTCCATTTTTAGAAATCTCAAATGCAAGTGATGGATTAAAAGGGAACGCGATTGTCGTACAACGAGGTAGTAAGATTAATACAATTAAAGACTTAAAAGGAAAAAAAGTAGCGGTTGCTAAAGGAAGCAGTGGTTTTAACTTCTTATATCGAGCAATTGATGAAGCTGGTTTAAAGCCTGATGACGTTGAAATTATACAGCTACAACCTGATGAAGCACAGCCTGCATTTGAAAATGGATCAGTTGATGCATGGGCAATTTGGGAGCCGTTTATTTCAGTTCAAGAAATTAAAAATGGAGCTCGAGTTTTAGAAAATGGAGAATCTTTAGGGATTTATTCGCCAGGTTTTACCATTGTAAGGGAAAAGTTTGCAAAAGAAAATCCAGACTTAGTTGTACACTTTTTAAAAGTTTATGAAAAAGCACGTGTATGGCAAAACGAAAACTTTGACGAAACGGTAGAAATCTTTGCCAAAGAAAAGAAAATTGATTCTAAAATCGTAAGGAAAGTATTGGAAAATAACCCACCTATAAATATACCTATTACAGATGAGATTATTGCTGAACAGCAGAAAACAGCTGACTTTCAGTATTCATTAAGCGTAATTAAGAAAAAGATCGATACGAGTAAGATTGTGGACAATAGCTATATTGAAAAAGCACTGAAAGAGCTAGAAGAAGGTGAATAAAGTGGAGAAATCAACTGCTGTTACGAGTCACATTCAGCCTAGAGTGGTTGTGAGTGAAGAAAATCAAACAAAAACCAAATCGAAAAGTCAGAATAAAAAGAAAGTTTTGTTGAGAGGCTTATTATTTCCAACTCTACTAACAATCGTATGGCAAATTATTGGTTCAATGGGGATTGTATCGAGTACAGTACTGCCTACACCTTTAGATATTGTTATCGCGTTTCAACAATTGATTCTAACAGGAGAGCTTCCAAGCCACTTGCAGGTTAGTATCTTTCGAGCTGCTCTTGGTTTTTTAGTTGGAGCGGGACTTGGATTAGTCTTTGGAATTATTGTTGGATTTTCAAGTAAAACTGAAGCGTATATGGATCCATCCATCCAAATGCTTCGTACGGTACCACATCTAGCGGTTGCTCCATTATTTATCTTGTGGTTTGGTTTTGGTGAAGTGTCAAAGGTACTTTTAATTGCTAAAGGAGCATTCTTTCCGATTTATGTAAACACATTTTTAGGAATTAGAGGAGTGGATTCAAAATTATTTGATGTTGCTCGCATCTTACAGTTTAGCAGATGGAAGCAAGTAACAAGATTAATTCTTCCAGCTGCTTTACCAAGTATTCTGTTAGGAATTAGACTATCGCTGGGCATTGCTTGGCTAGGGTTAGTCGTAGCAGAGCTTATGGGATCAAGTGAAGGTATTGGTTATATGATTATGGATGCGAGACAGTTTTCTCAAACAGATATTGTTTTTGTGGGTATCATTATTTTTGCTGTAGTTGGTAAACTGTCGGATTCATTTGTTCGGCTGCTCGAAAAGCGGTTATTGAAATGGAGAGAAAGTTATACAGGGACACATTAACGAATAAAGGGGAGAAAGATTATGAAAATATTATGGTTTATTCCGTCTCACGGCGATGGGCGTTATTTAGGAACAAATAAACGAGGAAGATCAGCTGACTATACGTATTTTCGTCAAGTTGCTCAAGCTGCTGATAGATTAGGATACGAAGGTGTACTTATACCTACTGGTAAATCTTGCGAAGACCCGTGGCTGTTGGCTGCATCGTTAATTCCAGAAACAGAGCGTCTGAAGTTCCTTGTGGCCGTTCGTCCAGGTATTATGACACCGACGGTAGCAGCCCGGATGACATCGACGTTGGACAGAATCTCAAATGGCCGCTTATTGGTAAACGTTGTAACAGGAGGAGATCCAGTTGAGCTTGCAGGGGATGGTGTTTTCTTAAATCACAATGAGCGTTATGAAGTAACTGATGAGTTTCTATCGGTATGGAAAAGGTTATTAAAAGGTGAGAAAGTCAACTTTCATGGAAGTCATATTCGCGTTAAAGAAAGTGAGCTATTGTTTCCGCCAGTACAACAACCACATCCGCCTATCTATTTTGGAGGGTCATCAGAAGCAGGTCAGCACGTTGGAGCTCAGCATTCAGATGTATACTTAACTTGGGGAGAACCAGTAGAACAAGTAAAACAGAAGATAAAGGCTGTTCAGACAAAAGCAAATGGCCGTGATATTAAGTTTGGTATCCGCTTGCATGTTATTGTTCGTGAAACAGAAGAGGAAGCATGGCAAGCAGCAGATAGATTAATTCAACATCTGGATGAAAAAACGATTCAAGCTGCACAAGCTACATTTGCTCGTTATGATTCAGTTGGTCAACAGAGAATGTCTTCTCTTCACCATGGTACAAGAGACCAGTTAACTATAGCTCCTAATTTATGGGCTGGAGTTGGATTGGTTAGAGGAGGCGCTGGTACGGCACTAGTTGGGAGTGCTGAAAATGTAGCAAAACGCATAAAGGAATATCATTCCATTGGAGTGGATACATTCATCTTATCTGGCTATCCACATCTAGAAGAAGCTTATAATGTAGCAGAGCTGCTGTTTCCCCTTTTACCTGTAGGTATAAAAACTCAATCGCCTATTGGAGAAGTGGTAGCAAATCATTCGTTTCCGAAATAATAGATAATAAAAAAAAGCCGACTCATAAAAGAGCGGCTTTTTAGGTTGTTGGTTTTGGTTTAGTAGGAACAGCTTGATCGACTTTTTTAGTTTGCTGGATATAGACTTTAAATAAGAAGATATTTAAGCATCCTAATGTTAAAAACAAAGGTGCGAAATAATATTCTTTTACGAGAAACAAAACGAAAACGCTTCCAAAACAGAACAGAGAACTAAATAAAAAGTAAAACTGTAAGAACTTTTTCACTTTAATCGCCTCCTGTTTACAACTTCTTACACTTATTATATCAAATGATTAACAAAATAGACACAAAATATTCACAAATTGTTCAAAAAAATTTCGCAAAACATCTTGAATTTTTGTCGAAAACAATCATATGTGTATGATGTATAACAAATGAACGAAAAAAGTTGCTTAAATTGAGAATGTATATGTAAAATTTAATATTAAAGGAAAAAAGTACAAGTGAAGGGGATGAATCGATGAAAAGATTTAAAATGCTTTGTTTGATGCTGTTAATCATGATTATAGCGGGCTGTTCAAATGAAGAAGCAGCAAACGATCGCTTTAAACAATATGTGAAGCTTTGGAATGACCAAAAATTTGAAGACATGTATTCTTATCTATCTCAAGAAGCTAAAAAAGATTTGGCAAAAGATGAGTTTGTAGCTAGATATCAAAAGATTTATAATGCAGCTGAAGTAACCAATTTAAAAGTAAAGATTATAAAATCTGAAGAAAAGCCAGAAAATAGTGAAATTTCTTTGCCGTTTGAAATAAGCATGGATACGGTAGCTGGTAAAATTTCTTTTAAAGAAAATGTGCTATTGGTTGAAGAAAAAGTTGGTGATCAAAGCACGTGGAACGTATCTTGGAAACCTAATATGATTTTTGATGAAATGACACAAGGAGATGAAGTAAGCGTTAGAACATTACGAGCTGAACGTGGAGAGATTACTGATCGTTCTGGAAGCTATTTAGCTCAGAATGGAAATGCTTCTCAAATAGGAATTGTGCCAGCAAAGTTTAATGCAAAATTAGATGAGAATAAAGAGAGCTTAAGCAAGCTTTTAAATATATCTACTGAAGAAATTGATAAGGCGCTTAACGCTTCATGGGTAAAAGAAGACCAGTTTGTACCAATCAAAACCATGACGGAAGAAGAAGCTTTAAAAGGAGAAGAGCAGCTTCTAAGTGTTGAAGGAGTTCAAATAAATAATGTACCTGCACGTATTTATCCGTGTGCTGAAGCATGTGCACATCTAGTAGGTTATGTAGCTCCCGTGACGGAAGAGTTTTTAACAGAACACAAAGGTGAAGGGTACAACTCCCAGTCTAGCGCTGGTTTAATTGGTATAGAAGCTCAATATGAAAAGACCTTGCGTGCCAAAGATGGAGCCATCATTTCAATTATCGGTTCTGATGGTAACATAAAAAAAGAAATTGCAAGTAAGAAAGTTGAAAATGGAAAAGACTTGAAGCTGACGGTAGATGCAGATATGCAAAAAAAGCTGTATGAACAAGTAAAAGGCGAAAAGGGTCTAGGAGTTGCAATTCATCCTTTAACAGGAGATGTATTAGGAATGGTTAGTGCACCTTCTTTTAACCCAAACCATTTTTCTTTGGGAATTACATCTACAGAGTATAGTAAATTATCTAACGATGCAGATAAGCCGCTATTAAATCGTTTTAACAAAACATATTCACCTGGCTCTACATTTAAATTATTATCTGCAGCACTGATTGCTGATAGTGGGAAATTTGATTTGAGCGAAAAGAGGAAAATCGGTGATAAATGGCAAAAAGATAGCGGTTGGGGTGATTTTTATATCACACGTGTAGGCAGTCAGCCTAATGTGAATTTTCGAGATGCGCTTGTCACATCAGATAATATTTATTTTGCCCAAGCCATAACAGAATTAGGAGTAAAAGCGTTTGAGCAAGGTAGTGAAAAATTCGGCTTTAACGAAAAGTTACCAATTGATTTTCCGTTTCAAACATCTAAAATTTCACAAAGTAATTCTATAGACTCTGAACTTCTTTTAGCAAATTCAGCGTATGGACAAGGAGAAGTACAGGTTAGTCCTCTCCATCTAGCATCTATTTATTCTTCTATTGTAAACGATGGTAATATGATTAAACCAAAGCTTATTATGAATGAAGAAGCAGAGCTAGAATTTTGGAAGAAAGATGTAATGAGCAATGAAGCAGCTTTAAACATTAAGGAAAGTCTGATTGGTGTTATTGAAGATTCTAATGGCACAGCAAAAGAAGCGAAGATAAATGGTTTAACACTTGCTGGAAAAACTGGTACAGCAGAGTTAAAACTTTCTCAAGGGGAAAAAGGAAAAGAGAATGGTTGGTTTGTAGCAGTCGATACGGAGTCACCGCATTTACTGGTAGCTATGATGGTTGAGGATGTAAAAAAAGGTAGTCATGATGTTACGCCAAAGGTGAAAAATATATTTAATCAAACATAACAATTAAATAAGAAAAAAAGAGGGGAGAATTTAAGTACTCCCCTTCTTCTTGATTTCGATTTAATTTTCTGAATAAACAAAAATGTTAAAAGTTTGTAAATCTCAATATTATCCAATTGTTTGTTATCCCTTGATACAACAAGGATTTGTATAATAAGGGAATAAAATTGTAAAGTTAAGTCTTTACAATTCATCTGAAAACATATTGACATTCATGCATAATAGGAGTAATTTTTGTTTTGGTATTAAAAAATTCAGTGAAAAAGCTAAGTTTTTGTCGAATGATGTAAAAAGACATAATCTATGATAAAAGCTTGATTAAAATAGGGACTAAAAAAATTACATATAACGAGTCCTTATAGAGGTTAATAAATTGGATGGAGGCTTTACCGTGATTAAAAGGAAAAAAGACAAATTTTCTGAAATGTTGCTTGATATTGCTCAAAACCTAAAAGAATCAGCTGACTTTTTAGGTAACTTTGAATTAAACAATGTATCAGATTTAAAAGAATTCGCTAATGTATTAAAAGCATACGAATCAAAAGGTGACCAGTATGTTCATACAGTAATTACAGAACTAAATAAAGCATTTATCACACCGATTGAACGTGAGGATATTTTACAATTAGCGATGAGTCTAGATGACGTATTAGATGGTATTGATAATTTTGCTGCTATGCTGGAAATTTACTCAATTGCAAAATTTGATGAATATGTAAAAGAATTTGTGAAGAATATTCAAAGCTGTGCAGCAGAAATTTTAGTAACAATCAATCTTTTATCTGAAAAGAAATTATCTCAAATTAGTGCACATGCAATTAAAATTAAAGAGTATGAGTCTCAATGCGATATTTTATATAGAAAAGCATTGAAGCAACTGTTTTCTACATGTAAAGATCCAATTAAAGTAATTCAGTATAAAGAAATTTATGAAATATTAGAAGAAGTGGCAGATTACTGTCAGACTGTTGCTAATAACTTAGAAACAGTTATCATGAAGAACGCGTAAAGGGGCAATAAAATTGGATTCACTGTTACTTTTAACTATCCTTGTTGTTGTTGGAGCGCTTGCCTTTGATTTTATCAACGGATTTCATGATACAGCAAATGCAATTGCTACGTCTGTTTCAACAAAAGCGTTAAAGCCTAGACATGCCATTATTATGGCGGCAACAATGAACTTTGTAGGCGCAATGACTTTTACAGGAGTTGCAAAAACAATTACAAAAGATATCGTTGATCCATTTACACTTCAAAATGGATCCGTTGTAATACTAGCTGCGTTAATCGCTGCAATTGCGTGGAATTTAATTACGTGGTACTACGGAATACCTAGTAGTTCTTCTCATGCTATTATCGGTGCTATTGCAGGAGCTGCCATTGCAGCAGCGGGATTTGGTGCGTTAAACTATGGTGGTTTTATCAAAATTATTCAAGCTCTTATCTTCTCACCAATTCTTGCTTTTGTGGTTGGTTATATTGTATATACCATTATAAAGTTAGTCTTTAAACATAATAGCAATTTATCTAAGACTAACAAGCAGTTTCGACATGTTCAAATCTTAACAGCGGCATTACAATCTTACACTCACGGAACGAACGATGCTCAAAAAGCGATGGGGATTATTACAATGGCTTTAATTGCAAATAACATGCAGAGCTCAACTGATATTCAGTGGTGGGTACAGCTCTCTTGTGCATTAGCAATGGGAATTGGAACATCTGTTGGTGGTTGGAAAATCATCAAAACAGTTGGTGGTAAGATTATGAAGATTCGCCCGGTAAACGGTGTAGCAGCAGATTTAACCGGTGCAGCGATTATTTTTGGAGCGACTTTTATTCACCTACCAGTTAGTACGACGCATGTTATTTCATCATCAATCCTTGGTGTTGGCTCAGCTCATCGTATTAAAGGTGTTAAGTGGGGGACGGCACAGCGCATGCTAATTACATGGGTTATTACGTTGCCAATCTCCGCTACGTTAGCAGCAATTGCGTATTTTATCTTAGATTTATTCTTTTAAAGAAGCTCATTATGCGAGCTTCTTTTTTTATTTATCTAAATGAAGGGTTAAATTTTACACAGCTGTTTAAGTTCTAGCTTGAAAAAGAGCATGAAAAAGAGGACAATAAATATGATGGTTATGAAAATACATAGCGCACTATGTGTTCAGATAAAAATAGAAATAAGGTCAATTCCTTAGAAGGTTAGAAAGGTGGTATATGATTGCGAGATCAAGATGAAAGCATGGTAGTAGAGTTGGAAAGGTCGCTTCGGCATATTGAAGCAATCATTAAGCAAAAAGGTAGAGAAATTTTAGGTCAGTATTCAATTACTCCGCCCCAATTTATTGCATTACAGTGGTTGTTTGAGCGTGGAGATATGACAATTGGTGATTTGTCTAATCGAATTTATTTAGCTTGCAGTACCACAACTGATTTAGTAGATCGTATGGAAAAAAACAAATTGGTGATAAGAGTAAAAGATCCAAAAGATAGACGAGTTGTTCGTATCCATTTGCTTCCGGAAGGAGAGCGAATTATTGAAGAAGTCATTTATAAAAGAAGAGGTTATCTAGAAGGTGTACTGAGTGACTTTTCAAAAGAGGAAATAAAAGATCTTCAAGGTAAATTAAAGAGATTACATGATGAAATGAAAGAAAAATGAGGCGATTTTTGTGAGTAGACCAATAGGTGTTATTGATTCAGGTGTAGGTGGATTAACTGTTGCGAAAGAAATTATGAGACAGCTTCCGAAAGAACAGATTATGTATATCGGAGATACAGCCCGCTGTCCATATGGGCCCCGACCAAGTGAAGAAGTGAAAGCTTTTACTTGGGAGATGACGAATTATTTAGTAGAGCGCAATATAAAGATGCTCGTCATTGCCTGTAATACAGCTACGGCTGTTGTGCTTGAAGAGATTCAGCAGCAGTTAGATATTCCTGTACTTGGGGTCATTCAACCTGGTTCTCGTGCAGCGCTTAAAGTGACGAAAAATCATAAAATAGGTGTCATCGGAACAAACGGTACGGTCAAGAGCCAGGCATATACACATGCTCTTAAAGCTTTGCATAATCGAGTAGAAGTAGATAATCTAGCTTGCCCACTATTTGTACCGTTAGTCGAGAGCGGTAATTATGAAAGTGACGAAGCTTTACGGATTGTAAAGGAAACCTTAAGGCCGTTGACTAACACGGATATTGATACGTTGATTTTAGGATGTACTCACTACCCGCTGTTACGACCAGTTATTCAACAGGTAATTGGAAGTGGTGTCCAGCTGATAAGCTCTGGTGAGGAGACAGCGATTGAGGTGAGCGCTATCTTATCCTATAGTAATTTACTAGCATCAAGCGATGAATTACCTGAGCATCAATTTTTTACAACGGGATCGGTTGAGCTTTTTCAATCTATTGCATCGAAGTGGTTTGAACATCCGGTGTATAACGTAAATCATATTGTTTTATAATCAATACGAAAGGAGCAGTGAGAGGTCGCTGCTCCTTTCGTATGAAAAAATAAATTCCTTCGGTCTAAAATAAAAAAAGGCTCGTATACATAATAGTACAAACCGTCTGAGGAGGGGAAGAAATGTCTAAAAAGACAAATCTTATCATGGTGTCAGCAGTGGTAGCTACATCGGTACTATTATCGGGGTGTGGGATGTTTGGCGGTGAAAAAACGGCAGAAATTGATCCACCAAAAGATGTCACCTATGTTAAAGATGAAAAAGCATTGGAAACCGAAGGTAAAGTAGCAAAAGAAGGAAACGATCAAAAAAAAGAAGCAGCAAAGTCTAAAGCTGAAAATAAAACAGAAGTTTATTTAATTGATAAAAATGGCTATGTTGTGCCTCAAACATTAACTATGCCGAATGAAAAAGGTGTTGCAAAACAATCCCTTGAGTATTTAATTGAAGGTGGAGAAGTTTCAAATCTGTTGCCAGATGGTTTCCGCGCAGTGTTGCCAGCAGATACCCGCGTATTAGGAACAAAGTTGGAAAAAGATGGGACGATGATTGCTGATTTTTCACCTGAGTTTGCCAATTATAAAAAAGAAGATGAACTGCGTATTTTACAAGCGATTACTTGGACGCTTACTCAGTTTGACGGAGTAAAAAAAGTTAAGCTTCGTATTAATGGTTATGATAAAGACACAATGCCAGTTAATAATACGCCAATTAGCGAAGGGTTAAGCAGAGCGGATGGCATTAACTTTGATAATGCAGGTGTTGTAAATATTACTCAAACAAAGCCGGCTACAGTTTATTATTTAGCTCAAAACGGGAAGCACACGTACTACGTTCCTGTTACGAAACGAATCAAGGCGAATGAGAGCGATATGTATACAGCTATTGTTAATGAGTTAGTGGAAGGCCCATCTGCTTCTTCAGGGCTTGTTACAGACTTTAATCCAGATGCACAGCTTGTATCTAAGCCGAAATATGCGGATGGTAAGTTAACGTTAACGTTCAATGAAAACATTTTTGGTAATCTGAAAGGAAGCAAAGTATCTCAACAAGTATTAGATTCACTTGTCCTTTCATTGACAGAGCAAAAAGGTGTTGAGAGCGTTGCGATTAAAGTAGATGGTAAGAAGACGTTAACAAATGAAGAAGGAAAAAAGTTAACTGAGCCAGTTTCTCGACCGAAAAATGTGAACACAAAAAGTTTCTAAAAATTTTCTTACTATATTGATGGTTAAAATATGAGAGGTGCGCTTATAAAAGCGACCTCTTTTCTTGTTGGATAGGTATGCTTATGAATGATATAGGTATATAATAAAAAGTGTTGTGTTTGACATCGTTTTATACGAAATGATACATATAAAAAAATCATATTTAAGGAGGAGAACATATGCGCAATGATGGTCGAAATCAAAAGGAAATGCGTCCGGTTACCATTCAAACGGAATACTTAAAGCACCCTGAAGGTTCTGTGTTAATATCTGTAGGAGATACGAAAGTAATTTGTACAGCAAGTATTGATGATCGAGTACCACCTTTTATGCGTGGTCAAGGAAAAGGTTGGATTACGGCTGAATATTCTATGCTTCCAAGAGCAACGCAGCAGCGAAATATTCGTGAATCTACTAAAGGAAAAGTGACGGGGCGTACAATGGAAATCCAGCGCTTAATTGGGCGTGCTCTCCGCGCAGTTGTAGATTTAGATAAAGTGGGCGAAAAAACAATCTGGATTGATTGTGATGTTATTCAAGCTGATGGAGGTACTCGTACAGCATCTATTACAGGAGCGTTTGTTGCAATGACCCTCGCTTTTGAAAAGCTTCTTAAAGAAGAAAAGATTAAGGAAATGCCAATTACAGATTATCTAGCTGCTACGTCTGTTGGAATACACGATGAACATGGTGCGATTCTAGACTTGAATTACGAAGAAGATTCAACTGCAGCAGTTGATATGAACATTATTATGACAGGGCAAGGTAAATTTGTTGAGCTTCAGGGAACAGGTGAAGAGGCAACGTTTTCTAAGCAAGAGCTTGATGAATTAATTTCTTTGGGAGAAAGCGGAATTAAGCACCTTATTGAAGCGCAAAAGCAAGTACTTCAATCGCTATAAGAAAAGATATTAACATTAGGTGTGGAGGAGATTAAGATGGTTCGAGAAGTTATTATTGCAACAAAGAATGCAGGAAAAGTAAAAGATTTTCAAACACTTTTTTCTTCTAAAGGCATTGAAGTTAAGTCGTTGCTTGATTTTCCTGAGATTGCTGATGTTGAAGAAACGGGAACAACTTTTGCTGAAAATGCCATTTTAAAAGCTGAAGCAATTTCACATACATTACATACTGCCGTTATAGCGGATGATTCAGGGTTATCTATTGATGCGTTAGGCGGAGAACCGGGCGTGTATTCAGCGCGATATGCTGGCGAACAAAAGGATGATAATGCTAATATAGAGAAAGTACTAGAAAAGTTGAACGGTGTGCCGTTTGCTGAACGAACAGCAAGGTTTCATTGTACGCTGGCTCTTTCTGTACCAGGCAAAGATACAATTACAGTAGACGGAACGTGTGAAGGATATATCTTGGAAGAGAAAAGAGGAGAAAATGGCTTTGGCTATGATCCAATTTTCTATATTGAACAGTGGAAGCGTGCTATGGCGGAGTTGAAGAAAGAAGAAAAGAATAAAATTAGCCACCGAGCAAACGCACTGAAAAAACTTGAACCACTGATTGATGCCCAATTTTAAAGGAGTGATGACGTGTGAAACTATTGATTGTAAGCGATAGCCACGGATTACAAGATGAGTTAATCGTAATTAAGGAGAGACATGCAGATGTAGATAAAATGATACATTGTGGTGACTCAGAACTTTTGCAAAATAGTAAAGAAATGGCGAACTTTTTAAGTGTTCGTGGAAATTGTGATTACGATGCATCCTATGTCAACGATCGCGTTGAAAAAGTGGGAGAAGCTACATGTTTGGTAACACACGGTCATTTATATAACGTTAAAATGTCAATGATGAATCTTCACTACAAGGCAAGGGAAGTAGGAGCGAATGTCGCATGCTTCGGTCACTCTCACGTTGCAGGAGCAGAAGTAATGGATGGCGTATTATTTATTAATCCCGGAAGTATTTTACTGCCTCGTATGAGAAAAGAGCGCACGTATGCTATACTTGAGCTTGAAGACAATGAAGCAACTGTACAGTTTTATGAGATAAGCGGTGAGCGTATTCCTAGCATGCAGCTGACGTGCACGCTTGCTTAAAAAATAAATAAAATAAATGAGAAGAGAAAATTTCTCCTCTCTTCTCATTTATTTTTAAAAAAACGTTGACTTTTTAATTGTATTTAAATATAATTAAAAATGTCTTTGAAACAATTTAACAATATGTCCCAGTAGCTCAGCAGGATAGAGCAACGGCCTTCTAAGCCGTCGGTCGGGAGTTCGAATCTCTCCTGGGACGTCCTAAAAGCCTACTTTTTATTTTAAGATAAAAAGTAGGCTTTTTGTTTTTCTAAGGAATACAAATGAACTCGATAGAAAAACTTTTTTAAATCCTCTCATCCTTAGAGTCTCAATGATGAAAGCGTATCCAAAAATTCTGTTTAGTCTAAATTATCTAAAAAATATTCAAAAAACGGTTGACTATGTATAAAAATGGGCGTAAGATAGTCCTCAAATATAAGTTTTCTAAAAATTTTAATTAGTTGAAAACGTTAGTTTTCTCTGTTATTTGAAAGTGAAAATCTGAGAATAACATCAGGATAAAATAATGAACTAAAACGTTGAAGAGGATAAGTAATTTTGATAGTTTGGTATCAACAGAGAGTCGGGTTGCTGGAAGCCGACGTTACCACATCAAAGTGAACTCACCTCAGAGTGTCATCCTGAATTGAGTAAGGATGGCCGAGTGTTATTCCAACACACTCGTTATCAAAACGAATGTTTATACATTCATGAGGTAGTCTTCGTGACTACAAATGAGGGTGGTACCGCGTAAAGTACAAAAGACTTTTCGCCCCTTGACCTATCTTAATAAAGTGGGTCTTTGTCAGGGGTGGAGAGTCTTTTTTTCTTTTTATTAAGAAAACGAAAGGATGAGAAAAAGTGGGAGCCAATATGCAAACAAAAGAGCCAGCAAACATTGGGAAACAAATGAATGGATCTGATATGTTGATTGAATCTCTAAGAAGAGAGAATGTTGACGTCATTTTCGGTTACCCAGGAGGAGCTGTCTTACCAATTTATGATAAGCTTTACGGCTCAGGAATGTTTCATGTACTTGCTCGTCATGAGCAAGGTGGGATTCACGCAGCTGAAGGGTATGCGAGAATTTCTGGTAAGCCTGGTGTTGTCATTGCTACGAGTGGACCTGGTGCTACAAACATTGTAACTGGTTTGGCGGACGCAATGATTGACTCACTTCCTTTAGTTGTATTTACGGGGCAAGTAGCGTCAAGTGTAATTGGTTCAGATGCGTTCCAAGAAGCCGACGTATTAGGAATTACAATGCCGATTACCAAGCACAGCTATCAAGTGCGTAAAGTCAGTGATTTGCCAAGAATTATTAAAGAAGCATTTCACATTGCAACAACGGGAAGGCCTGGTCCAGTCTTAATTGATATTCCAAAAGACATGGCACAAGGAGATGGTGAGTTTAGCTATGAAGGTGAGGTTAACTTACCAGGCTATCAGCCTACATACACGCCAAACCAGCTCCAGGTTAAGAAATTAGCCGAAGCGGTAACAGTTGCTAAAAAGCCAGTTATTTTAGCAGGTGCGGGTGTATTATTGAGTAAAGGTTCAGAAGAATTAAAAAATTATGTGGAAAAGCAAAACATTCCTGTTGTGAACACGTTGTTAGGGTTAGGCTGTTTTCCGGCGGATCATCCGCTTCATTTAGGAATGGCCGGTATGCACGGCACGTACACAGCAAACATGGCGATTTATGAGAGTGATCTACTCATCAGCATCGGAGCTCGGTTTGATGATCGTGTAACAGGCAATTTAAAGCACTTTGCACCAAATGCTAAAATTGCTCACATCGATATCGATCCAGCTGAAATTGGTAAAAATGTACCAACGAAAATCCCGATTGTGGGAGACGCAAAAGAAGTGCTTGCACAGCTTCTTTTACAAGATGGAGAAACAGGAGATTATACGAAATGGCATGAGAAGTTAGCGGGATGGAAACAAGAATATCCTTTATGGTATGAGAACTCTTCAGAAGTGTTAAAGCCTCAAAAAGTGATTGAGCTACTACATCAATACACGGATGGAGATGCCGTAGTGACAACAGACGTAGGCCAGCATCAAATGTGGGTTGCTCAATACTATACGTTCAACAATCCAGATCGATGGGTAACGTCAGGCGGCTTAGGGACAATGGGATTTGGTTTACCTTCTGCCATCGGTGCACAGCTGGCAAACAAAGATAAAACAGTTGTAGCAGTTGTTGGGGATGGCGGCTTCCAGATGACGCTTCAGGAATTAGGTGTGATTCATGAGCTTAATCTACCTGTGAAAGTGGTTATATTAAACAATCATTCTCTTGGAATGGTTCGACAGTGGCAAGAAATCTTCTATGAAGAGCGATATTCTCATTCACTGATTCCAAATCAGCCAGATCTTATGAAACTAGCGGAAGCTTATGGTATTAAAGGACTTCAAGCAAAGACTGAAGAAGAGGCACACGCTGTGTTAAAAGAAGCGATGGAGACGGATGGTCCAGTGTTAATGAATTTCTTCGTAGCACCAAAAGAAAATGTGTATCCGATGGTTGCTCCTGGAAAAGGACTTCATGAAATGGTGGGGGTGAAACCGTGAAGCGGATTATAACAGCAACAGTGTTAAATAGAGCAGGTGTTTTAAACCGAGTAACAGGGTTATTTACTAAAAGAAATTTCAATATTGAAAGTATTTCAGTGGGGCATACCGAGTCAGAAGGCGTATCGCGTATGACGTTTGTAGTAAACGTGGAAGATGATGGGGCTGCTGAGCAGGTAATTAAGCAATTAAACAAACAAATTGACGTCTTGAAAGTTCAGGACATTACTGAACAGGCGGTTGTTTCACGTGAGCTTGCTTTAATGAAAGTAGCTTCAACACCAGCCAGCCGAAATGAGTTGTATGCAGTTATTGAACCTTTTCGAGCAACCATTCTTGATGTTAGTCGAGATAGCTTAATCATCCAAGTAACGGGTGAATCGAGTAAAATCGAAGCTATGATTGATTTACTTCAACCATATGGGCTGAAAGAAGTAACGCGAACGGGTACCGTAGCTGTGCCGCGTGGAACACAAAAAGTAGCTGCAAAATGGTCATCAATTATTTAACTAGGATTTAAACAAAAAATTAACCTATAAAAAATTAAAAACAAAGAGGAGAGATTTATTATGACAAAAGTATATTATAACGGTGACGCAAAGGATCAATTTTTACAAGGTAAAACAGTAGCAATCGTAGGATATGGTTCACAAGGTCACGCTCATGCACAAAACTTACGCGATAGCGGAGTAAACGTAGTTGTTGGTTTAAGAAAAGGTAAATCATGGGATCAAGCTGAACAAGATGGATTCACAGTTCTTTCAGTAAAAGAAGCTGTACAACAATCTGAAGTTGTGATGGTCTTATTACCGGATGAGCATCAACCAAAAGTATATAATGAAGAAATTTTACCAGGATTAAAACCAGGAAAATCATTAGTATTTGCACATGGTTTTAACATCCACTTCAACCAAATCGTTGCTCCTGAATTTGTAGATGTATTCTTAGTAGCTCCTAAAGGCCCAGGACATCTTGTGAGAAGAACATACGAAGAAGGTGCCGGTGTACCAGCTCTATTTGCTGTATTCCAAGACGTAACTGGTGAGGCAAAAGAAATTGCGTTAGCATACGCAAAAGCAATCGGATCAGCTCGTGCAGGCGTATTAGAAACAACATTTAAAGAAGAAACAGAGACAGATTTATTCGGTGAACAAGCAGTTCTTTGCGGTGGCTTAACATCATTAGTAAAGGCAGGTTTTGAAACACTTGTAGAAGCAGGTTACCAGCCAGAAGTTGCATACTTCGAGTGTTTACATGAATTAAAATTAATCGTTGACCTTATGTATGAAGGTGGATTAGCAGGAATGAGATACTCAATTTCTGATACGGCTCAATGGGGTGACTTTGTATCAGGTCCACGCGTTGTAGATGAGCGTTCAAAAGAACAAATGAAAAAAGTGCTTGAAGACATTCAAACAGGTAAATTTGCTAAAGGATGGATCTTGGAAAACCAAGCAAATCGTCCAGAATTTACAGCAATCAATAACAATGAAAATGAGCATTTAATTGAAAAAGTTGGTGCACAGCTACGTGAAATGATGCCATTTGTAAAAAAACAAAAGAAAGAAGCGGTGGTCGCTAGTGCAAAAAATTAACCTATTTGACACGACGCTAAGAGACGGGGAACAATCACCAGGAGTTAACTTAAACCTACAAGAAAAGCTTGAGATTGCAAAACAATTAGAGCGCTTAGGTATTGATGTAATCGAAGCAGGTTTCCCAGCTTCTTCAAAAGGCGATTTTCAATCGGTGAAGGAAATTGCGTCGACTGTCAAACATTCTTCTGTAACAGGCCTTGCGAGGTCTGTTACACAGGATATTGACATCGCTTGGGAAGCCTTAAAAAGCAGTGCTGAACCAAGGCTGCACGTATTTATTGCTACTTCTCCAATTCACTTGGAACATAAGTTGAAAAAGACACCAGAGCAAGTGTTAGAAACAGCAGTTGAAATGGTGAAATACGCAGCGAAAAAATTTCCGATTGTTCAATGGTCTGCTGAAGATGCATGCCGAAGCGAATTACCGTTTCTAGCACAGATTGTAGAAGCTGTCATTGACGCAGGGGCTAAGGTTGTTAATATCCCGGATACGGTTGGTTATACAACGCCGGCTCACTATGGATCTGTCTTTCAATATTTAAAAGAAAATGTTTCAAACATTGATAAAGTATCATTGTCTGCTCACTGTCATGATGATTTAGGCTTAGCTGTAGCTAATTCACTTGCTGCAATTGAAGCAGGAGCAACACAAATTGAAGGTACAATCAATGGGATTGGTGAGCGTGCTGGAAATGCGGCTTTAGAAGAAGTTGCGCTTGCTTTAAACATTCGCAAAGATTTCTATCAAGCTGAGTCAGGCCTAGTTTTACCAGAAATTAAGCGAACAAGTGATTTAATTAGTAAGCTAACTGGCATGACGATTGCACCTAATAAAGCAATTGTAGGTAAAAATGCTTTTGCTCACGAATCTGGTATTCACCAAGATGGTGTCTTGAAAAATCCACTAACATACGAAATTATTTCGCCAGAGCTTGTTGGAGTGAAACAAAATCCAATTGTGCTTGGGAAGCATTCTGGAAGACATGCATTCCGTACACGTTTAGTAGAGTTAGGGTTTGTTCTAGAAGATGAGCAAGCAAACGTTCTATTTGAAAAGTTTAAGGACTTAGCAGATAAAAAGAAAGACATCACAGACGATGACTTGTTTGCATTAGTAGTGCACAAGCAAGTTAACGATGATGTTGAATATAAGCTAGACGGACTTCAAGTGCAGTATGGTATTAATAATATTCCAACGGCTACAATCACGCTTCAACGTAAGAATGGAGATGTTGTTCAAGAAGCAGCAACGGGATCAGGAAGCGTTGAGGCGATTTACAATACGCTGGCACGTTGTTTAGAACAAGATGTAAAGCTGTTAGATTATCGCTTACAGTCCATTAATGGTGGGCCGGATGCGCTGGCAGAAGTATTTGTTAAAGTACAAAGTGGCGGTGTTGAAGTAAGTGGAAGAGGTGTAGCGTTTGATGTACTAGAGTCATCGGCAAAAGCCTATATTAACGCAATTAATCGCCTATTTGCTATTAAGCAGCACCGTATTGAGCAAGAAGTGTAATACGTAAACAAGAAGGGAGAGACTATCATGACAAAAAAGGTAGCTGTGTTACCTGGAGACGGAGTTGGGAAAGAAGTTACAAAAGGTGCGATTGATGTCTTAAACGCCATCGGTCAACGCTTTAACCATCAGTTTGAATTTAGCTATGGGTTAATTGGAGGAGCTGCTATCGATGCAGAAGGAGTACCCCTTCCAGCAAGTACAGTAGCAGTTTGTAAAGAAGCGGATGCAGTATTGCTTGGTGCTGTAGGTGGCCCTAAGTGGGATGCTGTTCCTACACACCTCCGTCCAGAGCGAGGCTTATTAGCAATTCGTAAAGAACTGGACCTTTATGCTAACTTACGTCCAGTTACTTATTATGATAGTTTAGCAGATTCTTCTCCTTTGAAAAAAGAATATATTCAAGATGTTGATTTCATTATCGTACGTGAACTAACAGGCGGTTTATATTTTGGAAAACCAAGCGAACGCCGCACAAATGGGAACGAAGAAGCCGTTGTAGATACGCTATATTATAAGCGCGAAGAAATTGAGCGCATCATTCGTCAAGCATTTGAAACAGCAAAGGTTCGTCGTCAAAAAGTTACGTCTGTTGACAAAGCAAATGTATTGGAGTCAAGTCGTTTATGGCGTGAAGTCGCTGAAGAAGTATCAAAAGATTATCCGGATATTGAGCTTGAACATATGCTAGTAGATTCAGCAGCAATGCAGCTTATCCGCAACCCAAAACATTTTGACGTAGTAGTTACTGAAAACATGTTTGGAGATATTTTAAGTGATGAAGCGTCGATGCTAGCTGGATCTTTAGGGATGTTACCATCTGCTAGTTTGACATTAAACGGACCTTCTCTTTATGAACCTGTTCATGGCTCAGCACCAGATATTGCCGGGCAAAATAAAGCCAATCCAATCGCAGCTATTTTATCAGCAGCGATGATGCTAAGACATTCATTTGGCTTTGAAGAAGAAGCCAAGGCAGTGGAACAAGCGGTAGAACACGTATTAAACGCTGGTCATCGTACAGCAGATTTAGCGAACGGATCACATTATTTATCAACTGAAAAAATGGTCGAAGCAATTGTAGATACGATTGCTGATGACTCTGCAATTATTAACATTATGACGGCTTATAGTTAATCATGCGTTTCTCACCTTTGTGTGAGAAACGTTTTTCATAACTGGAAAGGAGGAGCAAGATGAAAGCAAAGAACATTATTGAGAAACTATGGGAACAGCATGTAGTACGCCAAGAAGAGGGGAAGCCGGATTTATTATACATTGACCTTCATCTTATTCACGAAGTAACGTCACCTCAAGCATTTGAAGGCTTACGTGTTGCTGGACGAAAAGTAAGGCAACCTAATTTGACGTTTGCAACGATGGATCACAATATTCCAACCGTTGACCGTTTCAACATCAAAGATCCAATTGCAAAAAAACAAGTTGATACATTATCTGCAAACTGTGCTGAGTTCGGCGTGAGGTTATTAGACTTAACGAATGAAGAACAAGGAATCGTTCATATTATTGGACCAGAATTAGGCTTAACGCAGCCTGGAAAGACAATAGTATGTGGGGATAGCCATACATCTACCCACGGAGCGTTTGGGGCATTAGCATTTGGTATCGGTACGAGTGAAGTTGAGCACGTGTTAGCTACTCAAACACTTTGGCAAGCAAAGCCGAAAACGATTCAAGTAAAAGTAAATGGCCAAAAGAAAAACGGTGTATTTGCAAAAGATATCGTGCTAGCAATTATTCAGAAATTTGGTGTGAACTTCGGAACAGGATCTATCATTGAATTCACGGGGGATTGTATTAAGCAGCTTTCGATGGAAGAGCGTATGACCATTTGTAACATGTCCATTGAAGCGGGAGCAAAAGCAGGCTTAATCAGCCCTGATGAAGTAACTTTTTCTTATATTAAAGGAAGAGAATATGCACCAAAAGGTGAAAAGTTCGCTGAAGCAGTTGAAAAGTGGAAAGCGTTAGCTTCTGATGAAGGAGCAGAATACGATCAAACGCTAGAAATTGATGCAAATGAAATCGAGCCTGTTGTGACATGGGGAACAAACCCTGCAATGAGTTCGTACATTAGTAAAACAGTTCCTACATTCGAATCGTGTAACACAGATTCAGAACGCAAATCATTGGAAAGAGCGCTAGACTACATGGGGTTAACTCCAGGTATGGCAATTGAAGATATTCCAATTCAACACGTGTTTATTGGTTCCTGTACGAACGCTCGCTTATCGGATCTGCGTGATGCAGCTTCTTTTATAAAAGGAAAGAAAGTATCACCGAATGTGCGAGCGATGGTTGTACCAGGTTCTCAGAAAATCAAGCGTATTGCTGAAGAGGAAGGCATTGCTAAAACGTTTGTTGAAGCCGGATTTGAATGGCGCGATTCAGGATGTAGCATGTGTTTAGGAATGAACTCAGATTTAGTTCCTCAAGGGGAACACTGTGCTTCCACGTCAAACCGTAACTTTGAAGGACGTCAAGGTAAAGGGGCACGAACACACCTTGTTAGTCCGGTAATGGCAGCGGCAGCAGCAGTATATGGTCACTTTGTAGACGTTCGTAAATTACAAGAAGAAGCTGTGAGATAAGGAGAGGTAACATGAATGCATTTACAGTTGAAACAGGAAAAGTAGCCGGGATGGACCGCTCTAACGTCGATACAGATCAAATTATTCCAAAGCAGTTCTTAAAGCGCATTGAGCGTACTGGCTTTGGAAAATATTTATTTTTTGATTGGCGATATAATGAAGATGGAGTAACACCAAATCCTAGCTTTGAGCTAAATGCGCCTGAAAATGAAGGAGCAACAATCTTAGTTGCAAATGAAAACTTCGGGTGTGGTTCTTCACGTGAACATGCACCGTGGGCATTGTTAGATTACGGCTTTAGAGCTATTGTAGCGCCATCCTTTGCAGATATCTTTCAACAAAACTGTCTGAAAAATGGAATTCTACCAATTACATTACCGGTTGAAGATGTTGAGTATCTATTGAAGGAGTCCAAAGCAGCTGATTATAATTGCACAATTGATTTACATCAGCAAACAATTTCAGATAAAGCTGGATTCAAACGAACGTTTGACATTAATAGCCATTGGAAATATATGCTTGTAAATGGGTTTGATGAAATTGGTTATACATTATCGTTTGACTCTGACATTGATCAGTATGAACACAATACCGTTCGATATTGAAAAAAGCTGGGCAAAGTTACGTCTTTGCTCGGCTCTTTTTTGCGTTCTATTAGACAACTTGCTAAACTGTATAGCAAGTAAATGTGAAGTGAGGAGAGAATATGACAGAGCAAAAGCGAGATAATGTAATTGCGTTTCCTCATTTGCAAGAGCGTTTAGTAGAAAAAGCGAAAGAATATCTACAGCATAAGCGCTTTAATGAGGCTCTGAATTTATTTGAGCAAGCATATGGAATAGACCAAGAACACCGAGACGTATTGTTCGGGCTAGCTGTATGCTATTTAGAGCTAGGTGAGGTCGAAACAGCTAAAACGATTTGTAAAAAGATGTTACATGAAGATATCGGACATTACTATGATAATCTACAAATGCTTTTAATGATTCTTATACAGCTTGGTGAGTACAAAGAAGGTTATGAAACCTTGCAGGCTGTTGTAGAAGAACATGATGTACCTGCTGAGTATCAAGAACAAATTAATCAACTTTTAGCGTTTTGCTTATCAAGAATGAATCAAGAAATGGATATAGAAGGACAAACAGAGCAGGAGCAACTTACACGCTTAAAAGAGTTCTTAAATGAGACGGTCGTTGCAAATCAAATTGATTATTTACATACGCTCCCTCTCCATCGAATGAATCAGTATAGCTTCTTTTTACAAGAGCTATTTAAAAATGAATACATTCATCCTATTGTGAAAACTGAGGCTCTTAAAATATTAATGAAGGAGCAGGTTAACTATGACTTTCAAATCAACAAATTTCAGCGTGAGAAAAAAATTAATCCGCTCACTTTACAACAACTAATACCATCTCCTTTAGCCATTCATGTTGAGAAATCCCTGAGGGAAAAGTTGGAACACGAAAATCCCACTATGCTTCAAGCAAGCTTAGAGATTTGGAATCGCTATTTGTATGTTTTATTTCCATTGAATCCGGTTAATGAACATGTAGATATCTGGGTGGAGGCGCTATATGCAGTTGCAAATGAACTATATGGTGAAGAGGTTGATACTGAGCAAATTGCATTAATGCATAACTTCTCTGCTGATGATTTAAAACAAGCTATTAAACACCTAAAGGAAATTGAAGAAATTTCTTTAATATAAAATGAGGTGTTTTGTTGAAACGTCTTTGTTGTATGTTATAATATAATGGTTGTAAAATGCACTTAAACAAGTATAGTAGAATTTCATCTTTACATCACGTTCCTACTTACTTTAAAGTAATAGGGAGTTCGATAGATAATGAAGGAAGCATTGATCTCATTATCAGAGTGAAAATCACTACTTAAAATGATTTTGGAGGGAAATATACATGTCTGCAAAATGGGAAAAACAAGAAGGTAATCAAGGCGTTTTAACAGTAGAAGTTGAAGCTGCTGAATTCAATAAAGCCTTAGATAAAGCATTCACAAAAGTTGTTAAACAAGTAAACGTACCAGGTTTCCGTAAAGGGAAAATGCCACGTCCACTATTTGAAAAACGCTTTGGTGTAGAATCTTTATACCAAGATGCATTAGATATCTTATTACCAGAAGCTTACAGCAACGCTGTTGCCGAAGTTGGTATCGAGCCAGTAGATCGTCCAGAAATCGATGTTGAAACAATCGAAAAAGGACAAGATTTAGTTTTCACTGCTAAAGTAACAGTTAAGCCTGAAGTAAAATTAGGCGAATACAAAAACTTAGAAGTTGAAAAATTAGACGCAACAGTAACTGACGAAGATGTTGAAGCAGAATTAAAATCTCTTCAAGAGCGTCAAGCTGAGCTAGTAGTAAAAGAAGAAGGTGCTATTGCTGAAGGCGATACTGCTGTAATCGACTTTGAAGGATTCGTTGACGGAGAAGCATTCGAAGGTGGAAAAGGTGAGAACTATTCATTAGAAATTGGTTCTAACACATTTATTCCAGGCTTTGAAGAGCAATTAGTAGGCTTAGAAGTTGGAGCTGAAAAAGACGTTGAAGTAACGTTCCCAGAAGAGTACCATGCTGAAGAGCTTGCTGGTAAAAAAGCAACTTTCAAAGTGAAAGTACACGAAATTAAAGCAAAAGAATTACCTGCATTAGACGATGAGTTTGCTAAAGATGTAGACGAAGAAGTAGAAACTTTAGAAGCATTAAAAGCAAAAACAAAAGAAAACCTACAAACTGCAAAAACAAATGAAGCTGAATCAGCTCTACGTGATGCATTAGTAGAAAAAGCTGCTGAAAACGCAGAAGTTGAAATTCCAGAAGCAATGTATGCAACTGAAATGGATCGCATGATGCAAGAATTCGAGCAACGCTTACAAATGCAAGGTTTAAACCTTGAGCTATACTTCCAGTTCTCTGGTCAAGATGAAAAAGCTTTACGTGACCAAATGCGTCCAGACGCTGAAAAGCGCGTGAAGATCAACTTAACGTTAGAAGCTATTTCTCAAGCTGAAAATCTTGAAGTAACTGACGAAGAAGTAGAAAAAGAATTAGAGAGCATGGCAGGAATGTACAACATGCCTGTCGAAGAAATTAAGAAAGTGCTTGGCAGTCTTGAAACAGTTAAAGCTGACATGAAGATTCGCAAAGCTGTAGAATTTCTTGTAGAAAACAGCAAAGCTGTAGCATAATAATAGTAAAGAACAAGGCGCGACTTGATCGTGCCTTGTTTTATAACCTTCAAAAGTTTTTTCATACCATAACGACACGCCAGCACGCTGTTTTGTTCAATTGTCAAAAATCCGTAGTTATGAAATTGGCTTAATAAGCTGACAATACATAATAGCCAATCGATGCTTTTCACTCATCAAGTGTTTATACATAAAACGTTTTAGTATCTATTCCGAAAAATGTATGATAAAATGCAATACAAATCTTTTCATACATGGAAAACTCGGTATGATAAAAGGTCATGCTTTTACTAAGAAGAGAAAGAGCAGTTGGCAAATAACTCGGATTAAGTGAGCTTCCAGCACTTTAGTCATTACTATAAGGGGTGAAAATTATGTTTAAATTTAACGATGAAAAAGGGCAACTAAAATGTTCTTTTTGTGGTAAAACACAAGAACAAGTTCGTAAATTAGTTGCTGGTCCAGGTGTTTACATATGTGATGAATGTATCGAGCTTTGCACTGAGATTGTTGAAGAGGAGCTTGGAACAGAAGAAGAAGTAGAGTTTAAAGATGTACCAAAACCAAAAGAAATCTGTGAAATTCTAGATGAGTATGTAATTGGCCAAGATGAAGCGAAAAAGTCTTTGGCTGTAGCTGTTTATAACCATTATAAACGCATTAACTCCAACAGTAAGATTGATGATGTTGAACTAGCTAAAAGTAACATTTCTTTAATTGGTCCAACGGGTAGTGGTAAAACATTACTTGCTCAAACTTTAGCTCGCATTTTAAACGTGCCGTTTGCTATTGCTGATGCGACGTCATTAACAGAAGCTGGTTACGTTGGTGAGGATGTTGAGAATATCTTACTAAAGCTAATTCAAGCTGCTGATTATGATGTAGAGAAGGCAGAAAAAGGCATTATCTATATCGATGAAATTGATAAAGTAGCAAGAAAATCTGAAAACCCATCAATTACGCGTGACGTATCTGGTGAAGGTGTTCAGCAAGCATTGCTTAAAATTCTTGAAGGAACTGTAGCAAGCGTTCCTCCACAAGGTGGACGTAAGCACCCGCATCAAGAATTCATTCAAATTGACACCACAAATATTCTATTTATTTGTGGTGGGGCATTTGATGGTATTGAACCAATTATCAAGCGTCGTTTAGGTAAGAAAGTAATTGGATTCGGTTCAGAAACAAAGCAAGCGGATCTTAACGATAAAGAATTATTATCAAAAGTGCTGCCAGAAGACTTATTAAAATTTGGTTTAATTCCTGAGTTTATCGGTCGTCTACCTGTTACGGCTAGCCTTGTACCTTTAGATGAAGGAGCGCTTGTTGAGATCTTAACAAAGCCAAAAAATGCGCTAGTAAAACAATATCAAAAGCTTCTTGAGCTAGATAATGTTGAGCTAGAGTTTGAAGATGAAGCACTTGTTGAAATTGCTCGTAAAGCAATTGAACGTAAAACAGGTGCACGTGGTCTACGTTCAATTATTGAAGGCATTATGCTAGAAGTAATGTATGATTTGCCTTCCCGTGAAGACATTGTAAAATGTATTATCACTGGAGAAACGGTTCGTGATCAAGTAGCACCTAAGTTTATTCTAGAAGATGGTTCAACCGTTGAACAGGGAAGTAAAACATCTGCTTAATAAATAAGAAGACAGGGCGTTAGTTTTTTAGCGCTCTGTTTTTTTTATTTTATAAAGAATTTTATGCTAAATTTGTTTATTCCACCTGTTGCAAGGAGATAATAACAAATAATTATCTTAACAATTGTTGCAGGAGGTTACTTATGAATTGGACGAATATTGCCTTAATGGTTCAGCTGTTCTTTGGTATCATTATTGGCTTGTACTTTTGGAACTTATTGCGCAATCAGCGCACACAAAAGGTATCAATTGATCGGGAATCAAAAAAAGAAATGGATCAATTGCGAAAAATGCGTGCCATTTCACTAACTGAACCATTAGCAGAAAGAGTTAGGCCGTCAAGTTTTCATGATATCGTGGGACAAGAAGATGGCATTCGTGCTTTAAAGGCCGCGCTATGTGGTCCAAACCCACAGCACGTTATCGTATATGGACCTCCAGGCGTAGGTAAAACGGCAGCAGCTCGTCTTGTATTAGAAGAGGCAAAAAAGAATCAGAAGTCTCCTTTCAAAAAAGGATCAGTATTTGTAGAGCTTGATGCGACGACAGCGCGTTTTGACGAACGAGGAATTGCAGACCCCCTTATTGGATCTGTGCATGACCCTATTTATCAAGGAGCTGGGGCTATGGGACAAGCTGGAATTCCTCAGCCAAAGCAAGGTGCTGTAACGGATGCTCACGGAGGAATCTTATTCATTGATGAAATTGGTGAACTACATCCTATCCAAATGAACAAATTACTAAAGGTATTAGAAGACAGAAAAGTGTTTATGGAAAGTGCGTATTATAGTGAAGAAAATGCACAAATTCCAACTCATATTCACGACATCTTTCAAAATGGACTCCCTGCAGACTTTCGTTTAATTGGGGCCACAACAAGAACACCTAATGAAATTCCGCCAGCCATTCGCTCACGCTGTGTGGAAGTGTTTTTTCGTGAACTTGATCAAGATGAAATCATTAGTGTTGCGAAAAAAGCTGCTCAAAAAGTACAAATGGAAGTAACAGACAAAGGCCTGTCTATGTTGTCTACATATGCTCGCAATGGTCGAGAAACGGTTAATATGATGCAAATTGCAGCTGGATTGGCAATTTCAGAAGATCGTAAAGACATAAAGAATGAAGATATTGAATGGATTATTCATTCGAGTCAGCTAACTCCACGTCACGAGCCGAAGATTCCAGAACAAGAACAAGTAGGACTAATTAATGGATTAGCTGTATATGGACCTAATTCTGGTGCGCTGTTAGAAATTGAAGTAAAAGCAATTAAAGCAAAAGAAAAGGGAAATATCACCATCACAGGTATAGTTGAAGAAGAAAACATTAATGGGCAAGGAAAATCAGTACGAAGAAAAAGTATGGCAAGAAGTTCAATTGAAAACGTCATTACTGTACTCCGCTCCATGGCTGTGCCTGCCGATGAATATGATATTCATGTAAACTTTCCTGGAGGAGTACCAATTGATGGACCTTCGGCTGGAATTGCCATGGCAACAGGCATTTATTCTGCTATCTATGAAGTGCCAATCAAACATACAGTTGCAATGACTGGAGAAATTGGATTGCATGGAAATGTTAAACCAATTGGAGGCGTCATTCCTAAAATTAAAGCTGCAAAGCAGGCAGGAGTAACTCACGTAATCGTTCCAAAGGAAAATATGAATGGAATGGTAGAACAGATTCGAGGAATTGAAATTTTACCAGTGACTCAACTAGCAGATGTTTTAAATTATGCACTCTTACCAATACAAGATCACGTTGCTCATCTATCAAAAGAAGCTGGGGTGCCAAAGCGTGAATCTATGTAATATTGATAACATTTAGTTGGAAAAATTTTTTTATATGAATATCATCTGCCTTTTTCGCGTATAAAACCTTTATACACGCTTTACGAAAAAGGCTTTTTCTATGTGAAAAAAGATATTGATTTCACTTTGCATTTCAAAGACTTCACATGGTACAATTAATAATTACTATTATTAGACATGCCAAGTTAAATAGGATAAAATTGAAGCAGAATTTATCCCTTACATACTATGGAATAAACGGGCATTGGAGGTGTTCATTGAATGACGAAAAATGAAACAATTCGCATTCCACTTTTACCTTTACGTGGGCTTATTGTCTATCCAACTATGGTATTACATTTAGATGTTGGAAGAGATAAATCTGTGCAGGCTTTAGAAAAAGCAATGATGGACGACCATTTGGTGTGCTTAGTTTCTCAAAAGGAAATGGGCATCGATGAACCATCGGTTGATGACTTATATAGAATAGGTACTTTAGCAAAGATTAAACAAATGTTAAAGTTGCCAAATGGAACGATGAGAGTATTGGTTGAAGGATTAAACCGTATTAAAGTTAAGGAAGTAGTTGAGGAAGAAGATTGCTTCCTGGCTGATGTAGTGAAATACAATGAAGAACATGAAACAGATGTAGAAGACAAAGCGCTAATGCGCACGCTTTTAGATTACTTTGAACAATACATAAAGCTATCTAAAAAGGTGTCTGTTGAGACATTTTCAACGGTAACAGACATTGAAGAACCGGGCCGCTTAGCCGATATTGTTGCTTCGCATTTGCCAATTAAAATTCAGTTGAAGCAAGAAGTTCTTGAAACTGAAGATGTAAAAGAGCGTTTGAACATGCTCATTTCTTACATTCAAGATGAACAAGAAGTGCTACAACTTGAAAAGAAAATTGGACAGCGCGTGAAAAAATCAATGGAGCGTACTCAAAAAGAATACTATCTTCGTGAACAAATGAAGGCTATTCAAAAAGAGTTAGGTGATAAAGAAGGAAAAGGCGGAGAAGTTGCTACGCTTCGGGAAAAAATTGAAGAAAGTGGTATGCCCGAGCGTGTGATGACGACTGCGTTAAAAGAACTAGATCGATATGAGAAAATCCCTGCTACCTCTGCAGAAAGCTCAGTTATTCGCAATTATATCGATTGGTTACTTACTTTGCCATGGACAAAGGAAACAGAAGATCGTTTAGATATTCATCGTGCAGATAAAATTCTAAATGAAGAGCATTATGGTCTTGAAAAAGTAAAAGAGCGAGTGCTTGAATACTTAGCTGTGCAAAAACTAACGAACTCATTAAAGGGACCAATTCTTTGTTTAGCTGGACCTCCAGGAGTAGGTAAAACGTCTCTGGCACGCTCTATTGCAACAGCATTAAACCGAAACTTTGTCCGCGTATCGCTCGGTGGCGTGCGTGATGAATCTGAAATTCGAGGTCATCGCCGTACATACGTAGGTGCCATGCCTGGACGCATTATTCAAGGAATGAAAAAAGCTGGTACAGTTAACCCTGTCTTTTTATTAGATGAGATTGATAAAATGTCTAACGACTTCCGTGGAGACCCGTCTTCTGCTATGCTTGAGGTCTTAGATCCTGAGCAAAATCATAATTTTAGCGATCATTACATTGAAGAAACGTATGATTTATCAAAAGTGATGTTTGTAGCTACTGCTAATAATTTAGCGACGATTCCAGGACCTTTGCGCGACAGAATGGAAATTATTAATATTGCAGGCTATACAGAACTTGAAAAGCTTGAAATTGCTAAACGTCATTTAGTAGTAAGACAGTTAGAAAACCACGGCTTGAAAAAAGCTGACCTTCAAATTCGTGAAGATGCTTTATTAGCAATCATTCGTCTCTATACGAGAGAAGCGGGTGTTCGTAATCTAGAACGTGAAATTGCGTCTATTTGTCGTAAAGCTGCCCGCATTATTGTATCTGGAGATAAGAAGCGCGTAGTGGTAACTGAGAAGAACTTAGAAGAATTTTTAGGAAAAGCTAGGTTCCGCTATGGGCAAGCTGAATCAGAAAACCAAGTTGGTGTTGCAACTGGATTAGCTTACACAACTGTGGGAGGAGATACGCTTGCAATTGAAGTCAGTCTATCTCCCGGAAAAGGTCGCCTTGTGCTAACCGGAAAACTTGGTGATGTAATGAAGGAATCTGCTCAAGCGGCGTTTAGTTATATTCGCTCAAAAGCCGAAGCGTTAGGAATTGATGAGAAGTTCCATGAAAAATATGATATTCATATTCATGTGCCAGAAGGAGCAGTGCCAAAAGATGGACCTTCGGCTGGAATTACAATTGCAACAGCTTTAACATCAGCTTTAACAGGTAGACCGGTAAGAAGAGAAGTAGGAATGACGGGTGAGATTACGCTCAGAGGTCGTGTCTTACCAATCGGTGGATTAAAGGAAAAATCTTTAAGTGCACATCGTGCTGGACTTACAAAAATCTTAATCCCTCAAGATAATGAGCGTGATATTGAAGATATTCCAGATAGTGTACAAGAACAGTTAGACATCGTACTTGTATCTCATTTAGATCAAGTATTGGAACATGCATTAGTAGGAGAGGTAAAATGAAAGTAACTCAAGCGGAGATTGTTATCAGCGCAGTAAAGCCTGATCAATATCCAAAAGAAAATTTGCCAGAATTTGCTTTGGCTGGTCGATCAAATGTAGGAAAATCATCATTTATTAATAAAATGCTTAATCGTAAAAACTTAGCACGTACATCTTCAAAACCTGGAAAAACACAAACGTTAAATTTTTATTTAATTAATGAAATGATGCATTTCGTTGATGTTCCAGGCTACGGCTTCGCTAAAGTATCTAAGAAAGAGCGTGAAGCATGGGGGAAGATGATTGAAACGTATTTAACGGATCGTGATCAGCTAAAAGCTGTTTTATTAATTATTGATTTACGTCACGCTCCGTCTAAAGATGACGTCATGATGTACAATTTTTTAAAACATTATGGAATTCCCGTAATGGTTATTGCCACAAAAGCGGATAAAATTCCGAAGGGGAAATGGCAAAAGCACTTAAAAGTTGTACGTGATACGTTAGAGCTAGACTCTGAAGATGAATTAATCCTATTTTCATCTGAAACGGGTCAAGGAAAAGATCAGTCTTGGAGATCACTCCAATATCGTATGAATAACTAACAAAAAAGGTTGAAACGAAAAGCTACCGCTTTTCGTTTCAACCTTTTTACATATATTACTTACGTTTGAAAAATAATAAATATAAGCCAATGAGTAGAAATAGAATAGGCCAAAAGGTGGCTAAATAGTTCACGCCGTTTTCAACCGCCGGAGCAAATTGGTTTAAATTATTCGAAAACATCATAAACAACGCAATGAGTAATAAAAGAATCCCTTGAAATAGGCCAGTTTTACTCTTTTTCGCACTCAGTAAAAAGCTTAGTGCAACCATCAAAACAACCATACTAGTATGTTGAGGCCAAAACGGCAGCCAGTCACTTACATAAAAATGTCCGCCTAATGTAATTAATATGTAGCTTGATAGTACGTTGGAATAGTCTTGGGAAATCCGACATTGTGCCCAAAGCGCAACGCCAATTAAAACGAGCAGGAGAGGCCAGGTGTATAAATGTTCTGCAATTTTTAAATTAAGCTCGTCTACTAGAAAAAAGATTCCAAATCCAACTAATAAAACTCCGAAAAAAATTGACTGTTTCTTCATCGTAACCTCCTGGTGTGATTAAACAGGAAAAGTGATAAATCACTGCTTTTTTGATACAATTTGTTATGGATAATCGTTAATATCTTAACACATGTTTTCAAAGACTGTTCACATTTTTTTTAAGAACGAGTAGGGAAACATGTTATAATAGAGATAGACAAAAGGACAGTAATTTAATTTTTTATTGAAGGGGGTATGTACAAGTGCATATTATAGCAGTCGGCTTAAATTATCGAACAGCCCCTGTTGAAATAAGGGAAAAGCTTAGCTTTAAAGAGCAAGAGCTAGGCTCTGCAATGAAAGCTTTAAGCAATCAAAAGAGTATCTTAGAAAACATTATTGTGTCAACATGTAATCGTACGGAAATCTATGCAGTAGTGGATCAATTACACACAGGGCGTTATTATGTAAAAGCCTTTTTGGCAGAGTGGTTTGAGCTAGATAAAGACGAGTTTTCACCTTTTTTAACAATTGCTGAAAATGATGGTGCTATTGAGCATTTGTATCGAGTAAGCTGTGGGTTAGATTCAATGGTTGTTGGTGAAACACAGATTCTTGGACAGGTACGTTCAAGCTTTTTACTTGCCCAGCAAAATCAAACAATCGGAACGGTATTCAATCAACTATTTAAGCAAGCTATTACATTGGCTAAGCGTGCTCATAGTGAGACAGAGATTGGAGCCAATGCTGTGTCAGTGAGCTACGCTGCAGTTGAGCTAGCAAAAAAAATCTTTGGTGATCTATCATCAAAGCATGTACTTATTCTAGGTGCAGGTAAAATGGGCGAGCTTGCTTTACAAAACCTATACGGCAGTGGTGCTCAACAAGTAACAGTTGTTAATCGTACATTTGAAAAAGCAGAAGAACTTGCTAAGCGCTTTTCTGGTCAAGCGAAGCAGCTAAGTGAACTTCAATGTGCGCTCATTGAGGCTGATATTTTAATTAGCTCTACGGGAGCAAATACGTTTGTTGTATCAAAAGATATGATGAAGCAAGTGGAGCGTATGCGAAAAGGACGACCTCTCTTTATGGTTGATATCGCAGTTCCACGGGATTTGGACCCTGCACTTGAAGAGCTTGATAGCGTCTTTTTATATGATATTGATGACTTACAAGGAATTGTGGATGCAAATTTACAAGAACGCAGAAAAGCTGCTGAAACGATTGAGTTAATGATTGAAGCTGAAATTGTTGATTTTAAAATGTGGATAGGCCGCCTTGGGGTTGTGCCTGTTATCTCAGCTCTTCGAGAGAAAGCATTAACCATTCAGGCTGATACGATGGCAAGCATTAATCGTAAGCTTCCGAATTTGTCGGAGCGTGAACGAAAAGTGCTGAACAAACATACGAAAAGTATCATAAATCAACTGCTGCGAGATCCGATTTTACATGCAAAAGAACTGGCTGGAGAGCAGCATGCTGAAGAGTCGTTAGAATTGTTCATGAAGATTTTTAATATTGAACAAGAAGTGGAAGCTCAAAAGCAAAAAGAATCTCATCATGAGCTACCCGCAACTCCTCAACAAGTAGCTTACCAGTCGTAAGTGAGGCTTTGATATGGTTGATATCTCGTTGACCAGAATTTATGAGTTAATTGTGATTTTATACGCGGTCAGTGTTTTACTTTATTTTATTGACTTTGTACAGCATAACCGGAAGGCGAATAAAGTAGCCTTCTGGTTACTTTCTATTGTTTGGTTTTTACAAACAATCTTTTTATTTTTACGAATGTGGGAAACAGGTAGAGTTCCAATCTTGACTATTTCAGAAGGACTGTATTTTTATGCCTGGGTGCTCATCACGTTATCATTAGTCATCAACCGTTTATTTCGAGTTGATTTTGTCGTGTTCTTTACGAATGCGATCGGCTTTTTGATTATGGCCATTCATACGTTTGCGCCAATGGAGACACAAACGTCAGTTGAAGCAGAGCGATTGGTATCAGAGCTGTTAATTTTTCATATCACCATGGCTATTTTATCTTATGGCGCTTTTTCTATTTCGTTTGTTTTTTCAGCTTTGTATCTTGTACAGTACGATTTGTTGAAAAAGAAAAAGTGGAACAAGCGACTGATGCGCATTGAGGATTTAACGAAGTTGGATTATCTGTCTTACGTACTTATCTTAATTGGTGTACCTCTATTGCTGTTGTCCTTGATGCTTGGGTTAATATGGGCGTATATTAAAGTAGTCAACTTTCATTGGTACGATACAAAAGTATTAGGTTCGTTTTTTATGCTCCTTGCATACAGCGCTTACTTGTATGTGCGTTTGAGAAGAGGGATTCAAGGTCGGGCAATTGCTATTTGGAACATCGCATTATTTTTAATTTTATTGATTAATTTTTTCTTATTTGGAAGTTTGTCAAACTTTCATTTTTGGGAGTCGTAAAACTAGGAGGACAACATGCGGAAAATTATTGTCGGTTCGCGCCGAAGCAAACTAGCATTAACACAGACAAAGTGGGTTATCGAACAGCTGAAACAACAAGGTCTTCCTTTTGAGTTTGAGATTAAAGAAATTGTCACAAAAGGAGATAAAATTCTAGATGTAACGCTTTCTAAGGTAGGCGGAAAAGGCTTATTTGTGAAAGAAATTGAACAAGCAATGCTGTCAAAAGAAATTGATATGGCCGTTCACAGCATGAAGGATATGCCTGCTGTTTTACCTGAAGGGTTAACAATTGGTTGCATTCCGCTGCGTGAAGATCACCGGGACGTGCTGATTTCAAAGACAGGACAAACGTTTGAAGAGCTACCAAGTGGAGCTGTTATTGGAACAAGTAGCTTACGACGTGGTGCACAGCTTCTTGCAAAGCGCTCAGACATTGAAATTAAATGGATTCGAGGGAATATCGATACACGTTTAAACAAATTACAAACAGAAGAATATGACGCAATAATTCTAGCTGCAGCTGGTCTATCACGAATGGGTTGGTCTAAAAATACTGTGACGCAGTATTTAAATCCTAGCTTAAGTGTCCCAGCGGTTGGTCAAGGGGCTTTAGCGATTGAGTGTCGTTCAGATGACAAGGAGTTACTTGAACTTCTACATATGTTAAATGATGAGGAAACAAGCTTAGCAGTGCAAGCCGAGCGCGTGTTTTTAAAACGCATGGAGGGCGGCTGCCAAGTTCCGATTGCAGGCTATGCTCACGTAGTAGAGAATAAGCGTGTACAATTAACAGCGCTTGTTGCTTCTCCAGATGGCCAACAAATTTATCAAGAAACGCTTGCTGGTACGGATCCTGTAGAAATTGGAGAGGAAGCTGCACGTCGTTTAACTGCCAATGGAGCTAAAGAATTAATTGAACGTGTAAAAGAGGAGCTGGACAGTTAATGAGTCAACAGGCTCCTCTTTTTTTAAAACGAGTGTTGATTACGCGCCAAGCGGAGCAAGCGAAAAGTTTCACTGCTGCAATACAAAATCTAGGTGGTATTCCTTTAACGGTGCCTGTTTTATCTTTTGTACCAGCAGTTAATCGTGAGGGTATACAGAGAGTACTTGAACAGCTTCATACATATCAGTGGATTATCTTTACAAGTCAAAATGGAGTCGACTTTTTCTATCAGTGGCTCAATCTATTAAACATACACAGTAGCTTAGCAAAATCATGCAAGGTTGCTGTTGTTGGAAAAAAAACAGGTGAAGCTCTCAAAAAACGTGGAGTAGAACCAGACGTAACTCCTGAAGAATACGTAGCAGAATCGTTGCTAGAAGCATTGGTGAAAGAGGCCAATCCTCATGAGAAAATACTTGTTGTTAGAGGGAACTTAGCGCGCCCTATTCTTTTACGAGGTCTTGATGAGAAAGGTTATAGGGTGACGGACCTTGTGATGTATGAGACGGTTCAAAATAAAGCATCTATGACCGAGCTTCAACGTGCTGTGGAGCAAGCGGATATCATTACGTTCACAAGCTCATCTACCGTTAATTTCTTTGTTGATATGATGGATTCAAAGCAAGATTGGCTATCAGTTATAAATGAAAAAGTGGTTGTATGTATAGGACCTATTACGGCTCAAACCGCTGCGAAATATGAAATTGAGCACATCGTTCCAGAAGAGTATACAATTAATGGTATGATAGAGAAAATGGTAGATTATTTTAAGGGTAACAATTAAGGAGGATTCTCTTATGACATTATTACAATTTAATCGTCATCGTCGTTTAAGACGTTCAGATAGCATGCGTGCGCTTGTTCGCGAAACGCATTTAAAGCCAGAAGACTTTATTTATCCAATCTTTGTAATTGAAGGGGGAAATAAGCGTAATCCAGTTCAATCAATGCCAGGCGTAGAGCAAGTATCTCTTGATTTATTAAGTGGGGAAATGCAGGAGCTTGTCGATTTAGGTATTCAATCCGTTATTGTTTTTGGCGTACCAGCTGAAAAAGATGCTGTTGGTTCCCAAGCTTATCATGACCATGGAATTGTTCAAAAAGCAATTCGTCAAATTAAAGAAGAGTTCCCTCACTTAGTCGTTATTGCAGACACTTGTTTATGCCAATATACTGATCATGGGCATTGTGGCATTATTGAAGAAGGAAAAGTTTTAAATGATCCAACCCTTGATTTGCTAGCAAGAACAGCTGTTAGTCAAGCAAAAGCAGGTGCTGATATCATTGCTCCTTCTAACATGATGGATGGGTTTGTAGCGGCTATTCGTCACGGTTTAGACGAAGCGGGTTTTGAAGATATCCCGGTTATGTCTTATGCTGTAAAATATGCTTCAGCTTTCTACGGTCCTTTCCGTGATGCAGCGCACTCTTCTCCGCAATTTGGAGATCGTAAAACCTATCAAATGGATCCAGCCAATCGCTTGGAAGCTCTTCGTGAAGCGGAGTCTGACGTAGCGGAAGGCGCAGACTTTTTAATTGTAAAACCAGCGTTGTCTTACTTAGATATTATGCGTGATGTGAAAAATAATTTTAACTTACCTGTCGTGGCTTATAACGTTAGCGGGGAATATTCCATGATTAAAGCAGCTGCACAAAATGGATGGGTCAATGAAAAAGAGATTGTGTTAGAAAAGCTTACAAGTATGAAGCGTGCTGGAGCAGATTTAATTATTACGTATCATGCAAAAGATGCTGTTCGCTGGCTAAAAGATAACTAAAAGGAGTGTTTGTTCGATGAGAAGTTATGAAAAATCAAAAGCAGCCTTTCTTCAAGCAAAGCAACTAATGCCGGGCGGCGTAAATAGCCCAGTTCGTGCTTTTAAATCTGTAGATATGGATCCTATCTTTATGGAACGTGGAAAAGGAGCAAAAATCTACGATATTGATGGAAATGAATATGTAGATTATGTCTTATCTTGGGGACCGTTAATTCATGGTCATTCAAATGATCGTGTAGTAGAAGCAATTAAGAAAGTAACGGAGTCTGGAACAAGCTTTGGTGCTCCTACTTTAATTGAAAATGAATTGGCGAAAGTAGTAATTTCACGCGTACCTTCAATTGAAGTTGTTCGTATGGTAAGCTCTGGAACGGAAGCGACAATGAGCGCTCTTCGCTTAGCTCGTGGTTATACGAACCGAAATAAAATTTTAAAATTTGAAGGGTGTTACCATGGGCACGGTGATTCATTATTAATTAAAGCTGGTTCTGGTGTAGCAACCCTTGGTTTACCAGACAGCCCTGGTGTACCAGAGGGGATTGCTAAAAATACGATTACGGTTCCTTATAATGATTTAGAAAGTGTAAAGTATGCGTTCGAGCAGTTCGGTGAAGATATTGCAGGTGTTATTGTTGAGCCGGTGGCTGGAAATATGGGAGTAGTACCACCTCAACCTGGTTTTTTAGAAGGGCTTCGTGACATTACATCAGATTATGGTTCACTGTTAATTTTTGATGAAGTAATGACAGGATTCCGCGTGGCATATAACTGCGCGCAAGGATACTATAACGTAACGCCTGACTTAACTTGTTTAGGAAAAGTAATTGGTGGTGGACTTCCGGTTGGTGCGTACGGGGGAAAAGCGGAAATTATGGAGCAAGTAGCACCAAGTGGTCCAATTTACCAAGCAGGTACCCTTTCTGGAAACCCACTTGCAATGACGGCAGGTTACGAAACGCTAACACAGTTAACGCCACAGTCGTATGATGAATTTTCTAGAAAAGCAGATCGCCTTGAAGAAGGGCTAAAAGCAGCTGCGGAAAAATATGAAGTGCCTCACACAATTAATCGAGCAGGTTCAATGATTGGCTTATTCTTCACAAACGAAGAAGTAATTAATTATGAGACAGCGAAAACATCAAATCTTGAATACTTTAGCAAGTACTATCGTGAAATGGCAAATGAAGGAGTCTTTTTACCACCTTCTCAATTTGAAGGTATGTTTTTATCAACTTCTCATACGGATGCAGATATTGAATTTACGATCCAAGCTGCTGAAAAAGCCTTTGCTAAACTTCGTTCATAAACAAAAAAGCTTACGTGATAAACGTAAGCTTTTTTGCTTTTAAAGACATATTTTATTTTTCACTTTCATACATCTTTAATGACAACGCTATTTTATAAGGTGTTGGAAGGGGGAGAGCAATTTGTCGCAGGATAATTTATCGGGTCTGCGTTTTTCAGTAGAAGAATCAGTATGGTTTCAAAAGGGACAGGAAGTGTCTCAGCTTTTATCAATCTCCTTAGAGCCTCAAGTCGCAATCCAAGAATATGATCAATATGTCTCCATTCGTGGAGCTTTATTGCTAACAGGTGAATATGAAACGTTAGAAGAGGAAGCACACTCTTTGCGCGAATATACAAACGAAAAGCACGTTGAATCAGTGCTTGTTAGAGAAGATGGTATAGCTGAGCTATCACATGCCTTTCCTGTTGACATTACGATTCCTAAAAATCGTATTCAGAATATGGAAGATGTTTACGTGTCCATCGATCTATTTGATTATGAGTTACCAGAATCGGATTGTCTACAGCTAATGGCAGATTTATCGATTACGGGTCTTTATGGAGAACAGCAAAGCCACGTAAGAGAAGAGGAAGAAGATTGGATAGAGATTGAAGAGCCAGAAGTAGAATATGAAGAAGAGCTTGAAGCTTCTCAGCGCAACAATGTTGTTGAAGAAGTGGAAGAAAAGGAAGAGCTTGAAGTTTCTTATCGTAACACTTCCGTTGGAGAAGAAGCGAAACAGGAAGAAGAGCTTGAAGTTTCTTATCGAAACGCTTCTATCGAGGAAGAAGTGGACGTAAAGGAAATTGAAAAAGAAGCTGAAGTTCAAAACTATTTTTCATCTGTTTTTCGTACTGAAGAACCAAAAGAAACGTTAGTCAAATATGAAGAAGATGTGTATGAACCATTTGAAGTAGAAGTGAAAAAAGAAGAAGTTCAAGAAGAGCGGGAAGATAATGTGATTGAGCTGTTTCAAGCACGTGAAGATGCGTCTAGCTGGAGCGAAGAAGAGACAGAAACAGCACATTATGAGGAAAAAGAACAGGAAGAAAATGAAATTGTAGTAGAGTTTCGAAAAGAAGAAGAATCGGCTTCAAACCGTGCGGAAAATGCGCTGTATTTAACAAAGCTATTTTCTCGTGAGGAAGAGAAACAAGCGACGTGGCGGCTGTGTATTGTCCAAAGCGGAGACTCACTTGATACAATTGCCGAACGCTATGATACAAATGTACAGAGTCTTTTAAGAGTAAATGATTTAGAAGACGAGCAAGAGTTAGAAGAAGGAAGTATTCTAAACATTCCTGTTAACTAAAATAGCAACAGAAAACAGTTTTGACTTCTGCTACGTCTTAACTGTTTTCTTTGTGTATAAATAAATGTTCAAGGCATATGAAGTGACAAGGAGGTGTGAACATGAACCATCAGGGATCTGTTAATTATCATGAACTGCTGAAACAGTATCAGCTTGAAGTTGATTTCATTGAGGACTACGGGAAAGTCAAAAAAGTTTATACCAAAAGCGGAGTCTATGCCTTAAAAGAAGTAGAAGAAGTTGAAATTAGGAGCCATGATTTTATTAGAAAGCTTCAAGATCTTCAACACAAAGGATGGATGGGATTTGTCCCTATCTATCAGTCCAGACAAGGTTCGCCTGTTATAACGCATCAAAACAAAGGTTATTATTTAATGCCCTGGCTTCCTAATACCCCTTCCGACGAACGAGATATAAGATATCATAAATTATTTCAAGAGTTAGCAAAGCTTCATGGTACTTCTTCAAAAGAAGTGGAAGTCAAAAAGGAAGACATTGAAACGCATTATAATGGATTAAAAACAACGTGGGAAGATCGTCAGAAAGAGCTTGAAGAGTATGTAATGGAATGTGAGAAAAAGGTGTATATGTCTCCTTTTGAGCTTCATTTTTGTACAGTTTACTATGAAATGACGCGGGCTATGGAATTTGGGTTTAGTCGGTTAGATGAATGGAACACTGAAATGGAAGAAAAAGAAAAAATACGACTTGTGACGATTCATGGAAAGCTGTCGGCAAAACATTTTTTATACGATGAACGTGGTAACGGCTTTTTTATTAATTTAGAGCAAGCACGTGAAGCCTCACCCATCCATGATCTTGTCTCATTTTATTTACGAACGCTACGCACATATCCGTTAACGAGTTTAGATAGCTATGAGTGGTTCGCAACGTATGAGAAGCATTTTGCACTGAGAGAAGAAGAACGTTTACTTTTGCATTCCTATCTTGCTTTTCCAGAACCTTTATATCAGTGCATCATGCAGTATCGCCATCAGCGCTATAAAACAGAGCTGGAACATATGCAATCATTGATTCGAGCATACTGGCTGACAAAAAATATTGAGCAAGTCAACATTAAAATCTTTGAAGTAGACCAACAGAAAAAAATAGCAGCAGAAGCGGCTGCTAATGCCCAATCGACTGATTGATTCGATTGGGTTTTTTACATCCATTCTAAATAGAGTGCAATGGTGATGAGTGCAAAAATGGCAAGAAGGAAAACGTCGAACGTGGTGGGGAAAAAAAGCGTTCGAATTCCTTGAATAATCGTGAGGGGAATAATAAATTGTGCACACGCTGCTCCAACTGTTTTAAACCAGCGCTGTATTTGATAAGAGTTAAACTGTAAGTTGGTTCGTTTTCTCATATTCCATAGGCTCCTTTCCTACCTGCAGACCGTTACATAATAATGTATGAATCATGGGCGCTAGGTGTTCAGTTTTTTTGGTAAGATCCGGGGCGTTTGTGAATAGAATCAGAAAAAAATGGAGAAGATTATTGACGACTTCATATTTTTTCATATAGTATAATTAAGAGAAAATCATATGAACATACAGTGAGTAGGAAGAGTACAAACTAAAGCACCTTTAGAGAGAGAAATCAATAGCTGAAAGATTTCTTAGGAAGGCTTATTTGGAAGGTCGCCTATGAGTAGTTTTTTTGAACAGACTATGGTCTAAGTAGAAAAAACCGGTTAATAAACCGTTATGAAATGAAGTGTATAGACGTCTTTACGGGAGAAGTCTATAAAAAAAGGTGGTACCGCGAAATCAACTCCTTTCGTCCTTTTATGGAAGAAGGAGTTTTTTTATGTTCATTCGAGCTTTCATATATTGAAAGCTATATAAGAAATCATACATGGAGGTACAGAGTATGTCAGAACAAGAAGTAAAGCTTTCAACGAAGTATGATCCAAAATCCGTTGAAGAAAATCGCTATCAATATTGGTTGGATGGTAAGTTTTTTGAAGCCACAAACGATGCTGAAAAAGAGCCTTATACAATCGTAATTCCACCCCCAAACGTAACGGGTAAGCTACACCTAGGGCACGCTTGGGATACAACGTTACAAGATATTTTAACGCGTATGAAGCGTATGCAGGGCTATGATGTTCTATGGTTACCTGGGATGGATCATGCTGGTATTGCTACACAGGCAAAAGTAGAAGAAAAGCTTCGTCAAGAAGGAAAAAGTCGTTATGATTTAGGACGCGAAAAGTTTGTAGAAGAAACGTGGAAGTGGAAAGAAGAATATGCTAGCTTCATTCGTCAACAGTGGTCCAAGCTAGGTCTTGGTTTAGATTATTCTCGTGAGCGCTTTACGTTAGATGAAGGCTTGTCAAAAGCCGTTCGTGAAGTATTTGTTAAGCTATATAAAAAAGGCTTAATTTATCGCGGGGAATATATTATTAACTGGGATCCAGCAACAAAAACAGCTCTCTCTGATATTGAGGTTATTTATAAAGATGTGCAAGGTGCATTTTATCATATGCGCTATCCGCTTGCGGACGGTTCTGGACATATTGAAATTGCAACAACTCGTCCAGAAACAATGCTAGGTGATACAGCAGTCGCTGTTCATCCTGAAGATGAACGCTATAAACATTTAATTGGTAAAACAGTGAAGCTTCCAATTGTAGGTCGTGAAATCCCTATCGTTGGTGATGATTATGTAGATATGGAATTTGGTTCAGGTGCTGTTAAGATTACACCTGCTCATGATCCAAACGACTTTGAAATCGGGAACCGCCATAACTTAGAGCGCATTCTTGTGATGAATCAAGACGGTACAATGAACGACAAAGCAGGAAAATATGAAGGTATGGATCGCTTTGAATGCCGTAAACAAATCGTAAAAGACTTACAAGAAGATGGTATTTTATTTGAAATTGAAGATCACATGCACTCTGTAGGTCATAGTGAACGTAGTGGAGCAGTTGTAGAGCCTTATTTATCAACTCAGTGGTTTGTGAAAATGCAACCCCTAGCTGATCAAGCAGTTGACCTTCAAAAGGGAGAAGAAAAGGTTCAGTTCGTTCCAGATCGTTTTGAAAAGACGTACCTGCATTGGATGGAAAATATTCGTGATTGGTGTATTTCACGTCAACTATGGTGGGGACACCGTATTCCGGCTTGGTATCATAAAGAAACTGGAGAAGTGCACGTTGATCATGAGCCTCCAGCAGATATTGAAAACTGGGAGCAAGATTCAGATGTACTTGATACGTGGTTCAGCTCAGCTTTATGGCCATTTTCAACGATGGGTTGGCCAGATGTGGAATCAATTGACTTCCAGCGTTATTATCCAACAAATGCGCTTGTAACGGGTTATGACATCATCTTTTTCTGGGTATCTCGCATGATTTTCCAAGGTCTTGAATTTACAGGTAAGCGTCCATTTGACGATGTATTAATTCACGGACTTGTACGCGACGAGCAAGGACGTAAGATGAGTAAATCTCTTGGAAACGGTGTAGATCCGATGGAAGTAATTGAGAAGTACGGTGCCGATTCACTTCGCTATTTCTTATCAACAGGAAGTTCACCGGGGCAAGATTTACGTTTTAGCTTTGAAAAGGTTGAAGCAACTTGGAACTTTGCCAATAAGATTTGGAATGCATCTCGCTTTGCATTAATGAATATGGATGGCATTACGTTTGAAGAGCTTGATATGTCAGGCGAGAAATCAGTAGCAGATGAGTGGATCTTAACACGCTTAAATGAAACAATTGAAAGCGTGACGAAGCTAGCTGATAAGTATGAGTTTGGTGAAGTAGGGCGCGTGCTTTATAACTTCATCTGGGACGACTTCTGTGACTGGTATATCGAAATGGCAAAGCTACCTTTATATGGAGAAGACGAAGCTGCTAAGAAAACAACTCGTTCCATCTTAGCGTATGTGTTAGATAACACAATGCGACTTTTACATCCATTTATGCCGTTTATTACCGAGGAAATTTGGCAAAGTTTGCCGCATGAAGGCGAATCAATTACGGTAGCGAAATGGCCAGAAGTACGTCCAGAGCTAACAAACAAAGAAGCGGCAAATGAAATGCGTTTACTTGTAGATATCATTCGTTCAGTACGTAATATTCGTGCGGAAGTAAATACGCCAATGAGCAAGCAAGTACGCTTATTCATTAAAGCAAAAGATAAAACGATTCAAGCCCAGCTTGAAAAGAACCGTGCATACATCGAGAAATTCTGTAATCCAAGTGAGCTTGCAATTTCTACGGAAATCTCTTTAGACGAAAAAGCAATGACAGCTGTTGTAACAGGAGCTGAATTGATCCTACCTCTTGAAGGGTTAATTAATATTGAAGAGGAAATTGCGCGCCTTGAAAAAGAATACGATAAGCTGAATAAAGAAGTGGAACGTGTTCAAAAGAAACTTGGAAATCAAGGTTTCATCGCGAAGGCACCTGCAAAGGTAGTAGAAGAAGAGCGCCAAAAAGAACAGGATTATGTTGAAAAGCGTGAAGCTGTTCAAGCGCGTATTGTCGAATTGCGCGGGGAATAATAAAAAAAAGCGCTGCTTATGAAGCAGCGCTTTTTGTATACATAATGGAACCAAAATTGGAAGTTCATTCGATTTTTACTGTTGCATTCGCTATAATAATCATAATACAAAAAGAAAGGTGAACGCCATGATACAAACATATGATGAGGCCTTACAATGGATACATAATCGCTTACGCTTTGGCATAAAGCCAGGCTTAGAGCGAATGAACTGGATGCTTGAACAACTTGATTATCCCCATCAAAATATAAAAGCTATTCATATTGCGGGCACGAATGGAAAAGGCTCAACTGTTACGTATATGCGCCATATGCTTCAAGAAGCAGGTTATAATGTGGGAACATTTACTTCTCCCTATATTGAAACGTTTAATGAACGAATCAGCATAAATGGCACGCCAATTTCAGATGAAGACATGCTTCGCCTTGTACAAGAAGTTAAAGCAGTTGTAGAAAGGGTAGAAGAGACAGAATTTGGCGCTGCGACTGAGTTTGAAGTCATTACGTTGATGTTCTTTTTATATTTTGGCTATCATAAAGACGTTGATTATGTTCTTGTTGAAGCTGGACTTGGTGGTCGGTATGACTCAACAAATGTCGTTGAACCACTGTTAACGATTATTACGAATATTGGGTTTGATCACATGGCTGTATTAGGGAATACGGTAGATAAGATTGCTTTTGAAAAAGCAGGAATCATTAAGTCAGCAGTACCTTTAGTGACCGGTGTAGAACAAAAAGAAGCGATAGAAGTAATTGAAAGCATCGCTCGTGACCATGAGGCGTCGCTAGATCGTTTGGGCAGGGACTTTACAATTGAAAGTTACAAGGTTTTAGAAAATGGCGAAGCCTTTACATTACAAACACCTGTTCATACTTATGAAAATCTTGAACTTGGCATGTTTGGCTATCATCAAGTGAAAAACGCAACCTTAGCGATTCGAGCTTTAGAGATTCTACATCAAAAAGGAGAGCTAAAACTTTCTTATGCTCAGCTAGCAGAAGGTTTAAAAAAAGCACGGTGGAGCGGACGCTTTGAAAAAATTAGTGATTCTCCATTAGTAATTATTGATGGTGCCCATAATCAAGAAGGCGTAGACAGCCTATTGAGTACGCTGCGTCTTCATTATGAAAACAAACGGATTCATATCATTTTCAGCTGCTTAAATGATAAGAGTGCGGAGGAAATGGTGGCAAGTTTGGAAGATATAGCTGAGAGCATTACCTTTACATCATTTGATTTTCCAAGAGCGAGAACAGGCCAAGAACTATATGAGCTCAGCAAGCATCCTAATAAAAAAGTGAACGAAGAATGGCAAGAAGCAATTGAACAAGCTCTTTTAAGTCATGCTAAACCGAATAACTTAATCATCATTACAGGTTCGCTTTACTTTATTTCAGAAGTTCGATCATTTTTACTTCACTCATAAAAGCAAAGGGTGGGCGGGGGAATGAATACTATAATTTAAAGCAGGATGGCTTTTAGCTGTTCAAAGTATTGTCACTTTAATCAATGGGAAAACTGATATATAATTGACATGAATCTAAACGTAAGGAGATTGTGAAAATGAGTAAGGAAAATGAGAAAATAGTGCCGACTAGTAATAAAAATTACACGGGCATTATCTTAACGGTTTCATTAATTGCAAATGCAATTATCTTAGCACTGTTCTTTTCACCAATCGGTTATCAAGGAGAGGTTCACTTTGACCTAACAATCTTTCCGCGATTAAATGCAATATTAAACAGTTTTACTTTTATCTTTCTTGTAGCGGCATTAGTATCAATTTTAAAGAAAAACATTAAAGCTCATAAAGGGTTTATTTTAGCGGCATTTTCTTCAACTCTCTTGTTTCTTGTTTTTTATTTGACATTTCACTATATGTCAACGGAAACAGCAACTTTTGATGGGGAAGGGATTATTCGCCCAATCTATTTCTTTATTTTAATTACTCATAGCTTCTTAGCGGCCGTAGTTGTTCCACTTGCACTGTTTTCAACGGTTTGGGGCTGGACAATGCAAGTAAATAAACATAAAAAAATTGTTCGCTGGACAATGCCTATTTGGCTTTATGTAAGTTTTACAGGTGTACTTGTATACTTGTTTATGGCACCTTATTATTAAAAAACCTTTTCCAATTGGAAAAGGTTTTTTTATTTCAATACTTTATAAGGGTTTCGAAAGTGGATTGAACAAGCAGTGAATCATTAAAATGGATATAAAACTAAAGGTTTATCTTAATAGATTTAAATTTCTATTTTTTAGTATGAGACTGTTGGCTCTGAGGGCTTAATAAAAAAATGCATCATTAAACACAATTATAGAGCTAGTATTCATTATAAAAACAGGTTTAATACAAGAGTTCAATTATCTAGGTTTACGATGAAATCACTTTTATATTCTTTAAACCAATGTATAATAAAGGTAAGTTTAATTGCCTATAAATTGGTAGTTTGGATTAATTGAATATGTAACTTTTTATGAATTTTGGATGAGTGTACAGCTATTATATAGTTATAAAGAATCAGTAGTTAGCAAATGCTATTCATTGGTCCTTTACATATTTAACAGCTTAGAGAACAGGATGTATTGTAAGAATAATAAGCTCAATTTTCATTAGCATCACTCTTACATCAAATAATAGGTATATGCAAAATGTACAATTGGAAAGGAGTGGAAAAATTGATTAAAAAAGTCTTGGGGAATGAAAAAGCATTAACTCTCATTGAACTATTAGGTGTAATCGTTATACTTGGAATTATCGCAGCAATTGCCATTCCAAGTATCGGTGGAATGATTCAAAAGTCTCGTGAGGATGCGGTTAAGTCTGATGCTCTTAAAGTATTAAGAACCGCTCAAGCTTACATTGTATCTAATGATTTTAAAGATCATGATGAAGACATAAAAATCACCAAAAAGCAATTAAAGCCATATGTAGAATTGGAAAGTTTAAATTTAGAACTTAAAGAAGTGATTTACAATGGAGAAACTTACGCAATAGAAGGGTTTGGCGTAGCAGGTAAGAAAATTATTACTTTTAATAGAGCTACTATTAAGGATATACAGTCAAAACATAGTAGTAAGGTTACTATAGCAGTAAATCCATCACGTACTTCTGAAAACAATGAGAGAACTTATAAACAATGACTATGCTTTATATTTTCACAATAGGTCTTGTTTTAGGGTCTTTTTATAACGTGGTAGGTTTACGAATCCCCATTGGAAAATCTATCGTCAAGCCACGATCGAGCTGTCCTAAATGTCAACATGTTTTGACAACTCGAGAGCTTCTGCCAGTGCTGTCTTATATAGTGCAAATAGGGAAGTGCCGACACTGTAGTACAGCTATCCCAATTAAGTATCCAATTATAGAGTTTTTAACAGGTATTTTGTTTGTTTTATCTTTTCAATTATATGGCTTTCAGTTAGAAGTTATTGTCGCATGTACGCTCATATCGTTGTTGATAATTATTGTAGTCTCCGATTTATCATACATGCTTATTCCTAACAAGGTGCTTTTGTTCTTTTTACCATTTGTAATTATCCAACGACTCTTTATTCCTCTTACACCGTGGTGGGATATGTTCTTAGGCGGTTTTGTAGGGTTTACTCTTTTGCTTTTAATAAGCTTAATGAGCAAAGGTGGAATGGGAGGAGGTGATATTAAGTTGTACGGAGTTCTTGGTTTAATTCTTGGTTGTAAGCTTATTGTCCTTTCTTTCTTTTTGGCTGCATTAGTTGGTACAAGCGTTGGGTTACTTGGTATGGCAATAGGGAAAGTTCAACGTGGAAAGCCAATTCCATTCGGCCCTTCAATCGCAACAGGAACGCTTGTTGCATATTATTATGGAGATGTTCTTATCAACTGGTACTTTACATATGTATTTAACATATGAAGAAGCTTCTTATTACACCTCATCAATTAGAAATAATATGTGAAAGCTCAAATAAATGTTTCTTGAAAATATCTAGTTAGCAAGCTATCATACCCAAACTTAAATAGTTAGATTTAGTGACTATTAGACCACATCCCATTTCCTCTATAGAACAAGTAATCTTCACCAATATTCTGTTATCCTTAATTAGCAAATTTGCGTAATAAAACTCCATTAATCGACATAATAAAAGTTTATAAACAAAATCAAACACGAGGGAAGTATAACTAAAGTCCTGGATGTTCTTGTTGTTTTTATGATTGTGATCTCCTTAGTATTTATAGGTATATAGATTTAGTTCAATTGTTAAAATATGATATGGGATTACTTGTATAAGAAGAGACATTAGGATCTTTACCACCTTAACTGGTGGTCGACAAAATTAAAAATTCTGTAATAAAATAGCGAAACCTTTTATAACAAGACGACAAATGTCTTGTTATTTTTTTTATCGTCTATGATAGCATGGTAAAAAGTGTATGTGTTAGGCAGCAAAGGGTGGTGAAAAAGTGGACAAGCAAAATCCAAAAGTTACGGTCAAAATTAATGGTAAACAAAAGAATATACAAGATACGACTGCACCTAAGGAAAAGGAAGAAGACGTAGTATGGGTTCTTCCAGAAAAAATCGAGATGTCTGAGCGCAAAGTCGTTTCAATTGAAGAAGTGCGCAACGAAAAGAAAAAGCAGCCCAAAAAGTCCAAAGAGCCCAAAGAGCCCAAAGAGCCCGTAGGTAAAATAACCATCAATAAATCATCGTTCTCAGCAGTGAGGAAATTCATTGTCATTGTAGGATTAGCAGTTACCGTCGGCGTAGGATTTGGCATGTTTGGCTTAAATACGATTACCAATGATAAGCAGCCCACTCCGGTCAGTAAAACTCCATCGGCAGTTGCGGTTAATTCTGAAGTGACTAATCAGCCGGAACAAACAAGTGCGGTTAAAAAAGAACCAAAAGAAAACGCAAAGTCTTCAGCAAAAGCAACGGTTGATGCATTCCAAATCTATATTGTACAAGCAGGTGTTTTTTCTTCAAAAGAAGCAGCGAATAAAGCAAAAGAAAACCTAAGTGGCGAAAGCGTTGTTTTTGGAAAAGATAATACTTACACCATTGTCATAGGAGCTAGCACAAGTGAATCAAAAGCAAAAGAGCTGAGGGATACCTATAAAAAAAGTAGTGAAGATGCCTATGTAAAATCATACGAGATGAAAGGTGCTGCTCAGCTGGCAGAAAGTGACGAAAAAGTAATGTCAACTCTACAACCATTTATGGCTAACGTAATGGATCAAGTAGGAAAAGCAGCGGAAGGAAACAAAGTATCAAGCGTAAGCGAGGTCAAGAAAGAACTGGATAAAATCCAAGAGCAAACGGATAATAAAGAGATAGGAAAGTTAATTAAAACATTGGAACAATCGGTTTCTTCACTTGAATCATTTAATCAATCAAGTAAAAAAAGCGATAGTGATGAAGCGACTAAGTATTTGCTAACGTCTCTTGTTCAGTATCAGCAAATCATTAAGAAGTAAGTCAGGTGGCCTCGCTACCTGATTTGTTTATTGTAAAAAATGGTTAATCTTGTTAAAATTGAGTTGTGTTCTTTTTTTCAAATATTCGAAGTGTAAAGGTTGAGATCAATGAACAAAGAATTAATATTAGCCTCTGGCTCTCCTCGTCGTAAAGAACTGCTACAGCAGCTTCACATTCCTTTTTCCGTACATGTAAGCAACGTTGATGAAAAAGTTAATCCAAACTATTCACCGTCTGAGGTGGTGATGGATTTAGCATTGCAAAAAGCATCTGATGTTGCAATGCTGTATCCCAATCATATTGTACTAGGTTCCGATACGGTTGTTGTCTACAAAGACATTATTTTAGGAAAACCAGCTAGCGAAGCAGAAGCAGTTCAAACCTTAGAGATGCTTTCAGGAAAAAAACATCAGGTTCTTACAGGAGTAGCTCTTGTAGAAGGTGAGCAAGTTCAGACATTCTATGAAAAAACAGATGTTGAATTTTGGTTATTAACAGTAGATGAAATTACGCAGTACGTTCGAACGGGTGAGCCAATGGACAAGGCAGGCTCGTACGGTATACAAGGCCTAGGAGCTGCGTTTGTCAAAAGCATTCAAGGTGATTACTTTTCTGTTGTTGGTCTGCCATTGTCTCGTACAATAAGAGAACTGAGAAAGCGTGGTTTCGCCTACTCCAATTGAGGAGGGAACCCATTTGATGAATGAATCATTAATGATGAAAGATTTTCCATATGAAGAAAGACCAAGGGAGCGCCTTATGCAAAAAGGTGCTTCCAGCTTATCAAATCATGAACTTATCTCTATCTTGCTTCGAACAGGAACGAAAGAAGAATCCGTTTTTCAACTAGCCAATCGAATTCTGCGCTATTTTGATGGATTGGAGCTATTACAAAATGCAACGCTGGATGAAATGGTGAGAATGAAAGGAATTGGACAAGCAAAAGCGGTTCAGCTTATGGCTGCAATTGAACTCGGAAAGCGGATGGCTCAGGTGAAACCAGGAGTAAAGTACGCTATTCGAAGCCCAGAAGATGGAGCAAATTACGTAATGGAAGAAATGCGTACATTACTTCAAGAGCATTTTGTCTGCCTTTATTTAAACACGAAAAACCAGGTTCTTCATAAACAAACCATCTTTATTGGTAGCCTCAATTCATCGATTGTACATCCTCGTGAAGTCTTTAAAGAAGCTTTCCGTCGCTCGGCAGCCTCTATTATTTGTGTACACAATCACCCTTCCGGAGACCCTACACCTAGTCGAGAAGATATCGATGTGACTAAACGCTTGCAAGAGTGTGGATTAATCATTGGTATTGAACTTTTAGACCATTTAATTATTGGGGATCGAAAATATATTAGCTTAAAAGAAAAAGGATATATGTAATGCTATGCTTTTTAATTTCCTTGAGTTATAATAGTAGTCATGATTTTAAATGACAAGTTCTTTACAATCATCGGTTATTAATAGACAAAGTATGAAAATATATCATACAATATTTGGCGTTGACATCTATAAAAGAAGTATAGAAAATAAAAAATGTTATTAATGAAATGGTGAAATCGACTGAGAGGGTTTAGCCTTTGCATTTCGGTAAGAGAAAGGAAGAGACACATGTTTGGAATCGGTACTAGAGACCTTGGAATAGATTTAGGTACTGCAAATACACTTGTTTATGTTAAAGGAAAAGGAATTGTTGTACGTGAACCGTCAGTTGTAGCATTACAAACAGATACAAAGCAAATTGTAGCAGTTGGTAATGATGCGAAAAATATGATTGGTCGTACACCTGGAAATGTTGTAGCACTTCGTCCTATGAAAGATGGCGTAATTGCTGATTATGAAACAACAGCAACAATGATGAAATATTACATCAAACAAGCACAAAAAACAAAAAGTTTGTTTGCTGGCAAGCCTTATGTAATGGTATGCGTACCATCAGGAATTACGGCTGTTGAGAAACGCGCGGTTATTGACGCAACTCGCCAAGCTGGAGCTCGTGATGCTTATACAATTGAAGAACCATTTGCAGCAGCAATCGGGGCAAATTTACCTGTTTGGGAACCAACAGGAAGCATGGTGGTTGACATTGGTGGCGGTACTACAGAAGTAGCAATTATCTCATTGGGTGGTATTGTAACATGTCAGTCAATCCGTATTGCTGGAGACGAAATGGATGAAGCAATCATCCAATATATTCGCAAAAATTACAATCTTATGATTGGTGAACGTACGTCAGAAGCGTTAAAAGTTGAAATTGGTTCAGCAGGTATCCCTGAAGGAATCGATAACATGGAGATTCGTGGACGTGACTTATTAACTGGGTTACCGAAAACAATTGAGATTTCGGCAGAAGAGATTGCTGATGCGTTGAAAGATACGGTTGCAGCTATTGTTGATTCAGTAAAAGGTACGCTTGAAAAAACACCACCAGAATTAGCGGCAGATATTATGGACCGCGGAATTGTGTTAACAGGCGGCGGTGCCTTACTACGCAATTTAGATCGTGTAATTAGTGAAGAAACAAATATGCCTGTTGTCATTGCAGAAGATCCGTTAGACTGTGTAGCAATTGGAACAGGAAAAGCATTAGATAATATTGATTTATTCAAAAATCGTACAAGCGATTCATATCGCTAAACAGTAAGAGGTGTAAATCGTGCCACAGTTTTTTCTAAATAAACGTCTAGTTATTTTGTTAGTTAGTATTATTGTATTAGTGGCATTGATTGGTTTTTCGTTAAATGGTCGTAAAGATGTAACGTGGCCTGAACAGTTTGTGAAAGACACGGTCGGTCTTGTTCAGGCTACATTTCACCAACCCGCACAGTATGTAGCGGGTTTCTTTGAAAATGTAGGTGACCTAAAACGTACATATGAAGAAAATGAAGTGCTAAAAGCACGCCTTGACGAGCGTATGCAATTAGAAGCGAAAGTAAGTGAGCTAGAAACAGAAAATGATAAGCTACGTGAACAAGTGGATAAAGAAAGCGACCTCAAAGCTTATAGTCCAATCGAAGCAACGGTTATTGCTCGAAACCCAGACCGCTGGCATGACGTTATTGCTATTGATAAAGGGAAAGTTCACAATGTTGAAGAAAACATGGCCGTGATTACGCCAGGTGGACTTATTGGGAAAGTAAAACATGCTTCTCAGTTTACTTCAACGGTTCAATTGATTAGCTCATCCGATCGTACTAACCGCGTATCGGCTAAGATTCAAGCAAAAACACCTGTGTACGGTTTAATTGAAGGATACGACGAAGAAGAACAAGCTCTTTTATTAAGACGAATTCCATTTGATGCTGAAATTAAAGAAAAACAAAAAGTTGTTACCTCTGGCCTTGGGGGCGAAGATGGTGTATTCCCAAGCGGACTTGTTATTGGGGAAATTACAAAGATTGAGCCTGATGAGTACGGTTTAACACAAAAAGCATACATTAAGCCATCAACAGACCTATACGACCTTGACCATGTCATGGTTGCTAAAAGAAGTACAGTGATGTCTGAAGATAGCCTAGAAGTAGAGGAGGAAGAGTGATGAAACGCTTCCTCTTACCTTTCATAATTCTAGTTATTTTTATGTTAGAAAGCATTTTTGTAAACTTTGTTGCGATGCAGCCAGCTTTTCGAGACTGGCTTTTATCGCCGCGCTTTGTTTTAATTGCGCTAGTGTTTATGACCATTTATATTAATCGCAAGCAAGCGATGATTTTTGGAATTGTTTTTGGGTTTTTATATGATATCGCCTTTACGGATGTACTGGGTATTTATGCGCTTGGCCTACCAGCCGTATGTTATATCGTGTCACAGCTTATAAAAATTTGGCAAAACAATTTATTAGTGGTACTTTTCATTTGTTTAATTGCAGTTGCAATTATTGAATTTTATGTATATGGCATTAATACAATTATCGGGGTATCCGATATGGTACTGGGGCGTTTCTTAGCGGAACGATTCTATGCGACTCTGATTTTAAATGCAATTTTTGCGGTGATTTTTGCGCTACCTCTACAAAAGTGTTTTCAATACTTTTCACTGTTTTATGCGAAGGAGCGATGATGCTTCAAAAAAAGTCAATTTTCTAGTTCCAAGTTCGTAGAAATGTTGTGATTCTGCGAGTGAAAAAAAGGAATTGGTAAGTCTCTGTCGAAATTATATATTCGTTGAGGTGAGCGTCTTGAATAAACAAAAGCAACAAAATATAACCATTAAAGGAACGAAAGATGGACTAACGCTCCATCTCAATGACGCATGTTCGTTCGAGGAGCTATTAGCTGAACTACAGACGAAGCTTTTGACGAATAAACATGGAGATGACGAGCAGCATGTCACCGTATATGTGAAAGTTGGAAATCGTTTTATTACTGAAGATCAGGAAAACGAGCTAAAGGCGCTCATCGAGAAGAATCGACACTTAGTGGTCAAGCAAATCGATAGTAACGTCATTTTAAAACAGGATGCATTACGGGTAAAAGAACAAGAAGAATTAGTTTCTGTTGCAAAAGTTGTGCGCTCAGGACAAGTGCTTCACGTCGAAGGAGATCTATTATTAATCGGCGACGTTAATCCTGGGGGAACCATTGTAGCAGGGGGAAATCTTTTTATATTAGGTGCTTTAAAAGGAATTGCTCATGCAGGGTATCGTGGTAATAAAACGGCAGTCATTGCAGCTTCAATTATGCAACCGTCTCAGCTTCGAATTGCTGATGTAATTACACGACCCGAAGAAGAGGATAGTGATAAAGAGCAAAGTGTCATGGAATGCGCATATTTAGATGACGCAAATCAAATGGTTATAGACCGCGTTCAAGGCTTAGCGAGTCTACGACCTAACTTGACAAGGTTAGAAAGGAGAATTTGACAGTGGGAGAGGCTATTGTTGTTACGTCTGGTAAAGGTGGAGTTGGGAAAACAACGACATCTGCCAACTTAGGTACTGCGCTGGCGTTAGCTGGAAAGCGCGTTTGTTTAGTAGACACTGATATCGGTCTGCGCAACCTTGATGTTGTGATGGGACTGGAAAATCGAATTATATATGATCTTGTAGACGTGGTAGAAGGGCGCTGCCAACCTCAAAAAGCCTTAATTAAAGACAAACGATTTGAATGTTTGTATCTGCTTCCTGCTGCTCAAACGAGCGATAAGACAGCTGTTCAGCCAGAGCAAATGCGTGAGCTGATTCTTGAATTAAAGCAAGAGTACGACTATGTCATTATTGATTGCCCAGCTGGTATTGAGCAAGGGTATAAAAATGCAGTAGCTGGTGCAGATAAAGCGCTCGTTGTGACAACTCCAGAAGTGTCAGCTGTTCGTGATGCTGATCGCATTATTGGGTTGCTCGAGCAAGAAGATATTGAATCACCAAAGCTTGTCATTAACCGAATTCGAAGTCATATGATGAAAAATGGAGATATGCTTGATGTAGATGAAATTGCTCAGCTGCTTGCAGTTGACCTTATTGGAATTGTAGCCGATGATGAAAATGTCATTAAAGCATCTAATAGCGGTGAGCCTATCGTTATGGATCCATCTAGCAAGGCTTCCATTGCTTATCGTAATATCGCACGACGAATTCTTGGTGAAACCGTTCCTTTACAATCGCTTGATGATGAAGATAAAGGGATGTTCGCACGCATTAAACGATTCTTTGGTGTACGCGCATAAAAATAAAACGTTTGTTTGAAAAGCTTCCGGTATGGAAGCTTTTTTTCGTTTCGCTATTCATCATTTTAATCCTGTCATAACGATACCGGACAAGTCATACATTAAATTGTATAAGTTTAAGGACAAGGAGAATGATGAATCATGAATCGACGTGCTGATGAAATTCGAAAGCGAATTGCTGAGCGTAAAAAAAAGCAGCTGTCTACTGCTAAGAAAATCCCGCATGAGCCACTTCATACGTCATTGATGAGTGAAGAAGAAAAGTATGGATTTCCTGATTATTCACCTATTGAATATACGCCTACTACTAGTGGCGGTGAGCGCTATCCCTTCTTTCGAAAAGAGCGTTTCTTTTTTAAAGTGTTAGCTTCAGCTTGCTTAGTGCTCATCGTAGCAATTTTATTTAAAAGTCCGTCCCCGACATTTGAAAAAGCAAGGACGTACATTTCCACAACAATGGATCAAGAATTTCAGTTTGCAGCAGTTTCATCTTGGTATGAAGACCAATTTGGCAAGCCTCTTACACTTTTACCACAAAAAGATGAACCTAAAATTGATGAGCAAAGCGTTAGCGGAGGTTACGTTATGCCTGCATCTGGAAAAGTGATGGAAACTTTTGAAGAGGATAAGCAAGGCGTAACAATTCAAACAGGAGCTGATTCTGTTGTGGAAGCCATGAGTGAAGGGATTGTTCGCTATGTTGGTAAGCGAGATGGAATTGGTAACACGGTAATTATCCAGCACGCTGATGGCTCTGAAACATGGTATGGACAATTAAAAACGGTGGATGTAAACGTTTATGACTTTGTTAATAAAGGAAAAGAACTTGGCGTAGTGGCAAGTTCAGACGATGGAGAAACAGGCCTCTTTTATTTTGCTATAAAAAAAGGTGAAAAGTTTGTGGATCCTAGTCAGGTGATTCAATTTGAATAGCTACTTATCACTCCTGATGAAAATTCATATTCACCCTCTGTTGTGGGGGGTTTTTATTATTGGGATTTTTACAGCCACAATTAAGCCCTTGATGATTTTATTTGTAATTATCCTAATTCATGAGTTGGGTCACGCGTTTGCTGCTCACCATTTCTCATGGCGAATTAAACGAATTATGCTGCTGCCATTTGGTGGAGTAGCAGAAGTAGATGAACATGGAAACCGTCCGTTGCGTGAAGAGCTAATTGTTACAATTAGCGGACCTATTCAGCATATTTGGCTCGTTGGAGGTGCTTACTTATTTGCTGAGCTTGGTTGGATCCAAGCAGAAACATATGAACAATTTCTCTATCAAAATGCGCTTATATTCTTTTTTAATTTATTACCTATTTGGCCCTTAGATGGAGGGAAGATTTTGTTTTTATGGTGCAGTAGATATGCACCGTTTTTAAAAGCACATGAGCGAATGTTAAAGCTATCAAGTGGATTTTTAGTAGCTTTATGCCTCTATACAGCTATTGTTTATTCAATGCACCTTCACTTATGGATTGTTTTAGCCTTTCTAATTCTTTGTCATTATCAAGAATGGCGTAATCGCCATTTTGTTTACATGCGCTTTTTACTAGAGCGATATCATGGAAAAGAAAGGGCAATTGCTACTTTACAGCCGGTGAATGCGTCTGCAAACGAGCAGATTTACGACGTGTTAAAAAAGTTCAAAAGAGGTTGTAAGCATATGATTGTGTTTCAAGCAAACGGTGAAGCATTGAGAATTGATGAAAACGAATTGCTTCATGCTTACTTTGTGGAGAAAAGAGTGGACAGCTCACTTAACGAGCTTGTATCTATCTATTAAAATCAAGTAACATATAAAGAAGGTAAAGTTCGGCTGAACGCGTAGCCGGACTTTTTTAATTGAACATTTAAAGAAGTGGAGATTGAAACGTGAGAAAATGTATTATTAATGCTGCAACAAAATCGAAGCGCATTGCTGTTATAAATGATGGAGAGCTAGAAGAGGTTTATTTAGAAGAGCAGAATAAGCACCAGATTGTTGGTGATATTTATATAGGGCGAGTTGTGAAGGTTATACCCGGTATGCAGGCCGCATTTGTTGACATTGGTCTATCACAAAATGGATTTATTCATCAGCAAGAGCTCATTTCGTATCGAAATGATTCAGACAGCCAAAAGGACAGCAGGGCAATGTCAGCTTTTATTCGAGAAGGTGAAGCCATTGTTGTTCAGGTGATTAAAGAAGGGATTGGAACAAAAGGACCACGCTTAACCGGTGTTATTGAATTTGCAACAGAAGAGCTTGTTTATTTGCCCGAAGGAAATTATGTGGCAGCTTCGAAAAAGATGGAGGAGCAGGAGCGAGTTAAGTGGAAACAGCTCGGTCAACAGCTCATTGAAAACAAAGAAGGCCTTGTCTTTCGAACAGCTGTGCAATCGCTGACAGAGGAACAGGTAGTGAAAAGAATTAAAGAACTACGGAGGCAGTATCAGCATGAAATTGTAGCAAATAAGAATCAGAAGGCACCAAAGCTCTTAAAAAAAGGCCAAGAGTTTTTGAATTCAGTTGTACAAAGTGTGAGTAAAAAAACAATACAAGAATTTGCAGTGGATGATTTTACCCATTATCAACAGCTTCTTGAAACGTATCCAACATTACCTTTTTACTATTATAAAGGAACTGAAAGCGTATTTGAGCACTACGATATCGATAGCCAAGTTGAAAAACTTTTGAGACGAACGGTTTGGCTAAAAAGTGGTGGCTATATTGTGATTGATGAAACAGAAGCAATGACGGTAGTAGACGTAAATACAGGAAAGTTTAGCGGGAAAAGCTCACTGAGGGAAAACATTTTGCGTGTTAATAAAGAAGCTGCCCTTGAAATAGCTAAGCAGCTAAAGCTTCGCCATATCGGAGGTATGATACTAGTTGATTTCATTAACATGAGTAGCCGACAAGATCGTGAGGTATTGCTACAGTATGTTCAAGATATTGTTAAAGCAGATGAAGTTCGTACTACTGTGGTTGGGTTTACTGAACTTGGTATTTTGCAACTAACGCGCAAAAAGGTACGCGATAGCATTGGTTCTACCTTAACGATGGCTTGTCAGGTTTGCAATGGAACAGGACGAGTGATGGATGCAGAAACCATTGCGTTTCAAATTGAACGTAAGTTATGGGAATATCGATTTTCAACAGAAGAAGCCATTTGGATTGAAACGCGTGAAGATGTAGAAGAACACTTAAAGAAAGATGGTTTCTTTCATGCGTTAGAAGAAATGATTGGACTAAAGTTGTACTGTACGTCAACTCTTTCAGCTTCTCATACGTATCACATTAAATATGTAGGGCAAGAATCTGTCATTCAGGAAAGGATAAGAAAGTAATCTTTTTACGAATAAAGTTACAAATCTAATTGACACTTACCTTCATACTGTAGTAAGATTTAATATGTTGGTTTGTAGCACCCGTGCTACAACCGCTCAGAACAGGTTTTAAGTCCGATATGGACACCTGTGATGGCGAGTCTTAGTTTTTAGAGGAGGTGCAGAGAATGTACGCAATTATCGAAACTGGTGGTAAACAAATTAAAGTAGAAGCTGGTCAAGCAATCTACATCGAAAAACTTGCTGGTGAACAAGGCGAAACAGTTACTTTTGATAAAGTATTATTTGTAGGTGGCGACAACGTTAAAGTTGGTGCTCCATTTGTTGAAGGTGCAACAGTTACGGCTAAAGTTGAAAAACAAGGTCGTGCTAAGAAAATCACTGTATTCAAATACAAAGCAAAGAAAAACTATCGTCGTAAGCAAGGTCACCGTCAACCTTACACAAAAGTTGTTATCGACGCTATCAACGCGTAAGATTAGCATCTGATGATCAAGGTGACAATTTCTCGTAACGCAAACAAGCAAATCGACGGGTTCACGATGAGTGGACATGCTGAATTTTCCGAGCATGGAAAAGATCTTGTTTGTGCGGGAGCATCGGCAGTTTCATTTGGCACTTTAAACGCTATTCATTCAATAACCGGCGTAACGCCAGTTATTAAGCAGGGTGGAGATGGTGGATATCTTCGCTGTGAGATTCCAGAAAATGTTGATTTATCGGCATTGGAGCAAATTCATCTTTTGCTAGAAGGAATGGTTGTGTCTTTGAAAACAATCGAATTAGACTACAGTAAATATATAAAAATTAACGACAATTAAACAGGAGGTGGATGTCATGTTAGTAAGATTAGACCTTCAATTCTTCGCTTCTAAAAAAGGAGTAGGTAGTACTAAAAACGGTCGTGATTCAATCGCGAAACGTCTTGGTGCTAAACGTGCTGATGGCCAATTCGTAACTGGTGGTTCAATTTTATACCGTCAACGCGGTACTAAAATTTACCCAGGTGCAAACGTAGGTCGTGGTGGAGATGATACTCTATACGCTCAAATCGACGGTATCGTTAAATTTGAACGTTTCGGTCGTGACCGTAAAAAAGTATCTGTATATCCAGTAGCTCAAGAAGCATAAGCTGTGAAAAGAAAACTCTAACCTCAATGGAGGTTAGAGTTTTCTTTTTGTAGAATAATTCACCTATTCTCCACTGGAATTTGTTATAATCGAACATATTAAATAACAATGATGCGAGATGTTTTTATCGCCTAGAAGTTACTTATGCTCGAGTCAAAAGTTAGTTAGGAGTGCGAAAATGAAAAAAGAGTGGGATGTTGTCGAAGTATTAAAATATGCTAGGCATGATTGGCTAAACAAGATACAGCTAATTAAAGGCAATTTAGCACTGAATCGGATAGATCGAGCGAACGACATCATCAATACAATCGTGAACGAGTCACAGCACGAATCAAAATTGACAAGCATGAATATGCGTTTGTTCACAGGGTTTGTTATGACTTATCACTGGTATAACCACGCGGTTCGGTTGGAGCTTGAAGTGCTCGGAAACGCTCAGGATTTATCAAAGTACGATAATGAATTATACAGATGGTGCCGTTATTTAACCGGTTTGCTAGAATCTCATATTGATTATCATGCTGATAATTATTTGAGTATTTCATTATGCACAGAAGAGCAGGAACCTCGTTTCTTTTTTGATTTTAGTGGAATACTAACGGATATGCAAAATTTACAAGAACAGCTCGGTAGGTATGAATATGGTCAAATGCTTACATGCGTTGAACAAGAGATGCTTCCAACTGAGTTTAATATTCAAATTAAAATAAATACATGAGTAGATCTCTTTTGTACAAGTGTACAGAAGAATGAACTAGAACGGAGTGAAAGTACATGTTTGTAGATCAGGTCAAGGTATATGTGAAAGGTGGCGACGGAGGAAATGGTATGGTTGCCTTCCGTCGTGAAAAGTATGTGCCAAAGGGAGGTCCTGCTGGGGGTGACGGTGGTCACGGAGCAGACGTTATCTTTGAAGTAGAAGAAGGCTTACGTACACTTATGGATTTCCGCTATAAGCGACATTTTAAAGCAGATCGTGGTGAGCACGGTATGTCAAAAGGTCAGCATGGTCGTAATTCAGAAGCAATGATTGTTAAAGTGCCACCAGGAACAGTTGTGATTGATGCGGAAACAAAAGAAACGGTCGCAGATTTAGTCGAACACGGTCAGCGTGCAGTGATTGCAAAAGGGGGACGTGGTGGTCGAGGAAATACGCGTTTTGCAACGCCGGCTAACCCAGCTCCAGAGCTTTCTGAAAACGGAGAGCCAGGGCAAGAGCGCGATGTTATCCTTGAGCTAAAAGTATTGGCTGATGTTGGATTAGTTGGATTTCCAAGCGTAGGGAAATCAACGCTACTATCCGTTACGTCTGCTGCTAAGCCAAAGATTGCCGAGTATCATTTTACAACGCTTGCACCAAATTTAGGCGTTGTTGAAACAGGAGACAACCGTAGCTTTGTTATGGCGGATCTACCTGGTTTAATTGAAGGTGCACACGAAGGCGTTGGTTTAGGACATCAGTTTTTACGCCATATTGAACGTACGCGTGTTATTGTTCACGTAGTCGACATGTCTGGATTAGAAGGTCGTGACCCTTATGAAGACTATTTAACAATTAATGAAGAGCTACGCCAATACAACCTACGCTTAACAGAGCGTCCGCAAGTGGTAGTAGCAAATAAAATGGATATTCCAGAAGCGGAAGAAAATTTAGCGCGCTTTAAAGAAAAAGTAGGAGAAGAAGTGAAGGTATTCCCTATCTCTGCTGCAACGCGTGATGGAATTCGTGAACTGTTGTTTACGGTTGCTGACCTTGTAGATACAACGCCTGAATTCCCAATGCATGAAGAGGAAGACTTATCAACTCATCGCGTACTTTACAAGCACGAGAAGAAGGAAGTAGAATTCCACATTACGCGTGATAGCGATGGTTCATTTGTATTAGATGGTGAAAAAGTTGAAAAGCTGTTCAAGATGACCGATTTCTCAAGAGACGAATCTGTTCGCCGCTTTGCTCGCCAGCTTCGTGGTATGGGCATAGACGAAGCGCTTCGTGAAAGAGGCGCAAAAGATGGAGATATTGTAAAGCTATTTGAATATGAGTTCGAATTTATCGACTAATCATTCATGTCACAGGGGAGGGGCTTGACTTGGATAAGGCTGATAAGCAGTTTTATTTAGTACGAGAAGATGTATTGCCAGAAGCCATGAAGAAAACGCTGGATGCAAAGCTGCTAATTGAACGTGGAAAATCAGCTTCCGTAGCTGATGCAGTTCAAGAGGTTGACTTAAGCAGGAGTGCTTTTTATAAATATAGAGATACTGTGTTCCCGTTTCAAACGGTTGTGACACAGCGAATTATTTCACTCTTTTTTCACCTGGAAGATCGCTCAGGTACGTTATCTCATTTACTAAGTGTCGTAGCCTCTTCGGGGTGTAATGTGTTAACAATTCACCAAACCATTCCGCTACAAGGAAGAGCAAATGTTACGCTCTCTTTAGATATTGCAAGCATGAAGGTTGAGCTGAACGATTTGTTACGAGAATTAAAAAGGCTTGCATTTGTAGACAAGGTTGAAGTCCTTGGTTCAGGTGCTTAACTAGAAAGCAGACATAGACAGGAGAGAGAAGAATCGTGGGGAAAGTAGGATATTTAGGACCAAAAGCAACATTTACACATGTAGCAGTTCAAGAAGTGTTTTCAGAATATGAGCAGATTCCCTTTAAGACTATTCCATCTTGTATTGATGCGGTGTATAACGAAGACGTAGAGTATGGAATCGTTCCGCTTGAAAATGCATTAGAAGGTTCCGTTAATTTAACACTTGATTATTTAATTCATGAGCATCGCCTTCCCGTGGTAGGTGAGATTGTTTTACCGATTCGTCAGCATTTAATGGTTCATCCTAATCATGCAGACAAATGGGAAGAGGTTAAGACTGTGTATTCACATCCTCATGCCATTGCGCAGTGTCATAAGTTTTTGTACGGTAGCTTGGGACATGTTCCGGTGGAAGAAATGACATCAACAGCATTTGCTGCAAAGTACGTTAGCGAGAACCCAGAAGAAGTAGTCGGTGCAATTGCCAACGGATTAGCTGCTAAGGAGTATGGGCTTCATATTGCACGCCCCAATATTCATGATTATGATCATAATACGACTCGTTTCGTCGTGCTCCATAAAGACCGAACTCGCGCTGTGCCATTTGAGCAAGAGAATGGCTACAAAACGACTTTAATGATTACATTACCATCGGATCAAGCTGGAGCACTGCATCAAGTACTGTCTGCATTTGCATGGCGTAAGTTGAATTTATCTAAAATTGAATCAAGACCAATGAAGACAGGACTAGGAAATTACTTCTTTATTGTCGATATTGAACAAGAAATGGACGAGGTGCTAATACCAAGCGCTATTGCTGAACTTGAAGCACTTGGATGTAAGGTAGCTATTCTAGGAAGCTACCCACATACGTTACTCGACCGAAAAATCCCGCTATAAAATATAGCGGGATTTTTTATTCACTCTTTAATAAGTAGCCAGCTTGCTCAAGTGCTTCGCAGGCTGCATCAAGCTTCTGAATAGTGTCAGCTTCAAGTGTATGAAGGTGAGTACCTTCTGTTAATTGCGACAGATACGTTGCATTTGTTTGGTTAATCTTTTGTAAAAAGGCTTCTACATCTTTACGAGTTTGAACCATCATTGAAGCCGTGAGTTCTCCGTACACGGGATGTTCAATGGTTACGTCTTTTACGCATACTCCATGATCTACAATCATAAACAGCTCTTTTTCCGTATCTTCAGGTGCATGATGACAAGCAATAATTCGTTGCTGAGAGGATGCCTGGTTAGGAGATTGCATATAAATATAGCCTTGGCTTGTAGCTAGAATGGGTTCATTACGGGCCTTTAAGAGCGAGATATCTTGCACAATTACCTGTCTGCTTACCTTTGTTCTCTTTGATAGTTCACTGCCCGTCATAGGCTGTTGCTCAGTTTTTAACCATTGTAAAATGAGCTCTCGTCGCTCTTCACCTAAAACTTTGCGTTGATTTTCTGACATGCTTTTACCGCTCCTTCATAATCTCTTTATGTAATAAATGAAGCACCTTCATTAGTTCATCCAAATCTTCCGTAGTTGTATGCAAACTAAAGGAAATACGAATAAAATTTTTGGCTTGCTCGGGGCTTTTTCCAATAGCTAGTAACGAACGAAGAGGGGCTTGTTTATGAACTGTACAAGCACTGCCGGTTGCTACTGCGATATTGTGACGATTACATTGTAACATAACATACTGACCTTGTACGTTGCGGAACGTTAGTCCAATGATGCCTGGAAAATGAGCGGGACTATTTGCTTCCATCTGAACAAACCCTTGTAAGCCCTCAATTTGTGTAAGTAAATACGATTTTAAGTTCTCAAAGTGGTTGTAAGATTTTTTTAACTGGTTATGGGCATGTTCTGCAGCTGTCGCAAAGGCTACAATCCCTGGGACATTCATAGTACCTCTATCGTGTTCTGTAACTAAATTAATTAGGTTAGAAATGCTTTTACCAGAGGCTGGGCGAATGTAAACAAATCCAACTCCTTTAGGACCATATAATTTATGACTCGCTACAGATAGACTATCAATGCTTGCTTTTTCAACGTCAATTGGTATTTTTCCAAATGACTGCACGCAGTCACAGTGAAACCAAATACCGTGTTCTTTTAGCAACTGTCCAATAGCTTGGATTGGCTGAATGGACCCAAGCTCGTGATTGACATGCTGAATGGCTACAAGAACCGTATCTTCTTGAATTGCTTGTTTCAAAGCTTCTATTGATACAACGCCAGCTTTATTAACCGGTAGATAAGTAATGGTGTAACCAACTTTTTGAGAAGAAGAAAGCGCTCGTAAGACCGAAGCATGCTCTAACGAAGTCGTTATAATATGTTTTCCTCTATGTTCCGTACGCTGAAGAAGAGATTGAATAGCCAGCATATTGGACTCTGTTCCTCCGCTTGTAAAGTGTATACCTTGCGTATCTCCATTTATAAAAGAAGCGAGCTTGTGTCGACATAAAGAAAGCAAGTCCCCTGCTTGAGTACCAATCGTATGTAGACTGTTCGCGTTTCCATAATAAGATATAGCAGCTGTGTTATATGCTTCGATTGATTCCTTACTCATAGGCGTGGTTGCCGCATAATCAAGATAAACCATAGCTTTCCCTCTTTTCTTAAAAATAAAAAATATCTTGTCTTTTATTTAATAATATGTAAATATAGGTGTCAAGACACATGTAAAGTTAATGTCTTATTTTTTGTTTTGAAAATGAACAGAAGTATAAGAGGTGAAGCATGCATAAGACGGACGTATTAATTATTGGGAGTGGATTGGCAGCTTTAGCTACGGCTTATGCTTTGTATCCATATAAAAAAGTCACGATGGTAACAAAGGGGCGTATAGAAGAAAACAATTCTATATTGGCACAGGGAGGAATTGCAGCGGCAGTAGGAAACCATGATGGCTGGCAAGAGCATGCTTATGATACGTTAGCAGCTGGAAGTAGCCACTGCATTGAAGAAACAGTACATATACTGGCTAAAGAAGGTGTTAGCTGCGTATGGGACTTTATCGCTGATGGAATGAAGTTTGATCAGTTGAAAAATGGAGATTTTCATTTTGGTCGAGAAGGAGCTCATCGATTAAATCGAATCTTGCATGCAGGAGGAGATAAAACGGGTGCTTTGCTATTTTCATTTTTAAAGAAGCGAGTATTACCTCATGTTGAAATCATAGAGCATCAAGTCATTCAGAAGCTAATTTGTGACGACAGAGGCTGCATTGGAGCCATTGGAGAAGGAAGAAGAGGACAGATGCAAGCGTATTTGGCAGAGCACGTTGTAGTGGCTACTGGCGGAATTGGCGGCTTGTATCAGTATACATCCAATCATGTTCATGCCACTGGAGAAGGGGTGATGCTGGCTTATGATGCAGGAGCAGAACTTGAAGATTTAGAATTTATTCAGTTTCACCCTACGCTATTGCGAAAGGGGAATCATGCAGTTGGATTGGTATCAGAGGCTGTGCGTGGTGAAGGTGGTGTGCTCGTAACTGAAGATGGAGAGTACTTCATGAAAGGAATTCAGCCGTTTGAAGACCTATCTTCACGAGATATTGTAGCCAGAGCAGTTTTTGAACAAATGCAAAGAGGAAAAGACGTCTTTTTAGATATTAGTGAGGTAGAAAAGTTTAATGAGCGCTTTCCAACAATAAAAGCTCTTTGTCAAAAAGCAAATATTGACCTTTCTCAAAAAAGAATACCAGTCATACCGGGAGCCCACTTTTTGATGGGGGGAATAAAGGTTAACGAGCATGGAGAAACGACTATTCCTTATCTTTATGCTGTAGGAGAAGTAGCTTGTACAGGGGTGCATGGTGCAAATCGTTTAGCAAGCAACTCGTTGTTAGAGTGTATCGTATTCGGTAGACGAGTAGGGGAACATATCCTATCAACAGAAAGTCGTCAAGTCATAGACTATAAAGTAGACGAGCAAGTTTCAAGGTTTGAGGAATCTTTCACTATGAACCAAGTAGATATTCAAGCGGTTATGATGCAGCACGTAGGGATAATTAGAAATGCAGCTGGTCTACAGGAGGCAATAAATTGGTTTGAACATGAGCTGAATTTGTTAAGGCTTAAAGTCGTAACTTCATATTCAAAGCAACAAAGACAGCGAATGGCAATGCTAAAGCTTGGAAAGCTTATAGCATCTTCAGCGATAAATCGATGTGAAAGCAGAGGCGCTCACTATCGATCTGATTTCCCATATAAGGAACATAGTTGGGAGAAACAAAAGATTATTCATTCTTTAGAGGGTGTACTGGCTTAAATATGCATAATTAATGACAGAAAAGAGGGGATTTTGTGAATGCATTAAAGATTAAAACACTACTTCATCAATTTTTCATTGAAGATATTGGAGATCAAGATTTGACGAGTGAAGCCATTTTTTCACGTCACGAAACGGGATACGCTGAAATTGTTGCTAAGCAAAGTGGGATCTTTGTGGGTGATAGTATTATTGCAGAAGGCTTTTACCTAATAAATCAACAAGCGGAAGTTCAGCTGTATAAAAGAGACGGGGAACATGTTAAAGCTGGGGATATCATTGCAAAGGTTCATGGACCGATCCAAGCAATTTTAACAGGAGAGCGCGTTATTTTAAATCTTATTCAACGCATGAGTGGTATTGCAACAATGACTTTTCAAGCGAGAAAAATGATGGAAGGTACGCACACACAGATTTGTGATACGCGTAAAACGACGCCTGGACTTCGAGGGTTAGAGAAGTATGCTGTTCGCATGGGAGGCGGAGTAAATCATCGGTTTGGCCTATACGACGGAGTCATGTTAAAAGACAATCATATTGCGTATGCAGGTTCTATTAAAAAAGCTGTTTTAAAAGTGAAAGAATCTGTTGGACCAATGGTAAAGATAGAAGTTGAGATAGAGACCCTTGAACAGCTAAAAGAAGCGGTGGAAGCAGATGTAGATGTTATTATGTTTGATAACTGCCGTCCACAAACAATTAAGGAATGGATTTCCCTTGTACCAAATCATATCATGACAGAAGCTTCTGGTGGGATGACGTTAAATAACATAGCTTCATATAAAGACACGGGTGTAGATTATATTTCCTTAGGAGCTCTAACCCACTCTGTGCAGTCGCTTGATATTAGTTTAAACGTGGAGGAAATGAACCATGAACTTGTTTGAAACATTAAAGACTCAGACACTACCCCTTGAATATTCAACGATGTCAGATGAAGAGATGAAAAAAAGAATTAGAGTCATTAAGCAAAGGCTTGGTGATCAGCTTTACATATTAGGGCATCATTATCAAAAGGACGAAGTTTATGAGTTTGCAGATGCGGTAGGAGATTCCTTGCAGCTATCTCAAATGGCCGCAGCAAATAAAAAAGCTGCTTACATCGTATTCTGTGGTGTTCATTTTATGGCCGAAACGGCGGATATTCTAACAACGAGTAATCAACGAGTTGTATTACCTGATATGAGAGCAGGATGTTCTATGGCTGATATGGCCGACATTCAACAAACTGAAAAAGCATGGCCGATTTTGCAATCTCTGTTTGGAGACACAATTGTACCGCTTACGTATGTTAATTCTACTGCGGCGATTAAGGCATTTGTTGGTAAATATCATGGTGCAACCGTGACGTCATCTAATGCAAAAGAAGTGGTTCAGTGGGCGTTTACTAAAAAGCAGCGTATTTTATTTTTACCAGATCAGCATTTAGGGAGAAATACAGCTTATGAACTAGGTGTACCTCTTGATGAAATGGCTATTTGGGATCCAATTGAAAATGAGCTCGTTTTTGATGGTGACATAGAAAACGTAAAAATCATCCTGTGGAAGGGACACTGCTCTGTTCATGAAAATTTCACAGTGAAAAATATTGAATATGTACGTAAAACGCATCCAAACATGAATATTATCGTTCATCCAGAGTGTACGCATGATGTTGTACAGCAGTCTGACTATGCTGGTTCAACCAAATATATTATTGATACGATTAAACAAGCACCAGCAGGGTCAGAGTGGGCAATTGGAACGGAAATGAACTTGGTTAACAGACTGATTCATACTCATGAGGATAAGAAAGTTATTTCATTAAATCCTTATATGTGTCCATGTTTAACAATGAATCGTATTGACCTTCCACACTTGCTTTGGTCTTTAGAAATGATTGATAAGGGAATGCCAATTAATGAGATTAAAGTGGAGTCTGAAGTAGCTGTGCTGGCTCAAAAAGCACTTAACAACATGCTTGCAATGACTTAAAGATACGAAAATAAATGAGAATTGAAAAACAAGCATAAAAAAGATCCTTTCACATACATTTGTGGTGATGGATCTTTTTTTTATAAAAAAATCCAAACTTTTAAGCATCAAGAATAAAATACTTGTTCAAGGCATATGTTGTGATGAACAAACAGAACTTGCTTTGATTCCGCACATATAGATGAAATATACTCGACTCGGGAGGGGAATGACGTTGAAAATCCATATTGTCCAAAAAGGGGATACCCTTTGGAAAATCGCTCAAAAATATGGCGCAAACTTTGAAGAGCTTAAAAAAATGAACTCACAATTAAGCAATCCAGACATGATTATGCCTGGAATGAAAATTAAAGTACCAACTGGCGGAGTACCTGTGACGAATGAAGGTAACTCATTAGGGATTAAAGAAATGCCTAAAGTCCAGCATCCATATAGTGACCAATCAACGAAAGCTTATCCGGTAACTGAAATAGATAGTGAACCATCGCCAACTCCGAGCATGCAACCAATGAAAAAAGAGATGCCAATTGCTCCGCCACCAAAAAAGGAAGCACCAGTAGCGCCGGTAGCACCAGTAGCGCCAAAGAAAGAAATGCCGAAAAAAGAAGCACCAAAGAAAGAAGTGCCAAAGAAAGAAATGCCGAAAAAAGAAGCACCGAAAAAAGAAATGCCTAAAATGCCAAAGCTTCCAAAGATTCAGCCAATCGCTCCTGAAATTGACATTAATAATTACTATACGTTAAACATGGCGATGCAGCAGCCGAAAAAAGAAGAACCAAAAGTAGAAGCGGTTGTAGAGTCGCCTGAAAGTCCAGAGATGGAAAGTATAGAAGCACCAGTTCAACAGCCTTGTTATCCAATTGTACCAATTTCTCCAGTCATGCCTGGATGTGGATTTCATTATATGCCGTGTTATCCACCACCAATGCCGCCAGCATATCCAGCATACCCAGCATATCCACAGCAATGGCAGATGCCGCAGGTACAAGGAGAAATGGAATCGGCAGAATCAATGGAAAACAACCAAATGGTAGCTGGCCAAATGCAGTATCCAAATGCACCAATGCATGCTGGGAATGCGCCAATGCATGCTGCGAATGCGCCATTTTATCCAGTGATGAATCCGTATATGCCATGTGGTCCTGTTCAATGCTCGCCTTGCCCACCACCTTGGGGGTACCAGCAACCAGCGTATCCAATGTATCCATCGATGCCTCAGGTACAGGGGGAAATGATGGAATCTCCAGAGATGGAAAACAATAGTGTAATGGGCATGCAGATGCCATATCAGCCACCGCAAGAAGACTGTGGATGTGGATCTCCTCAGCCCATGCCATACGGACATCAACAGATGCCATACGGATATCAACAGATGCCATACGGATATCAACAGATACCATACGGATATCAACAGATACCATATGGGTACCAAGATCAGCGCTTGGCACCTTATCCAGACCCGTATGGACCCCCATTTGGTATGATAGGGGCACCTCCATATCCAGCAGTTGATCCAAATTTATTTAATATACCTGATTATGAAGAAGATGAAGATTAATAACGGCAGAGGCGATGACTCTATACATCGCCTCTTTTTTTATTTAGTAGAAAAAGGAGTTCACGTGAAGCAATACTATATAAAAAAGCCACATGTCTTTTATCTACACACGAATCAAGGGATGAAAATAATAAAGAAGTATCGTTATGAAGGCACAATCAATCGTACGTTTCAATTTATTCAAGCACTTAACGAGTACGGATTTAACGCTGCCGTTAATTTTGAACCATTTCCAAATGGAGAGCTTGTAATTAAAGCGAGAGAAGGTGTTTGGGGAATTATGCCTTACCTCCAAACAAAGTCATTAGCTTCGTATGAACAATCAAATCATCGAAAGGGAGTTATTGAGCTACTACATGCTTATCATAAAGCCGCATCACTTGCGTGGTATGATGTAAAAGACATATTTCCAACGTATGAACTTACTCATGTTTGGCAAAAGCGACTTGCTCGTTTTATTCATCACAAAAAACTTATTGAGTCCATCATTGGAAAAAGAACGTATAAAGTTATTGAAGATTTATGCCAAAACAGCTTAATCGCTATGCACAAGTACGAAAGCGAAGAGCAAAAGCATCCGCAAACAATCATCCATGGGGATACGGCTTCTCATAATTTTTTAAGGGGAATTAACAACGAGTATTATTTAATCGATTTTGATTGTGCAGCTCAATCTACACTTTTTACAGATTATATTCAATTAGCTCAGCGTTTTTTATTACAGGAAGACTTTTCAATTGAAAAGTTACTAAAGGAAAGAGGGATGACACATCTTTTTGATTCGCCTTATGTTATTGCTGCCCTGTGCTTTCCAGCTATGATTTTGTTACCTTGGTACACGCGTTTAACAAACATATCCTCCTCATATAGAGAGCTTATTCAGCTAAAAAAATGGACTGAAAAGCAGGTTATAAAAGCTGAGTTAACAAATAGGGAGATATTGCGTATATTCCCTAATATCTAAAGAGTTTACCGCTAACTGACAGCATAAATTATGCTCAACTTTAAGACCCTAATGATGAGTCCGCTATAAGGTGGCTCATTTAAAGGGGGAGTTTCGATTGAACAAGTATATTATTTCATCATTAGCAGCAGGTTGTATGTTTGGTTTAACGGCTTGTACAAGTGATCAGGGCATGGAGCAGCGTTATAACGACAATACTGAACCTGTTGGTTACTATACAAGTGAAAACGAAAATGAGCATCGTCTTGATCAAGGAAAAGGTCCTGTAACTGATATGTTAGATGGTGACGACGAAAACAACAATAGACGAACGGCTCCGTTAAACGTAACGGATGGGCGTTACGATAGCCCAACTAATTCGTATCAAAATCCATCTACAAATAAAAATGGTTTTTATAGCAATGCTAACATCGGTGACAGTGACATGAATTATCACGGTCATCTCAATGGTAGAAATAACCTCACGCAAACAAATACAAATGCTTATCCAGCAGATTTAACTGAGAAAGTAGCAGACAAAGCAGCTGGTGTAAACGGCGTGAAAGACTGTAGAGCAGTAGTTGATGATAACCGCATGTTAGTAGCTGTCGATCCATCTAACAGCAATGTAAACGAAGAAGAGCTTAAAAAGGCTGTACAAAAAGAAGTAAAGCCTTTAGCGAAAAAGTATGACCTTCAAGTTGAAGTAGATAACGGAATGTTCAATAGCGTACGTAATGTTGATAATGACATTCGTAACGGTGTAGATAATGGAATTATTCGTACAAACATCAACAGTTTGTATGAATCCATTGATGAGAATGTTAATCGTAAAAACCGCTAAGTAAAAAAGAACTGGGACTCAGTATTCCAGCTAACGAGATATCCGAACGACCGGGAGCTAACTCACCATCGTTCGGATATTTTTTTGCTTGCAAACCGAGTTGAAAAGCTAAATCTTGTAGAAGAGCCCTGACTTTCCTTTGAGAATGGCTTATTTAGTTTTATCATAGCTTCTCTTTGTGTATTTAAGGAAATGGATAAAAAAAGAAAGAAAGGAAAAGATATAAATAGAAATTCTTCTTTCAGTCATCTTTATGAAGTGACAAATTACATGTGTGAGGTGATGATGGATGAAACGAACCATTCATCAAATAATCATTGTATGTACCATCAGCAGCTTTTTAGTAAGCTTAGCTGGAGTAGTGGAAGCTAAGCGCCCGATGACTATTTTCTTGGAGCGTACGTATGTAGATGGAGTTATTAGTCAAGAGGTCGTAAATTCCCCGTACATGACAAAAGAAGAAGTAGTAAATGCTTATTCTACGTGGAGAGTAATTAAAGCATCAAACGAAGAGGTGGTACTGAGAAAGGCGGTTGACGATATTTCTCCAATGCTTAAAGAAAATGGCTACGTTGGCTTATCAGTTAATGGAGTATTATCTACGTTTGAAGGGAAACCTGTAAATTCTACAAATATTATTCAATCTTTCTTTCAGATTGATGTAGAAAAATTAGAGAGTTATCAAGAAGAGCGGCTAAAAGACGGGATTCGTGTTCAAACGAAAGATGACTATGTATCCTTGATGAATTTTTATAAAATGTACGAGCTTAATTCGCGGCCTACTTCTATCAAGTAGCCGCTTTTTGTTATGTTCTAACTAGCAGTAAGAACTTGAAAGCAGATTTCTTTTTATTTCTACGTCAAATTCCTTCTATTCACTTTTAGGGTTGTGTTAAAATAATAGTCAGCGCTATACGTTCGACAGAGTATGAACAGAAATTATGGAATTAAAACTATCATGGCTTCTTAGTTGGAAGATAGATGAATGAACTGGGCAGTGTTCTCTACTTGATGATAACAAGGAGGGTAGACTGCCTTCGTTCATGTGAGAGGGAGAGAGTTAGTTGATTGATTATATCAGAGGTGTGATTACATATATTAATCCAGAGTACGTTGTCATAGAAAATCAAGGAATGGGCTATCAGGTATTTACACCAAATCCTTATGTATTTTCTGTTGATAATGAAGAGAAAATTATTTATACGTATCAATATGTGCGAGAGGATATCTTAGCACTGTACGGCTTTAATTCTCGTGAACAAAAAGAACTATTTATGAAATTAATTAGCGTGTCAGGTATTGGACCAAAAGGTGCGTTGGCGATTCTAGCATCAGGTAACCCTTCTCAAGTGGTGCAGGCTATTGAAGAGGAAAATGAAAAGTTTTTAGTAAAGTTTCCGGGAGTAGGAAAAAAAACAGCTCGTCAAATGATTTTGGACTTGAAAGGAAAGCTTCATGACATCGTACCGGATGCAGTGCCATCACTATTTGCTGATATGGACGAACAAGAAGTTAAATCACAAAGCTCAGAAGCTTTAGATGAGGCTATTGAGGCACTAAAAGTCCTTGGATATGCAGAGCGAGAGATTAACAAGGTAGTTCCAGCCTTAATGCAGCAGTCGATGACGACGGATCAATATATTAAGGAAGCATTGAAGCGTTTGCTTAAGTAACGAATGAAGGAGGAATATGATGGACGATCGTATTGTGACAGGCGATGCACTTAGCGAAGAAGAAGTGTTAGAGCAAAGTCTTAGACCTCAATTTCTACAACAGTATATTGGTCAGCATAAAGTAAAGAGTCACTTAGATATCTTTATTAAAGCCGCTAAAATGCGAAGTGAAACGTTGGATCATGTACTGCTATATGGGCCTCCTGGCTTAGGAAAAACAACGTTGGCGACCATTATTGCCAATGAGATGGGCGTGCAAATTCGCACAACTTCAGGTCCAGCCATTGAACGTCCTGGAGATTTAGCTGCTGTACTAACAAGCTTAGAGCCAGGCGATGTGTTATTTATTGATGAAATTCATCGTCTTAATCGATCGGTTGAAGAGGTCCTTTATCCTGCAATGGAGGATTTTTGTCTAGATATTGTGATTGGGAAAGGCCCGAGTGCTCGCTCCGTACGGTTAGATTTGCCTCCCTTTACGCTTGTGGGAGCGACAACGAGAGCTGGTTTGCTTTCATCACCACTGCGAGATCGGTTTGGGGTTTTAAGCCGCTTGGAATATTACCAAGAAGAAGACTTAGCATCTATCGTAGAGCGTACAGCTTCTATCTTAAATGTAGGCATTGATACGCAAGCTACGCATGAAATTGCCAGGAGGGCTCGTGGGACCCCAAGGATTGCTAATCGTCTTTTAAGACGCGTTCGTGATTTTGCACAGGTAAAAGGTGATGGTGAAATTACCGTTCAACTTGCTACAGAAGCTTTAGAGATGCTGCAAGTTGACCGTTTAGGGTTGGATCATATTGACCATAAATTATTAAGAGGGATTATTGAAAAATTTCGTGGAGGTCCAGTTGGATTAGATACAATTTCTGCTACCATTGGCGAAGAATCACACACAATTGAAGATGTATATGAACCATACTTACTTCAAATTGGCTTCTTACAAAGAACGCCTAGGGGACGCATCGTGACGTCTCTTGTGTATGATCATTTCCAAATGGAGGTGCCAGAGAAGTGAACGAGCTCCCTAAATTAATAATGATTATGGGCGGTATTTTACTATTGGTCGGTTTTTTGCTACAATTTATCGGCAAACTTCCTGGTGATATTTTAATTAAAAAAGGAAATACAACCTTTTATTTTCCAATCGTGACTTCAATTATTATTAGCGTTTTATTGTCGCTTATTTTCTTTTTTATTGGTCGATTTAAATAATTATTTTAGTAGGAACAGGTGAATGAAATGAAAGTAGATTTGTTTGATTTCCATTTACCAGAGGAATTGATTGCACAAACGCCGCTTGAAAAGCGTGATGCATCAAGACTTATGGTAGTAAACAAAGAAACAGGTGAAGTACGTCATCATATGTTTCATGACCTTCTTGATTATTTACAAGAAGGTGATTGTCTTGTATTGAACGATACGCGTGTGTTACCAGCCCGTTTATTTGGAACAAAAGAAGATACGGGAGCTAATATTGAAGTTCTGCTTTTAAAACAAACAGAAGGTGACATGTGGGAAACGCTTGTAAAGCCTGCAAAGCGCGTTAAAGAAGGAACTATTATCTCGTTTGGGGATGGCCGCTTAACAGCCGTTTGTAAAGGTGTAAGTAATCAGGGGGGAAGACTGCTTGAATTCCAGTATGACGGAATCTTCTATGAAGTATTGGAACAGCTTGGTGAGATGCCGCTGCCACCTTATATCAAAGAACGCCTTGATGACCGTGAACGCTATCAAACTGTGTTCGCACGTGAACAAGGTTCAGCTGCAGCACCAACAGCAGGACTTCATTTCACGGAAGAAATGCTGGAAGAAATTAAAGCGAAAGGTGTGCATATTGCCTTTTTAACACTGCACGTTGGCCTAGGAACATTCAGACCCGTCAGCGTAGATGATTTAGAAGAGCATGATATGCATGCGGAATACTATCAAGTGAGTGAAGAAACAGCTTCATTGTTGAATTCAGTACGTAAACAAGGTGGGCGAATTATTTCTGTTGGGACCACGTCTACACGTACGCTTGAAACAATTGCAACTGAACACGATGGTGTGTTTAAAGCTTCATCGGGCTGGACGAGCATCTTTATTTTCCCTGGATACGAATTTAAAGCGATTGATGGTATGATTACAAATTTCCATTTGCCGAAGTCAACCCTTATTATGCTTGTTAGCGCGTTAGCTGGACGTGAGCATATCATCGGCGCATATGAAACAGCGGTAAAAGAAAAGTATCGATTCTTTAGTTTTGGCGATGCCATGCTAATCTTGTAATTTAACATGAAAGGAATACACTAATGACAGCTATTCGTTATGAACATATTAAAACATGTAAGCAAACCGGAGCACGCCTTGGTATTGTGCATACCCCGCACGGATCTTTTGAAACGCCGATTTTTATGCCAGTCGGTACGCTTGCTACAGTAAAAACAATGTCTCCTGAAGACTTAAAAGCAATGGGAGCAGGAATTATTTTAAGCAACACGTATCACCTTTGGCTACGTCCAGGTCATGAAATTGTGAAAAAAGCTGGTGGACTTCATAAGTTTATGAACTGGGATCGTCCTATTTTAACAGATTCAGGTGGTTTCCAAGTATTTAGTCTAAGCGATCTTCGACGTATTGAAGAAGAAGGCGTGCATTTCCGCAATCACTTAAATGGTGACAAGCTATTCTTATCACCTGAAGGAGCAATGGAAATTCAAAATGCACTTGGTTCAGATATCATGATGGCATTTGATGAGTGTCCACCGTATCCTGCTGAATATGATTACTTAAAACGTTCAGTGGAGCGTACAAGCCGCTGGGCTGAACGCTGCTTAAAAGCTCATAGTCGTCCGCAAGACCAAGGATTATTTGGTATTGTGCAGGGTGGAGAATTTGAAGACTTACGCCGTCAAAGTGCTTCTGATTTGGTTTCTATGGACTTCCCGGGTTATGCTGTAGGTGGGCTATCTGTTGGAGAGCCAAAAGACGTTATGAATCGCGTGCTTGAATTTACAACGCCTTATCTGCCAGCGGACAAGCCTCGTTATCTAATGGGAGTGGGTTCACCAGATTCATTAATCGATGGTGCTATCCGAGGAATTGATATGTTTGACTGTGTGTTACCAACACGTATTGCACGTAATGGTACATTAATGACGAGCGAAGGGCGTTTAGTTGTAAAAAATGCCAAATATGCAGAAGACTTTGGCCCAATCGATCCAAACTGTGATTGCTATACGTGTAAAAATTATTCAAGAGCGTATATTCGTCACTTAATTCGTTCTAATGAAACGTTTGGAATTCGATTAACATCTTACCATAACTTATATTTTCTGCTAAACTTAATGGAGCAAGTCCGTGAAGCTATTCGCGAAGATCGCTTAGGCGATTTCCGTGATGAATTCTTTGATAAATATGGATTTAACGGACCAAATGCAAAAAATTTCTAGGTCATTACAGGAGTTTTTCATTTGAATATGAATAAGTACCTGTTGATAAATTGATTAAAGGAGGAGATTTTGTGGAAATTTTCCAAGCAATATGGCCATTACTTTTAATGTTCGCCATCTTTTATTTCTTATTAATTCGTCCGCAGCAAAAGCGTCAAAAAGCTGTACAGCAAATGCAGTCTGAGCTGAAGAAAGGTGATAAAGTCATCACAATCGGTGGAATGCACGCTTTAGTTGAGGCAATTGATGAGGGAACAGTTATTGTGAAAACAACAGACGGTTCTAAGATGGTATTTGACCGTGCTGCGATTCGTGAAATCCGTAGCGAAGCATAATATAGAAAAAGCTCCTACATTGCTGTAGGAGCTTTTTTATGCTGTTTTAGAACCTGATAAGTTGACTCCAATCACACCACCAAGCATAGCTACTAGTAAAAAGCCACCGTGGAATAGGAGCTGCTGAGCCGAAAAGAGCTCGTTATATCCAAGAAACTGTAGCATAAGCATAAGAACAGAGTAGATAAGACCCGTTGCTCCACCAATCATCCAACCCTTTGAGCCACTTTTTCCACCTGACATAAACCCGCCAATAAAGACTGCCAAAAAGGACAAAATAGCAATCCACAGTTGCAAAGCCTGCTCAGTAACAGACGAAAACTTTAACAAAAGTGCTAACAAAAGGCTGATGATAAAACCAATAATAAAGATAATCATTACGCCAAAAAAGACAGCGCTGCTCATTCTTTTTGCTTCCATTACGAAAACCCCCTTATATGTCAAACTCCACCCTTAGTACGAGCATATTCACAAAATGGAAGAAATAGACGCAAAAAAGTTCGTCTATTTTCCTTTGTTTAAACGAAAACTAGTCAGGAATGTCAAAGTACGGAGGTTTTTATATGGAGATCGTAACAATGGTATTTCGTACTATTTTGTTGTATCTTATCGTATTAGTCATCTTTAGGCTAATGGGGAAGCGTGAAATCGGTGAGCTCAGTATTTTAGACCTTGTCGTATTTATCATGCTAGCAGAGCTAGCGGTGATGGCAATTGAGAATACAAATGATCCATTGCATCATAGCTTAGTGCCGATGGTTACTTTACTGGTAATTCAGATTGGGTTAGCGCTTTGGTCACTTAAAAGTAATCGCATGCGCAATTTCTTAGACGGTCAGCCGACGGTGATTATTCAAAATGGCGAAATTCGTGAAAGGGAAATGCAAAAGCAACGCTATAACTTTAATGATTTACTCATGCAGCTTCGCGATAAAAATGTGAAGGATATTGCTGACGTTGAATTTGCTATTTTAGAACCTTCTGGCAAGCTATCCGTTTTTGAAAAAAAGAATAACACTGCTTCTTCTGGAAAAGAAAGCCTAAATTTACCTTACATTATTGATGGTGTAGTTCAAGAAGAGCATTTGGCACTGGATAACCGTACAAAGCTATGGCTTCGCCAAGAGTTAAAAAAGCTAGGTTATGAAGAAATAAAGAATATTTCATATTGCACCTACAATAATGGAACCTTTTTTGTGGATAAAGTAGATGAACCGAAATAAAGAAGATGAGCGTAGTTGCTCATCTTCTTTATTTCTTTTTAAATAGCCGTAAAATTGAAAAACGGTGAAGTTCTTCTTTCGTAACAAGCTTGAATAGCAATAAAAGAATAACGTATAAAAGGCTCGTAACTGCTATGGAGACCAACGTTTGTAGTACAAGTGGAAGGTTGGAGAATAAGTGTGTAAAGGCATACTGTCCAACCCATCCAGCAGCTAACATGACGATAAAGCTTTTTACATAATCCATGATTTGTAGTTTATACATAATTTGTTTCATAACAGTTGATAAATGAAGAAGAGTAACGAGCATAGTGCCAACTACAATAGAAAGTCCGGCACCCATAATACCAAGAGTAGGTTGAGAAGCTAACAAGAAAATCAGTGCAGTCTTCACAGCTGCACCAATGAAGCTGTTAATCATTGCAGCTTTGGCTAGGTCTAAAGCTTGTAAGGCGGCCTGTAGGGGTCCTTGAAAGTAAGAAAAAATAAAAAATGGTGCCATTACTTTAACAAAAATAGCTGCTTTATCTGATCCATACATCAATTCCATTACAGGGTTGGCAAATACGTATAATACAACAACGGCAAGGCCACCTGTTATAAAGGAAAGGCGCAATGCTTGATGAAGTCTATACTGAATTTGTTTCATCTGATTCTTTGCATAAGATTCACTGATAGCTGGGACTAGTGCTGTTGAAAGAGAAACGGTAATAAAGGACGGTAACATTAATAATGGAAGTGCAAAGCCTGTTAGTTCGCCGTACTGTTGAGTGGCGATGGTGGTTGCTACGCCGGCAATTGCCAAGCTTTTGGCTACAACAATTGGCTCTAAAAACCAAGAAACTGAGCCAATCATACGACTTCCTGTAGTGGGAACAGCAATGCGCATTAAATCATAAAAGGTATCTTTGCCATCACGCAGGGATTGAAAAAAGTTACGCCGGACGGTTAACTTCTTTTTTCGCTTAAACATATAGAACATATAAAATAAAGATGCTAATTCTCCAAATACAGAAGAGAGCATAGCGCCAGCAGCGGCGTATTCAATTCCATAAGGTAAGAACGCCTTTGTGCATACAGCGATTAAAGTGATACGAACGACTTGTTCAATGACCTGCGAATAAGCAGCGGGTTTCATTTGTTGAAGGCCTTGAAAATAGCCGCGGATAACCGATGAAATAGCGATAATTGGAATGACAGGAATAATCGCTAATAGTGGATATAAGGTACGCTCATCTGTAAAAAAGGTTTTTGCAATAATAGGAGCGAATACTATTAAACTAAGCGTAAATATAAAACTCAACGTACACGTAATGCTTAAAGAAACAACCAGAATTTTTTTGATTTTGCGTTTGTCACCAAGCGCTTGTGCTTCAGCAACAAGCTTTGAAATAGCAACAGGTAATCCTAACTGAGTTAACGTAATAACGAGTACAAGAGTTGGAACAGCCATCATGTAAAGACCGACACCTTCGTTTCCGATCATTCTTGCAATAACAACGCGGTTAATAAATCCCAGAACTCTTGTAATCAATCCAGCTATAATTAAAATAATAGTACCTTGCAAAAATTTAGACATAGATCCTCACTGCCTTCTTGGACAAATTATAATTGACGTAATCCAATATATGCAGGGGATGTGTCCAAGCATGACAAGGAATCAAAGAAATAACAGAGAGCTTGCTTATATATTTTGCATGCGTGTGAAAAAAGGAGCCGTGAATATGAACTCGATAATATCAGATGAGCAAAAAGCTATCATTCAACCGGTAATTGAGAGTAAGTTAGAAGAATTTCATTTAATTGGTTACGAAGACGTAACGGAAGTGGAGCTGTGGGCGTATTTGAACCAAAAGAAGTGGAAAAAGCGTCAAGAATTTTCGTTGCATCAGGTTGTCAGTGACGTGTTGACTGTTAAGATTACTGATGTAATGAGCTATGTAACAATTGAATCTTATAAATCCAATATGTTCGAAACAGTTAGTGACAATGAGGATTGGAAAGAATTATTAAAGTAATGCAAATTTTATGGTTCGTCATTTGACAGACCCCCTAGTTATCGAAGATAATTAAGTTGGTATTTTACAGCGATTAGCTCATGTGTTTTACATAAGAAGGAGGATTTCTTATCGATGGTTAAAAGAGGACGTATCGTTACCTTTTTCCTCTTAGTACTTTTAATATTTGGTACA